>JBBQYL010000086.1:0-18895 GCA_038208735.1 Burkholderiales bacterium
CTTCACCGCGGTGCCGCCCAGCGTGGCGGCCCCGTAGACGTCCAGCCCGTTGGCGCTGCGCAGCGTCAGCGATTGCGCTCCCGCCACCTGGCTGGCCAGCGCCGACGTCAGCAACAGCGTGTCGGGGGACGTGCCGCCCGCCGGCACGTCGCCGACCGCCATGCGGCCGGCACCGAGGGTGATGGCCTGCGCGGAGAGCGTCGCGTCGCCGGCGATCGCGTTCGTCAGCGTGCCCTCGGCGGTGATGGCGCCGCCGGCCAGCTTCACGCCCGCGCCAATGGACAGCGCGCCGGCGTCGCCTTGCGCGTCAGTACGCACGCTCGTGGCCGCGCTGTCGCTGCTCACGCGCAAAAGTGCACCGTCACCTGACAGCGTCAGCGCCGGCGCGGCCACGGCGGCACCGGTGGTCGGCGCAGCCGGGGCCGTGATGACCGCACCCGGCATCAGCGTGACGGCGTCGGTGGCGACAAGAACCAGGTCGTTCAGCGTCAGCGCCGAGCCGACGTTGTCGATGACCACGCTGTGCGCGGCGACGTCCAGCTTGCCGCTGGCGGCATCGAGGTGGCCGCCCAGCACGATGGTGGCGGCCCCGGTGGCGTCGAGCTCCGCCGCGTCGAGCGCCAGCACGCCGCTCGCCGCCGTTCCGCCAACCTGGATGTCGGCCGCCGAGATGTCGAGTTCGCCGCCGCGTCCGGTCGTCTTCGTGATGGCCGACGCGCCCGCGCCGGTGGTGGTCGTCGGCAGCTTGAACAGCGTACTGCCCTGGAGCTGGAGCTGGTTGGCCGCGATGGCCAGGGTGCCGGCGTCCGTCGGCAGGGCCGGCGCCGCGTGGCCGGCCGCGCCGGCCTGGGCGCCGAAATACGTGTTCGCATTGGCTTGGTCGATCTCGCTGTACGCGAGCGCCTGGGCCGACGTCTGCACCTTGTACGACTGCGTGAGCGAAGCGCCGAAGCCGGTGCCAGCCTCGGCCACGCGGCCGCCCAACAGCACCGAGCCGTCGGTCTGCCGCACCGAGGCGCCGAGTGCGAGCGGCGCGCTGGAGGCCGCCGGCGTCACGAGGAACGCGCCGGCCAGCGTGGCGTACTGCGCGGGCAGGATCGCGTAGGTGCCCGCGGGAATGGGGCCGCCGGCGCCGAACGTGATGTCGCGCCCGAGCTGCAGCGACGCCGACTGGCCGCTCGCATCGCGCTGATACTGCAGGACGTCGAGATCCTGCGGCGCATAGAGACTGGCCGTGGGCACGACGGCGAAGGCGCCGTTAGCCGCGCCGGCGAAGATATTCTTCGAGCCGCCGACGCCCGGCACGAACTCCTGCGCCACCAGATTGCCGCCGCCGGAGAGGTCCAGCGTCGCGCCGGCCGCCACGTCAATCGCGCCGGTGGGCGCGTTCAGCGAGATGGACTTCACGGGCGGCGCGGCCAGCGGCACGCCGCCGTAGCTCCAGTTGGCGCCGCCATTGGTCTGCCCGAACGGCAAGGTCATGCCCGCGCCCGAGACGGACAGCAGGCTGCCGGCGCCGATGGTGACGCCGTCGGTGGCGTTGAGCACGATGCTGCCGAACGGCGCGCGCACCACGCCCACCGCGGCGGCGTTGTCCGGATCCACCGTGGTGATGGTGGCCGCGTCGATGGCGATGCTGCCGCCCGCGCTCAGCGGCGCGACGGCATGCGTGTCGCCGCCGGTGATCAGCACCTGCTGGCCCGGTGCGTCGAAGGTCCAGGCGCTGGCGGTGGTGGGCACGATCAGCGGTGCGCTCAAGGTCAGCGCGCCCTGCACGGCGAGACTGCCCTGCGGCGAGGGACCGCCGGTGACGCTCTGCAGGCGCAACTCCGACGCCGCGGCGATGCCGACCTGGCCGAACCCCTGCAGCGCCTGCTGGCCGAACAGCTCGACCAGCCCGCCGGACAACGACAGCGTGGCGTCCCCGCCGAACGCGCCGCGCATGGACGGCACCTGCTGGAAGCTGGCGCCGACCACGAGCGTCGATGCCCCGGACAGCACGACGCTGGCGTGCCCCGGCGTCGCGGTCAGCACCGGCGCGTCGAGCGCCAGGTTGCCGGCCATGGCCAGCGTGCTCGATCCGTCGAAGTGGATCTCGCCGCCAGACTGCAGGCTCACGTCGGAGAAGTTGCGGCCCAGGTCCTGCGCCGACACCGACACCGCCACGACGTCGGCCACGGGCGCCGACCCGGTCACCGTCGCCTGCTGCACCACCACCACGGGCGCGCCGCTGAGGTTGAACGCCCCGCCGCTCACGTTGGCGTCGCCGCCCAGCGCGTGGAGGCTGCCCGCCAGCACGCCGCCGTGGTTGGCCGCGATCGAGATCGACCCGCCCGCGCTCGCCACCGACTGCGCCACGACGCCGGTGCTGCCGGCGGCGTTCGTGGTGGTGACGCCCAGCACCGCCGACGTGCCGTCCGCGTCGATGACGGCGCCCGGCGCGATGATGATCGGCGTGAGCCACGCGCTACGCGAGATGCCCAGCGCGACATGGCCGCCCGCCAGCACCTGGCCGGTGGGCAACGCGCCCGTCTGCGGTTGCAGCAGCACGGCGCCGGAGACGTCGACGACGGAGCGCGGCCCCAGCGTGAGCGTGCCGGCTGCGGGCTTGTCGACCTGCGTCGAGCCGACCAGGTCCAGCGTGACGTTGCCGGACGGCGCGACGATGCGGCCGCCGATGTCGAGGCCCAGGCCCGCAGCGAGCGTCACGGAGGCGCGCGGGTCGGCCACGATGCTGGCGCCGCTGGCCAGCGTCAGTTGGCCGTAGGCCTTGCCCAGCGCGGAGGCGGCGCTGAGCGTGACGCTGACCGGCTGGCGTTGCGCGTCCGGCAGCGTGCCCAGGCTCATGAAAGACGACGTTCGCGTTCCGGTGGGCATGGTCGCGGCCGCGGGCGTGGCGATCCAGTTGACCGCCTGCGGCTGCAACGTGGTGCCGGCGCCCACCACCACCGAGCTCAGCGCGTCGACCACGTAGCTGCTGAACGCGCCTTGCTGGAAGAATTGGTTGGAGAGCACGAGCGAGCCGACCGCCGCGCCATCCGCCACGCCGCCCAGGAGGGCGCCGGGCTGGATCGCGATGCTGTCGGCGCTGAGCGTCAGGGTTCCGCCCGTGGTGAGCGAGTTCGCGACCAGGTGTGCGCCGATGTGCACCGCCGACGCGGCGTCGGCATCGTCAGCGCGCACCAGGTTGCTCTGCAGCGTGACGCTGCCCGCTGCGCTGCCGGCCACCTTGCCGGCCGTGCTGACGGTGGCGCCGCCGGAGACGTCGATGGTGGACGCGTCCTGCAGGTCGAGCGCCGCGCCCGAGCTGAGCGTCACCGAGCCGCCCGCCGTGGCCGCCATGGCCGTGGCGCCGTCGATGGCGCGGTTGACCCACGTGGCCGAGACGTCGATCGTTCGGCCGGCGTCCAGCACCACCGATCCGACCGGGCCCTGCGCGTCGAACGAGCGCGTGGTGGCGCTGACGCTGCCGCCCGCGCTGCGGATGTCGGCGCCCAGCTCGATGCCCGCCGTGCCGCCGGCGGCCAGGTCGACCACGGAGGCGGCCGGCAGCACGAGATCGGCGCCGGCACGTGTCGCGATGCCGTCTTTGGCCGTGATGTGGATCTGTCCGATGCCGCTCGCGTTGAGCGTGGACGCGGCGATGCGGCTGGTGTCCGGCAAGGCCGCGTGGAGCGGCGCCGACCAGAAGTCGCCGGCCAGCGTGCCCGGTGTGGCGACGATGTCCACGCTGACCAGCCCCGCCGAGGTGAAGTCGCTGCTGCCGAACGCGTTGCTGCCGTTCGTGCGCGCCCCCAGCGTGAGGCGGGAGGCGGCGGCCGCCGGGTCCAGTCCGGCAGTCTGGCGCGCGCCCTGAATCACGCGCGCGGCGATGTGGCCATCGAGCACGGCGAGCGCGCTCACGACGCTCAGCGATCCGCCGGCCTGGCTGGCCGTGTAGCCCGGCGTGACGACGCCGGTGCTGACCTGCGACGGCGCATATGCGGGCACCACGCCCCAGCGATCGAGCGTGCCGCTGCCCGCGCCCAGGACGGCGGTGTACGCCAGTCCGGCGGGCGCCTGGTTGAACGAGTAGACCTTGCCGTCGCTGCCCAGGAGTTGGCTCGGGCTGACCTGCGCGGCCGTGTAGTTGACGGCGCCGCCCGACACGTCGAGCGCGGACGCCAAGTTGGTGACGACCGCGCCGGTGGACGACAGCTTGATCGAGCCGCCCGCCGACAGTCGCTCGTCCGCCGTCTTCTGGATCGCCTTGGTGTAGGCCGAGGTGTCGCCCAGGATCGGCACCGCGGAGCGCACGTCGAAGGTCAGCTCGCTGCGGTAGACCGGTCCGGTGCGCTGCAGCGGCGCGTCGGCCAGGTCGCTGGCGCCCAGCAGGGCCGTGGTGACGAAGTTGCGCCCGGCCGAGACGGACGTGTCGGTGGTGCCCGACACGTCGATCGTCGCGTTGGCCGCCATCACCAGGCGCGCGCTGTCGCCGGTGAACGCCGCGTAGTCGTAGTCGGCTGCGCCCACGACGCCGTTCTGCACGTAGAAGGGCGTGGTCTCGGCGCGCACGCCCACCACGCCGCCGTGCGCGATGATGCTGGCGCCCGACTGCAGCTCGATGGTGTGGCCTTCCAGCTCCACCCGCGACGCCGTGAACGCGGAGTTCGCGTTGGACGTGGCCACGTGGCCCTTGGCGTCGGGCGTGGTGTCCGGCTCGATGTCGATGACGCCGTTGGCCACGCCGTCGACCGTGACGGCCGGCCCCAGCGTGAGCGTGCCGGTCTGGGTGGCCTCCTTCACGATCACGCCGCCGCCCAGGCCGCCCTGCGCGCCGAAACGTGCCAGCAGCAACACCGATCCGTTCTGCGACACGCTGGTGGTGGCGTTGATGCGGCCGCTCTGGTTCACCGCCATGCCCACCAGCGTCGTGTTGCCGGTGGGGGTGTTGATGATGCCGCCCTGGAGGTTGGCCACGCTGCCGTTGCCGCTGCCCACCTCGACCAGCAGGCCATTGACCGCCGGGATCTGCGGGTTCACTTCGGAGGCGTACATCACCTCGTTGGTGGGCAGGTTCAGGTAGACCTGGTCGCCCGCGGCGAGCGCGGTCTGGCCGTTGGGCGTGGTGATCGTGCCGGCGTTCTGCACCACGTTGTTGGCGAACAGGAACACGCGGCCGCCGCTGGCCGTGGTGATGCGCGCCCCCGGATCCACCAGCACGAAGTTGTCGGCGCCGGGCAGCAGGCCGGCCGGCGTGCCGTTGACCGACGCGAACGGGCCGAAGGTGTAGCCGGTGCTGTTGATCGACTGCGACAGGCCGGCGTGGAAGTCGGCGTTCTGCAGGTCCAGCGTGGACGCGATCAGCGCGCCGGTGTCCACCTGCGCGGTCTTGCCGAACAGGATGCCGTTGGCGTTGACGAGGTAGATCGAGCCGCCCACCAGCGGCGTCGGGTTCTTCGGATCCGGATTGGCATACTGCGAGCGCAGGATGCCGTAGATCGCGCTGGGCGCCAGGCTGCCGGTGACGCGGTTGAGCGAGCTGCCGTTGGCGCTCGGGTAGTTGAACGTGACGCTGCTGGCCGCGCCGATGTCGAAGCTCGTCCAGTTGTAGACCGCGCTCTGGCTGGCTTGGTTGATCGTCTGGTTGACGCCGCCCGCGGCGTTGGGGGGGGAGTTGATCAGCGTCGATGTCGCGTTGGGCATACTCGTGGACACGACCCATCCAACCGCGGGCTTGGGCACCGCGGCCACTGGAGGCGCCGGCGGTCGCGCCACCGTCGCGCCCTGCGCCGCGGGGAACGCCGCCAGGATCGCGAGCACGAGCGGCGAGACGCGCGACCGGGGCTGCGGGCGGGCAATGGCGGGGCGAGAGGTCATGGCAGGATCCATCCAGGTGAGCACAGGCTCAGTAGTCGACCGCGAGCCGGAAGCTCGCGCGCGATTCGTTGGCCGGCGTGTCGAGCGTCGCGCGGAACGGGCGGGCGAGATCGAATTCGCCGCTGACCGCCTTGGCCCAGCGCGCGCGCAGGCCGATCCCGTAGCTGCCCAGCGCGCGATGAGGCGCCTGGCCGGTGGCCGGGTCGAACACCCATTCGCGCGCGCCATCGAAGAAGGCCAGCACGTAGGTCTGCGACCACGGGGTGGTGGTGGCCGGGGCGGGACGGGTCCAGCGCGTGAGCGCGTCGCCGAAGTCGGCGCTGTGCCACTCGAACGAGCCGAGCATGCCGCGGTCGCCGGCGGCCTCGGCCTCGTAGTAGCCGCGGACGGTCTCGGCGCCGCCGATCGAGAACTGCTCGCCACTGGGCACCGGGCCGGTGGCCGCCTGCAGCGCGGTGTGCGCGTGCAGCGACCCCCAGCCGCCCGGCAGCGGCCACGACTGGCGCAGGTCGCCTCGCAGGGTGGCGAAGCTGCCATCACCGTCCTGGCGCTGGCATGCGAACTGGTCGGCCGCGCCGCCAGGGCACGCGGCCACGGTGTGCGCGAGGACGCGTCTCAGCGACAGCGTAGAAGTGAAGTTCAGCTGCGTCAATCGACCCGCGCCCTCGTCGAAGCTGCCGCTGTAGGCCGCCTGCAGCGGCAGGTAGCGCAGCGGCGTGGAGATGGTGGCGCCCCCCGCGGTCGTCTGCTGTTGCACGTCCTTGAAGTCCAGGCCCAGCGTGACGCTGTGCGACTGCTCCGCAATCGTGCCGACCGGACGGATCCAGCGCAGTCCCACGGTGGTGCCCTTGCCCAGCACGTTGACGTCCCCCACCGCGGCCACGTTGCTGTCGGAATTCAGCGCGTAGCCGACCCAGGTCGTCTGATCCGCGCCGGGCACCGCATAGTTCAGCGACACCACGCGCGACTGCGACGGATGCGCCGGCGCGGTGGCCAGCGTCAGCGACACGCTGTGGTCGAGCTGGAACAGGTTCTCGTAGCGGGCGGTGGCCGACAGCCGCAGTGGCGTGGTGTTGGCCGCCGCATGGTTGTTGATCTCGGCGCTGCCGAACAGCGGCAGCTTGTCGGACACCTTCAGCTCGGTGTCGACGGTGCCCGGGGCGATGCCTGCGCGCATCAGCGGCTGCACCCGGCGCTCCTCCGTGCGGTTGACCGCCGCCAACTGGCGCTGCACCTCGTTGAAATTGGGCACCTTGCCCTCGGCCAGCTCGGGCACATGGGTGCGGATGTAGCCTTGGGAGAAATAGCGCGATCCGCTCACCTTCAGCCGCTCGACGCGGCCCTCGGTGACGTTGAGCACCACGATGCCGCCCTCGATGCGCTGCTCGGGCACATCCACGAACACGCTCAGGTAGCCGCCGCTCTGGTAGACCTTCTCGAGCGCCGCGCGCGCGGCCTCCACGTTGTCCATCTGGCGGTCGGGGCCCAGGAACGGCAGGACGGCGCGTTCCACCGCCTCGTCGGACAGGACGCTGTTGCCTTCGACCTCGAACTCCAGGATGTCGAAGTGCGGCGGCGCATCCGGCGCGCTCGGCACGGCGGCCGCCTGGAACGGAGCCGGAGCCGGATTGCCCTGCGCGAGCGCGGCGCCCGCGCAAAGAGAAAGAGCCGCCCAGAGGCAGCTCCGTGGAAGAAAGGTCATGGCACATCTTCCAGCCCGGCCATGAACCGGTGGTGAATCGATATAGGCCGTTCGGCGCATCGGCCGTGCGGACGCGAAGAAAAAAAGGCGCCCGCGGGCGCCTTTCGAAAGATCCGTTGAATCGCCGGCGTTGCACCGGCGACGCGGGATCGGCGTTTTACTTCTTGACGTAGACCAGGGCCGAACGCGAGTTGCCCGAGCGGCTCACATGCGAGCACACGGCGGCTTCGGCGGCGTTGCCGCTGTAAGGCACGACCGGGCAGTTCGCCGCGGCGGCCATCACGCCGTTGAGGCTCGCGCCGCCCAGGGCCAGGATGTTGGCGGGCGTCTTGAACGCGGCCAGGAAGGCGTTGGCGAACGGCGCGTCGGCGGCGGTCTTGCTCACCTGGTAGTAGGCCTCGTAGACCCACTGGTACTTGCCGAACTTGGCGGCGCTCGAGTTGGGCACGGAGCCGTCGAGGTTGACGAACGTCAGGCCCGTGGTGCCGCCCGAGGCGCGGTCGGTGCTCAGCAGGCCGATGGCGTAGGCGCTGTTGGCGGTCGACGCGGTCATGCAGCCGATGACGGCGGCGGAGTTGTCGTACTCGGAGATCTCGTACGTGCCCGCGTTGTTCTGCGAGATGGTGTCGCTCAGGCTGTTCTGGTCGCCGGTGTTGTCGTTGGCGGCCGTGGCGAACGACTGGCCATAGCTGCTGAACGGCGCCTGCAGGAAGAACGCCTGCGCCGAGGCGCGCGTGCCGGAGCCCGGCAGGCGCGTGCAGATGTTGACCTGGTGGTTCTGCACCGCGGCCGACGAGTTCGGCAGGAGCGGGAGCCAGTTGCCGATGCTGCCCGTGCTGTAGTTCGGCGCGTAGATCGTGGCGAAGGCCGACGACGATACGGTCGGCACGCCGGTGGTGCCCTGCTCGGCCTGCAGCGCGGCGAGCAGCGTGTCGTTCACGGCCAGGCCGAAGGTCTGGGTGGCGGCGATGCTGGACGAGGCGAACGACGACGACGAGACGGTCTGGCCGGCGAACAGCGACGGGAACGCGGTGCCCGCGGGCGCCGGGTTCGCGGCGGAGAACGGGGGAACCTGCGACGCGCCGCCGGTGGTGTCGACCGGGTGGTTGGCGATGTCGTTGAACAGCGTCGGCTCGACGTCGGAGACGCCGGCGTCCGGGGCCACGAGCGACACGCCCGTGCACAGGCTGGCGGCGCAGGTGGCCGCGTTGATGAACTTGATCGGGGTGCCGTTGGCCACCGGGAACACGCCGTAGGCCGAACCCTGGGTGTTCATGTAGATGTTGACGATGTTGCCGGCGCCGGTGTAAGGCGCGCCCCACGAGGCCGTCGGGCTCACGGTGCAGACATACAGCGTCTGCGACTGGCCATCGGCGTTGTCGTCGTTGCCGGCGGCGGCGCTGCCGTTCTTGCCCTTGTTCGGAACGAAGGACGAGCAGTTGTTGGTGATCGACTGCTGAATCACCTTCTGCAGGGCCGACGAGCCGGAGAGGTGGAAGTCGTAGGTCGTGGCGAACGAGGACGTAGCGCCGATGGCGGCCGCGGCGGCGACGGCGAGATGATGGAATTTCATGGCAATCCTAAAAAACGGGGGCGAGTTGAACCAGGAGCCGGGTCCGCAGGACTCGGCTCCTGGCTCCGGACCGCGGGCGGCCCGGAGCGGTTCAGACGAGGAGGAGGGGACGCTTCAGGCGTTCTTGCGGCGCACGGCCAGGAAGGCCAGCAGGCCCAGGCCGGCCAGGCCCATCGTCGAAGCCGGGGCTTCCGGAACGGCGGCCACGTTGTACGACAGCACGTAGTTGGCACCGCTCTGCGCGAAGCTGATCGTGCCGGCCAGCAGGTTGCTGTAGCCGACGTCCGGCGAGTTCTTGCTGTTGGTCAGCTGCAGGACCTCCGCGCTGGTGCCGAGGGCGTTCGAAGCCGTCCACGGACCGTTGACGCCGTTGGTCTGCAGGTTCCAGCTGTCCATCTGCAGGCCCTGGAAGTAGGCATTCGTCCCCTTCGCGTTGACGCTTTCCAGCGGGTTCGCATTGGTGTTGAGCGCGTTGATGTAGAACTGGTTCTGGGTGTTCATGCCGCCGATCACGACCGTGAACTGACCGGTGGCGGCCGCAGTGGTGCCGGCGGTGATGGTGGACAGGATGGAAGGCTGCTTGCCGGTGCCGTCGGCCGGGTTCGGCGAGAAGACCTTGCCCGAGGCTTCCACGGCCCATTGCAGGGACGCGACGTTGGACGACGCCAGGAAGCTGCTCCACAGCGAGTCTGTGGACAGCAGCGTGGCCGACAGGCTGGTCGGGTTGGCCAGGAAGGCCGCCATGTTGATGCCCGTGTCCAGCGTGAACGACTGGTCGGGGGCGCCGGCGGCGCCCTGTTCCCAGACGGACAGCAGCACGTCGCTGCCGCCGGCGGTGGTAGGCAGGACGATGTTGGTGGCGTGCGAGGCGGCGCTCAGGGTCAGGGCGATGGCGGCCGCGATGAGTTTCAGTTTCATGGTCTCTCCTAAATATGAGGAAGTCGTTGTTTCGAGAACTCGACCACCTGACGGGCCTGTCGCTGGCATCACGCCCTCCTAGGGGGGCCGCTGCGGCGGTAGCTGCGGGCAGATGGAGCCGTGAGGCCCCTGCACAAAAAGAACAAGGCTGCATTTGCAGCAGACGTCGCAGTATTTGTGCTCAACGTGACATGGTCGTTTGCCGCAAGCGCGCGAAACACGCCGAACAGACTACGCAACCATGGGTTCAGACCAGCATCCGCACGCCGTCGACCACCGCCGCCACGCGCCGCATCCCCAGGATGTTGACCATCGAGAGCGTCGCTCCGGCAAGCTGCACCACCAGCGCGTCCCAGCGCGCGACGACGGCCGGCTGCGCAGCGAAGCCGAGCGGATCGTCCCAGGCGTACCAGACCACGCGCTCGACCCCGCATCCCAGCGCCAGCAACAGCGTGCGCGCGATGTAGTCCTGCTGATGCTGCGCGACGAAGGTGTCCAGCGCCGGCGTGATGGCGCTGGTCTCGGTGATCCAGATCGGGCGGCCCGCGAGGTCGTGCAGCGCCATGCAGCGGCGCACGTTGGCCACCATCTGCGGGATCGCGAGGACGTTGTTGGTGCCGTCGTGCGAATACGCATGGAACGCGATCGCGTCGACCCAGTCGCGGCCCTGGCCGCCGCTGCCGTCATCTGCCGCGAGAAAGCGGTCGAGGTGGTCGGTGCCCGACGTGTCGCCCGGCACCCAGGGGAACTCGAGCCCCGTGGGCGACGGCGACAGCACGAGCGCACCGGGATCCTGCGCCTTCACAGCCTGATGGATCGCGCGCGCCATCGCGGCCAGCGCTTGCGGCTGGCCGGTGAAGTAGTTGCCCTGGGCGACGCCGCCGCCGCCTGCGAACTTGGGCTCGTTGCCGATCTCGAAGGCGGTGACTGGCGTGCCGCGAGCCACGTAGCGCGCGCAGACGGCCGTGGCGAACGCGCCCAGGTCGGCGATGTCGGCGGGTTCGGCATCGCTACCCGGCGCGTAGTGGCCGGGCTCGCCGGGCCGCGCAGACGCCCACGTGGGCGTGCCGGCAAAGTTGAAGATGATGTCGCGGCCGCCGGCGGCCGCGTCACCCACGTACGCGTCAAGCGCCGTCCAGTCGTAGAGTCCGCGCCCGCCCGCGGCGATGGCCCACCACATGCATCCTTGCAGGTCGACGTTGCGTGCCAGCGCATACGACACAGTGGGGCGGCGCGCGTGGTAGTGCATGCCCGCAAAGCGCGAGTCCACGACCCGCGGCGTGGACAGCACGCTGACGCCCAGCCGGGCGGGAATGTCGAGCGAGAAGAAGTCGTCGACGATGTCGAAGACGTAGGCGTTGCCCGACACACTCACGCCGACGCTGCCGGCCGGCACCGACATCGGCATGACGACGGCGCCGGCGCGCACCAGGGGGACGATCACGGGCATCGCGGCGGTGTCCTCAGGCGATCATCTCGACGCTGAACCACTCGAGCACCTGCTGGTCGGCCGGGCTCGTCGATGCGGCATTGTTCAGCGCGCCGAAGCCGATCGTCACGTCCTGCGTGAAGTCGATCGTCGAGTTGACGAAGGCATTGGGACTCGCGCCGAAGCCGTAGTCCACGGGCCGAATCTGGTTGGATGCCATGGCGTTGCGGTTCTGCAGCGTCACGTTGAGCAGCACGGTCGCCTGGGTCGCGAACTGTCCGCGGGTGTCCAGCAAGGGCGTCGCGCTGGAGGCGTAGGTGCCAACGCCCACGTAGGCGCGTATCTGCGGCGCCTTCGGGGCCATGCCGCCGCCGGGGAATGAATACGCTGCGGTGATACGCAGGCCGGAGGCCGGGCCGATCACGTAGGCCGGCACCGTGAAGCTGTCCAGGAAGACGTCGGCGAACGGCCCCACCGAGGCATCCATGCGCGCGTTGCTGAATTTGCGCGCCAAGGTGAGCGGATTGGACGCCGGCACCCAGGCGCTGCCGTCGGAGACCCAGAGGGAACCGCGCGAGCCAACGTCCGGCACAAGGATGGCCAGACCTGCGGAGGCGACCGGGGACGGGCGCGCGGCCCAGCTGCCGACGGCAGTCACCGGCGGAAGCGCAGGTGCCGGCGCAGGAGCGGGGACTGGCGCCGGGGCGGCGGAGGCTCCGCCACACCCCTGCAGCGCGGCGACGCCGAAAGGGACGCCCAGCAGGAGCTTGCGTCGAAAGGATGCGGCCGGCGCCGCTGGTCTTGACTCGTTCACGTGGGATCTTTCCGTACCGGGGGGCACGGACGGATGATGTCCGGCTTGTGCGACGCGGCGTGAATCGCGACCCGCATCGCGACATAGGCCGAACGGCATGCCCCGGGCCGTGCGGGGGACACCGCCATGTCAACGCATCCGCTTAGGCTCGCAGGCTGGCGCTCGAGGCGCGTCCGCATGCCGCGGGCGCGTGCGCCGTCCGTCGAAAGCACAGCGCCATGACATACACGTTCCTTCGTTCGCCCTTCGCATCCGCCCTGCTCCTGGCCGGCGCATGCGCCTGCCTCCCCGCATCGGCGGACAGCGGCACGGGCTGGGGCTACACCGACCTCGGCGCCCTGGACGGCAGCTTCGTCGGCCCGCTCCCGCCTTCGGCCACCGGCTACGGAATCGGCCAAGGGTTCGTCGCCAGCGGGGGCGTCGGCACATTCAGCTACAGCGGCTCCAGCATCGCCGACGCGAGCGCGCTCAACGGCACCTCCGGCGGCTCGTACTACGTCAACGCGGCCGGCATGGTGGCGGGCCAGGGCTCTACATCGTCGCAGGCCTTCCTCTATGCCGATGGCAAGTTCAACCCTTTGGGCTCTCTGGGTGGCAACGGCACCTACGTGACGGGCATGAACGCGAGCGGCGAGGTGGTGGGCTACGGCAACGAGGCCGGCAATGCGAGCACGCACGCGTTCACCTATACGGGGGGCCGCATCACCGATCTGAAGACCCTGGGCGGCACGAGCAGCTCGTCGATCGCCGTCAACAACGCCGGCCAGGTGGTGGGCAACTCCACCATCAGCGGCGATGCGGCCAGCCATGCGTTCCTTTACGCCCAGGGCGGCATGACCGACCTGGGCACGCTGGGAGGCACCTCGAGCGCGGCCGTCTCGATCAACGGCTCGGGCATCGTGATCGGCAATTCGACGCTCGACGGCAATGCTTCGAAGCACGCGTTCGAGTACGTGGGTGGCAGCATGATCGACATCGGCACGCTCGGCGGCACGACGAGCGTCGCGGTGGCGATCAATTCGTCAGGTGCGGTGATCGGCAACGCCACCACGGCAGGCAACGCCGCCACGCACGCGTTCATCTTCGCCGATGGCAAGATGACGGACCTGGGCACGCTGGGCGGCACCAACAGCTACGCGCTGGGCATGGACTCGTTCGGCGACGTGATCGGCATGTCCACCCGCGCCGGCAGCACGGAGCAGCACTCATTCCTCTACAGCAACGGCAAGATGAGCGACCTCAGCACGCTGTTTCCGGGCGTGACCAGCTTCGTGGCGGCCGGCATCAACGACGCGAGGCAGATCATCGGCACCGCCACCACGCAGGCCGGTTCCATCCGCGGGCTCATCGTGTCGGCGGTTCCGGAGACGGAGGGCTTCATGATGATGGTTGCGGGTTTCGCCGCGCTGGCCGCGATCGGGCGTCGCCGCCGCAGCCGCTGATCAGAACCCGAGCAGCTGGCGCGCCGCGGCCACCATGAACAAGGTGTTGGTGGTGAGGTAGCGCTTCCACAGCCGACCCGGCTCGCTGAGCAGGCGATGAAGCCATTCCAGTGAGAGCCGCTGCATCCAATGCGGCGCGCGTCGCACGGTGCCGGCATGGAACCCGAACGCGGCGCCGACGCCCACCATCACCGAGCGGATACGGTCGCGATGCTCGGCCATCCAGATCTCCTGCTTGGGGCAGCCGAGCGCGACCCAGATCGTGCTGGCGCCCGAGTCGTTGAGCAGGTGCACGAGCACCTCGTCCTCATCGGCGTCGAGCGCGCGGAACGGTGGCGAGTGCGTCCCAACCACGCGCAGGCCCGGAAACGCGTCGACGATTCGCGCTTGCAGCCGCGCGAGGGTGTCAGGCGTGGCGCCCAGCAGGAAGATGGATTCCCCGTAGACCGAGGCGGCCGCGAAATAGCGCCACATCAGGTCGGGCCCCGACACGCGCTGCTGGGCCTCGACGCCGTTCTTTCGCATCAGCCAGGCCACCGGCGCGCCGTCGGGCACCACCATGTCCGCGCCTCGCAGAGAGGCCGCCAGGCGCTCGTCGCGCTGCGCCGTGACGACCGAGTGCACGTTGCAGGCGCAGACATAGCGGCTCTCTCGCGCCGCGGCCCAGCGCAGCAGGGTGGCGATGGCTCCGCCCCAGTAGACGACGTCGATCTTGGCGCCGATGACGTCCTGGCGTTGACGGAATTCATGCATGCGTGCTTTCGAGTGCGACCGTCTCGTCGATCGCGTCGCGGTAGATCTCGATCAGTCGCGTGTAATTGATGTCGGCCGTATACAGGCGATCGAAGCGCTCGCGCGCGTTGACGCCCATCCGCGCCATGGCCTCGGGGTGGGCATCGGCCCAGCGCAGCGTCTCGCCCAGTTGGGCAGCGTCGCCGGGCTCGAACAGCAGGCCGGTGACGCCGGGCTCGATCAGTTCGGCCATCGCGCCCAGCCGGCTCGCGATCACCGGCAGGCCGGCGCCGAAGGCCTCTACCAGCGTGCGCGGGAAATTTTCGTACCACAGGCTGGGCAGCACCAGCGCGACCGCGCCCCGCATCTGCGTCTGCACATCGGGCTGCGAGAGCGCCCCCAGCAGCGTCACGCCCGCTCTTGCCTCCAACGGCGCGACATGCGGCCCGGTGCCGGCAACGCGCAGCGACATGCCGGGACACCCCCGCCACGCTTCGGCCAGAACGTCGATGCCTTTCTCCGGCGCGAGCCGACCGACGAACAGGAAGCCCTGGCGCGCTCCCGGCGACGAGGCGCGCGGGATGTCGGCGAAATTCGGCTTCACGACGATGCGCCGGGCGGGCAGTCCGGCCTGCACGAACTTCGCGCGACAGAACTCGTTGAGCGCGATGTAGCGGGTCACCTTGTCGCGCCAGGTTCCCAGGCCACGGTGCAGCGCCAGCATGCCCGCCACCACGGCAGTCTGCGTGCGCGATCCCCGATAGCAACCGTGGAGCACGGCGGGCCAAGGGGTGCGGCCGATGCAGCTCTCGCAGACGCGACCCTCACGCAGGAACATGGCCTGCGGGCAGGCCAGCCGGAAATTGTGCAGCGTCTGCACCACCGGGACGCCGGCCTCGGCGCAGGCCCAGTAGAGCGACGGCGAGACCAGCGGCAGCGTGTTGTGCACGTGGACGACCGACGGCCGATGGCGCCGCAGCAGCGCCAGCGTGTCCGCATGGGTACGCGGCGACCAGAGCGTCTGCGCGGCCAGGCGCAGGCGGCCGAGTCCGTCGGCCTCGTGATTGTCTCGCCGCATCTCGATCACCTCGTGACCCTTGCGCGCCAGCAGCGCCGCCTCGTCCGCGACCACGCTGTCTTCGCCGCCCGGCAGGCGGTACGCGTTGTGCACCAGCAGCACGCGCTCGCGGCTCATGGTGCCGCGTCCGCCCGCACTGCATGCGCGACGGCCGCGGCGATGCCGGCCGCCGCGTTCGAGTACGTGTAGTCGCGCACCCGCGCGATGCAGCGCCTGGACATGTGCTGCCACGTCACGTCGTCCTGCAGCAGCGCCACCGCGGCCTCGGCCCACCTGCCGACATCGAGCGGGAGCACGCGACCGTTGTCGTGGTCGCGCACGAGGTCGTCCGCGGCGCCCGCGTGCGGCGACATGAGCACCGGCACGCCCGCGGCGCAGGCCTCGTTGGCGACCACCCCCCAGGGCTCGCCTGCGCTCGGGAACAACAGCAGCCGGCTGCGCGCGTAGTGCAGCGGCAGATCGGCCTGGCGCGCATGGCCGCCGAAGCGCGCATCGACCCAGCGCACCGCGTTGTCTGCCGCCCGCCGCATCTCGCCCTCGAGGTCGCCGGCGCCTAGCAGGACCAGCACCACGCGGCGACCCATGCGAAGCCCCACCTCGCGGGCCACCTCGATGGCGAACAGCGGCGACTTGCTGGCGACGAAGCGACCGCTGAACAACAGGTCGACGTCACGCCGCCGCACAATCGCCGCGGCGAACGCCACGTTGTCGGCGCAAAGGTGCGACTTGAACAGGCCGGACTCGGCGATGCCGAACTGGCGGTACAGCGCGAACGATCCCTCGCTGGCGCCGATGAACGACTGCGAGCGCCGGTAGACGATGCGACGCAGCCAGCGATGGACGACGCTCAGGCTCGCCTCGGAGTTCGCGGTGCCATCGGTCATCGCCACGTGCGCGGCGCCCCGCGCACGCGCCAGCGCGAATGCGATCAGGTGGGTGGGGTTGAAACCGGTGGTGATCACCACGTCCGGCGCGAACTCGCGCAAACGCGGCCAGGCATCCACGTTCACATGGATGAAGCGGCCTGCCCAGGTGACGAAGCGCTCCCGCAGGAACGCGTGCGGCGCACGCAGCCGCGCGAGATCCCATCGGCGATCCGGCTCGCGCCCGCTGCAGAAGAACACCTTCAGCTCGATGCCGGGCATCGCGGCCACCAGCTCGTAGATCGGAAGCCGGTATGGTGCCGGGATGTTGGTGACCATCGCGACGCGTGTGGGGCGCGCGGGCGCGGCCATCGTGTCGCTGTACGCTGCAAGTCGTGCGGAGTCGATAGCGGCGTTCATGGAGGTCGTGAGATTAGCGGGGCTGCATCACATGCATGTGACGCGGCAGGCCACCCGGAGAGATCCGTTCGGCTGCATGCGCCGCTTCAAACGCGGCGCCGGCCGCTCGCGACAGGCGCGCGTAGTGGCATGCCATCACCATCAGCAACGCGTGCAGGAAGGTGCTCCACGAAAGCACGCCCTCGGAGCGCATCGGCGCCTCGGTGACGCAGCGCACCAGCATCAGCATGAACAGCAACAGGATGATCCCGCGCGACGCCACGAACTGGCGCAGCGCCGTCGCCACCAGGGCGGCGAAGTAGACCAGCAGCAGCACCAGCCCCACGAGCCCCGCCTCGCCCAGCGTCTGCACCACCTGGTTGTGCGCGTGGCCGACATAGGACATGTGGAATTCGCGTTGCCGGTCGACGCCCCAGATCTCGGGGCCGTACCCGAACAGCACGTTGTCGCGCCAGGCCTGCAGCGTGATGTCCCAGATCTGCGTGCGCCCGGTCAGCGTGACGAGGTCGCTGTGACGCTCCACGTAGCCGACCACGTCGAAGGCGGCGGCCGCCGCCGCCATCGCCACCATCACGACGATCAGGCCGGACAGCGTCAGCACCGTGCGCCGGAACCTGCCCACCGCGTCGGCGCCCGCCGCACCCCGCGCCAGCGTCAGCGGCAGCCAGACGAACAGGAGCATGAGCGGCATCGCGATCCAGGTCGTCTTCGACTGCGCCAGCACCAGCACGGCGGCGCACGAGAGCAGCGTCAGCCAGCGCAACACCCGCCAACGTGCCGGTGCGTGGAGCTCCACGAGCAGACCCAGCAGCGCGATCGGCCCGATGGCGTTCGCATGCGGCGTGAGTCCGTACAGACGCCAGTCCATGCCTGGAATGAGGCCGGGCTCGGGCCGGTGGATCACGAAATCGGGCTTCAACCAGATGCCGCCGAGACTGGCGAGCATCAGCGTGAGGATGACCAGCCTGGCCGACGCGAACACCGGGGCGAGGTCACCAGGTCGCTGGCAACAGACCGCGGAGAGCAGCACGGGCACGTAGAGGCTGCGCAAGGAGAAGTCGGTCACGTCGGACGCGACCGCCTGGATCAACGCGGTGCCGAGGTAGTAGGCCAGCATCGTCCACAACAGCGGCCGCGCGGGATCGGCGGTGGCCCGCAGGCGTCCCTCGGCCCAGCCGCGCGCCACCTCGATGAGAGAGGCCAGCACCAGGAACAGGCTGAACCAGCGCGAAGCGGCGAAGCCCCCCGACACGTCGTCGTACGTCACGGCGCCCGTGGCCTTCGCGTCATCGAGTTCACGCGTGGTGAGGGCCACCGACAGCAGTGCACCCAGCCCGACGATCAGCAGCACCACCGCCAGGCGCAACTCCGGGCGCACGCCCGCGGTCAGTCGGTATTGCAGGACGCAGCCCGCGGCGAGCCCCAACGCCAGCGCGATGGCGAGAATGACAGGAATCGCGGTGACCAGGAAAATCGCCATCGCGGAGCTCAGGCGGGCTCGAGCCGGTGCTGCGGCGACTCACCTCGCAGCACCGCCCCGATCGTGACCGCCCAGCGGGCCTGGAAGACGGGCCGGGCGTAAGCCTCCATCGTCTCGGCGGCCGTTCGGCCCATCGCGGGAAGCGACTCGCGATTGGCCACCTGGTGCGTCAGGCAGGCGGCGAGCGCCTCGCACGTGCGCGGCACGCTCCAGCCGTTGCGACCGTCGGCCACGAACTCCTCCAGGCCGTGCACCCCATCGCACACCAGCACCGGCAGCCCGGCCGCCGCGGCCTGGGCTGCGGCGAGGCCGAAGGTTTCGTAGGTCGATGGCAGCGCGAAGCTGTCGCAGGACCAAAGGAACGGACGCACGTCGCGCTGAACTCCGACGAAACGGACGCCGCCGTCCACGCCCAGTCGGCGCGCCAACCCCGCATACGTGGCGATCTCGCGGGGCTGGCCGCCGATCACCAGGACCTGCAACGCGTCGCGCTCTGCCTCGCCCAGGGTGGCCAGGGCCTGCAGCAGCAGCCCGAGCCCCTTGCGCTCGAAGTCGCCGAGGGCCATGAATCCGACGACGACGTGG
>JBBQYL010000087.1:0-18807 GCA_038208735.1 Burkholderiales bacterium
CACCTTCAGGTCCATGCCGTCGGGCGAGTCGCCGCCGCCCACGAACCGGTTGTCGTGCACGTCGATGCCGCGCGGGTACGGGTCGTAGTTGGGTTGAACGCCCTTGGTGTTGAAGTAACCGGTGGAGAAGTAGCTCGAGATGATGACGTTGGCGGTCACGTTGTTGGTGATGTCGTTGTCGAAGATCTCCACCAGCGAGTTCGAGTTCACCACCACGCCGGAGCCGGCCGGCACGCTGGAGACGGCCGTGCCCTTGGCGCCGAAGTTGCCCAGGTTGTTGGCGTCCACCTTGTTGTGGAACACGCGCGTGCTGTGGCCCGGCTGCGAGAGGTTGGGCATGTTGAACACGAGGATGCCGCCGGTGTTGCCGGTGGCCACGTTGTCGTGCACGTCGGCGTCGATGGTGTTCTCGATCTCGATGCCGGCCACGTTCTGCTCGGCGCGGCAGCCGCGCACGACCACGTTCCTCGACTGGCCCACGTAGATGCCGGCGTCGGCCGCGCCGAACGACTGCGAGTTCTCGATCAGCACGTTCTTGGTCTTGACCGGGTACAGGCCGTAAGCGCCGTTGGTGGTCTTGGGGCCGTCCGTCCAGCGCACGCGCACGCCGCGGATGACGATGTTCTCGCCGCTGTTGATCTTGAGCGCGTCGCCCTTCGTGTCCTCGATGGTGAGGCCCTCGATGGTGAAGTCGCTCGCCTGCGCCAGCAGGCCCTCGGGGCCGGCCACCTGGTCGCGGAACGACAGGATGGTCTGCTCCATGCCGGCGCCGCGGAGGGTGACGCCGTTCACGCGCAGCGACAGGCCGCGGTCGAGGTGGTAATGCCCCGCCGGGATCGTGATCACCGAGCCCGGCTTCGCGTCCAGCAACTGCTCCTGCAGGTTCTTGGCGAAGGCCGTGTCCACCGGCAGGTCGCCCACGCGAACGTTGGGATCCGTGGCGGACCGGGTGCAACCGGCCAGCGCCACGAGCGCGGCGAACGCCGTGGCGGCAAGAAGGAGGACGGGCTTGGATTGGGGCAGGCGATTCGGGTGCATGGAGTCCTCGCTGGCGGCGCGTCGGAAGGGCGAACGCGACAGCTCAAAAGATAGCAACAGCTACCGTTATTGACTTTGGTGCTTTCCCTGTATCGCGCAAATAGATAGAGGAACACCATAGTCATGGCTACTGTATTGCGATGTCCGGTCTTGCCTTTACCGTGGATACACTCCCCCCCCGAGCCACCCCCACCCGACCCATGCCGCCCAAATCCAACGTCTCCGCCGCCGCGCCGCCACCCGTGTCCATCGGCGTGGAACTAGATCGGAAGCGAGCGCCCACTCAAACGCGGGCCCTGGAAACGTGCGAGCGCATCCTGGATGCGGCCGCCAACCTGCTGGGCGAGGTGGGCATCGAGCGGCTGTCGACCAACCTGATCTGCGAGCGCGCCGGCCTGTCGCCGCCGGCCCTCTACCGCTACTACCCGAACAAGTACGCGGTGCTGGCCGAGCTGGGCGTGCGGCTGATGATGAGCCAGAACGAGCTGCTGGTGCAGTGGGCCGCGCCGGCCACCATGAAGCTGCCCGCGGCCCGGTTCGAGCAGCGCATCCGCCAGCTGTTCCTGGACACGCTGGAGGTGACGCGCAAGGCGATCGCCGGCGAATGGATCACGCGGGCGCTGCGCGCGGTGCCGTCGCTGGCGCCGGTGCGCATCGAATCGCACGAGCACGTCACCGGGCTGCTGGTGGCCGCGTTCGCCGTGGCGTGGCCGGCGGTGCCGCAGGCCCGCGTTCGCCTCGTGTCGCGCCTGGCCATCGAGGTGATGTACTCGGCGCAGGAACTGCTGGTGGACGACGCCACGCTCGACGCCACCGAGGTGGCGTCGGTGATGTCGCACATGGTGACCACGCAGGTGGTGCAACTGCGGCGCGAGAGGGGCTAGGGGTCTGGCATCTCCGCCGTACTCGGCGGCAATGCCTGACCCCGATCGCGAGCTGCTCCGGGTATCGGGGTCAGGCATTGCCCGCGGATACGCGGGAGATGCCAGACCCCTTCAGTGCCACGGCGTAGAGGTTTTCCAACGCACTCGCGTACGCCGGCGTGTCGAACAGCGGCGCCGTCGCGCGCGCCCGCGCCAGGCGCTCGCGCACGCGGCCGAGACGCGCGGGGTCGCGCGCCAGCGCCACGGCGCGCGCCTCGTAGGCCGCCGCGTCGTCCACCAGCAGCTCGTCGGCCAGGCCCAGCGCCTGCAGCAGGCTCGCGCCCACGCGACCGGGGAACGTGGTGCCGCGGCACGAAAGCAGCGGCAGACCGGCCCACAGCGCGTCGCTGGCGGTGGTGTGGGCGTTGTAGGGCAGCGTGTCCAGGAACAGGTCGGCGCAGGCGTGGCGGGCCAGGTGCGCGTCGAGGCGGATGCGCGGCGCGAAATGCAGGCGTTCGGAGGCGATGCCATGAGCGGCCGCGGCGGCCTGCAGGTTGCGCGTGGCGGCGTCGTTGTCGGCCAGCAGCCACAGCACGCTTCCGTCGACGGCCGCCAGGATGCGCATCCACGCGGCGAACACGGCCGGCGTGATCTTGTAGGTATTGTTGAAGCACGCGAACACGACCGAGTCCGCGGGCAGGCCCAGCTCCGCGCGCGTGGGCACGGGGGACGCGATCGCGCGCTGGCGGTCGTTGGGCTGGTAGCTGTGCGGCATCCGCAGCACGCGCTCCACGTACGCGCCCTCCTCGCCCGCGGGAATCGTGTCGGCATCGGCCACGATCGCGTCGAGATAGGGCGCGCCCAGCGTGCCGGGGAAGCCGAGGTAGTTCACCTGGAGCGGCGCGGGACGGCGCGCGAACACGCCGGTGCGGCCCAGGCCGAACCAGCCGTTGAGGTTGACGAGGATGTCGATGCGGCGATCGGCGATCGCGCGCGCGGCCGCGTCGTCGGACAGCGCGGCGATGTCGACGATCTCGTCGAACACCGCCGCCATGCGCCGGCGCAGCGGGCTGCCGTCGTCCCAGCCGTTGTCGAACGCCACGACCTCGAAACGGGTCTTGTCGTGCAGCTCGAACAGCTCCGCCGCGAGGATGGACGTGGCCTGGTCGCGAAACTCGCCGCACAGGTAGCCCACGCGGATCTTCGCGTTGCCCAGGCGCGTGCCCGGCACCACCAGCATGAGCTGCGCCGGAAACTGGTCGGCGGCGAACAACTCGGCACAGCGCCGCGCCGCCATCGGGTCGGCGGTGATGGCGGCGAACGCGAACGGGTCGATCACGGCACGGCCGTCGGCCAAGCCGCGGTCCACCTGCGCGACGAGGACGTCGAGGCCGCGCCAGTCGCAGGCCATCGTCTGCGCATAGACGCGCTTGCCCACCACGTACGGGTACGCCTCGTCCAGCGCCTGCACGCGCTCGAACGCGAAGGCGGCCTCGTCGTAGCGCTTCAGGTCAAGCAACGCGTTGCCGCGGTTGCAGGCCACGCCCGCGGCATCCGGGGTGGCAGCCAGCACGACGTCGAAGTCGGCGATCGCGTCGGCGTGGCGGCGCAGCGCGTGCAGCGCGTTGCCGCGCTGGATGCGGGCGTCCAGGCGCATGGCGTCGAGGGCCAGGCACTGCGTGAACGCCTGCACCGCGGCCTCGAAGCGGCGCACGGCGAACAGCGCGCCGCCGCGGCCCTCGTGCGCCGAGGCCTTGCCCGCGTCGAGGCGCAGCGCGGCGTCGAAGTCGGGCAGCGCCTCGTCCGGGCGGCCCAGCGCGAGGCGCGCCGTGCCGCGGCCGACGATGGCGTCGACGTACGCGGGCAGCTGCGCGACCGCGCGCTCGTAGCCGGCCAGCGCGTCGGCGTGGCGGCCCAGGTCCTGCAGCACGCGGGCGCGGTTGTTGTGGGCTTGCGCGATGTCGGCGCGCGTGGCGATCACCGCGTCGAAGGCATCCAGCGCGTCGGCCAGCCGGCCCGCGGCGTGCAGCGCGTTGCCGCGGTTGTAGGCGGCCTCCACGTAGTCGGGCCGGAGGGCCAGCGCCGCGTCGAACGACGCCAGCGCAGCGTCATGCCGGCCCAGCGCGCTGAGCGTGTTGCCGCGGTTGTTCAGCGCCTCCAGCAGCGTCGGCTGGATCGCCAGCGCGCGCTCCAGGCTTTGCAGGGCCTCGTCGTGGCGGCCCAGCGTGTGCAGCGCGTACCCCAGGTTGCCGTGCGCGCTGGCGTCCTGCGGGTCGACGGCCAGCGCCTGCGCGATGAGGTCGGCCGCGGCCTGCGGATGGCCGGCCTGGAAGGCCAGCATGCCCAGGCCGTGCAGCGCGTCGACATGGCGCGGCGAGCGTCGCAGCACCTCGCGGTAGACGGGCTCGGCCTGCGCCAGGCGGCCGCCCTGATGCAGCGACTGGGCCTGCGCCATCAACTGGTTCAACGTGGGGATGGCGCCGAAGGCCGGCGGGCGCAGGACGGCGGGGGACGGCGGGGCGGGTTTCTTGGCCATGGCGCATTTTCGCTGGCGAAGGGTGGATCCTGCGACTGCGCGCAGGATCCACGTCGGCGTCAATGCCGCTCGGAGCTACTGGCTGGCCTTCTGGCGCAGCAGGTTCATCGAACGCAATCCACCCAGCGGACCGGGCGAGGCCGACAGCAGCGCCGCGGGCTTGCCGCCCGTGGCCGCCAGCCCGGCGCCGCCCTCGGCCGTGCCCTGGATGCGCGAAATGCAGTCGAACGCATTGAGCACCAGCGGCGTGGGGAACGCGTTGTACTCGGGCGTGACGAACAGCAGCGCAGCTGTGGCCGTTGATCGCGTCGCGCAGGTCGAACTGGGTCACCTCGCAGCCGTCGCGTCGAGCCGCGGCCGCGGCCACGCCGGCAAGCTGG
Organism: Burkholderiales bacterium; assembly: GCA_038208735.1. Taxonomy (GTDB): domain Bacteria; phylum Pseudomonadota; class Gammaproteobacteria; order Burkholderiales; family Burkholderiaceae_C; genus Scleromatobacter. Next base: position 4,818 of record JBBQYL010000087.1, read on the forward strand.
CGGTTGTACGAGCCGGCGCGTTCGCTGCCGGAGATGATCAACAGGCGGATGGGCTTCAAGACGGCTCCCGTGCCGCGTCGCGGTTCCGGGAAACGGAGTCTTCGCGCGAAGGCGTCACGCGCCAGCATAGGCCACGCGCGCGCGCCCGGTGCCCCCGAGGGCCTTAGTTCGACTGCTTGATGAGCCGGCCGTCGGCCTGTTGGATCGGCCGCGCGTTCATCGGGTACAGGCGCGAGAAGATCGCCACCTGCTCCACCGAGATCGGCACCGGTTGCTTCATCACCATCCACAGCACGCCTTCGCTGCACGGCGGCGTGGTCATCGAGCCCATGTAGGTGTAGTAGCGCTTGTCCTCGGGCAGCAGCTGCGCCAGGTCGATGCGCGTGCCGGCGCGCACCTCGTCGCCCTTTTCCAGCGGCAGGTTGTTCCACACGGACTGCACGATGGCCTGCGCGCTACCGCGATCCAGCAGAACCGCCACCACCGCCAGCTTGCCGTCGACGTCCTTGTGCACCAGGTGCGCCACCATGTCGTACTGGCGGCCGTCGACGCGCTCCTCGGACGGGCGATGGAAGTGGAACTGCACCAGCTCGTAGCGCTTGCCGATGATGGTGATCGAGTTGCCCGGCTCCACGTTCACCTGCACCGTGTGGCCGTTGTCGATCACCGAGAACGCGCTCGGGCGGTAGTCGAACTTGATCGGCTCGAGGTCGACGGCGATGCCGCCGCGGATGTCGATCGGGCTCTGGCGCGAACCGGTCGCGCACTTGTTGAATTCGGGGCGCAGCTTGCCCCAGGCGTCGGGGCCTTCGTTGCCGTCGTAGTCCCAGTGCGTGGGCAACAGCGACTGGCCGGCGTGGGCGGCGATGTCGAGGTTGGCGTCGCCGGCCACCGCCGCGGCGGCGTGCTTCGTCCTGTGCGTGGCGGCGCTGGCGGCGGCGCTGGGGCGCACCGAGGTGATGACGTTCTCGCCGCTCTCGCCGCGGTTGGACACCTGCATCGCGAACTTGCCGTCGGCCGCCGGCTTGGCGCCCAGCTTGGCGGCGAGCTTCTCGCGCAGCTGGTCCATGGCGTTGCCGCCGCTGCCGCTGGCGGCGGACGCCGGGGCCTTGGCGACCATGGCCTTCGCGGTCCGGGGCGCCTCGTCTTCGTGCGCCTTCGCGTCGGCCGGCTTCTTCTCGTCAGCGGCCTTGGCCTCGGCCTTCTTGCCGTCGCCCTTCTTGTCCTCGGCCTTCCTGGCGGCGGCCTTCTCCTCTTCCTCCTTCTCGGAAGACGGATGCGAGGAATTGCCGCGCCATTCGGCGCCCTTGGCCGATGCCGGCTTCTTGTCGATGGGTGACGCGCCGATCGCCGTGGCCTGCGGCGTGCCGTTCTCGCTGCGCGAAACGCCCATCCTGAAGCCTGGCGACGTAGGACCGAGCTGGGCGACGACGACGCCCGCACCCGACTCCGCCGCCAAACCCGCAGGCGCGGCCAACGCCACGCCGCCCAGCATCAGGGCCTGGACGGTGGCGACGGCGACGAGGGAAAAAGAGAAGCGTGACGACATGAGGGGACTCCGCACGGACGGTGTGCCCCCTTGAGATCGGCAGGACCAACTGAAAGTTGAGTGACAGCTTTCAGGTTTTTCGGCTATCCAGCACGCCGCGGTGCACGAAGATCCACGCCACGATGCCGATGCACGACATCAGCAGCGACGCCAGGGCGAGGTGAAGCGCGGAATGCATCACGAGCGGCGAGATGACGCCGGCCACGAAGGCGTTGGCCACGCTGCCGATGCAGGCCTGCAGCGACGAGGCCATGCCACGGCGCAGCGGCGCCTGGTCCAGCACCATCAGGGTGACCACCGGCACCATCAGCGCCCAGCCGAACGAGAAGATGCCGATCGGCGGGATGGCCCACCAGGCCTGCGCCGTGAACAGCGCGTTGAGCGCCAGGTTGATCACCGCGATGGTGAACATGATGGTGAAGCCGATGCGGATCTGGCGCTCCGGCGCCATCTTTCCGGCGAGCTTTCCCGACAGGAACGCGCCGCCCATGATCCCGCCGATGGTGAACAGGAACAGGTGGAAGAAGTGCGTGGGCGGCAGGTGCAGCAGGTCGCCCAGGAACACCGGCGCCGACAGGATGTACAGGAACATGCCGTTGAACGGCACGCCCGACGCCAGCGCCAGCGCCAGGAAGCGCGGGCTGGAGAACATCTCCCAGTAGCCCTTGAGCAGATGCGCCGGATGGAAGGGCTGCACCTGCGTGGCGTGCAGCGTCTCGGGCAGCAGGCGCCAACTGATCGTCCACAGCAGCACGCCCACGAGCGTGAGGAAGAAGAACACCGAGTGCCAGCCGAAGTGCACCAGCAGCAGCCCGCCGACGATGGGCGCCACCGCGGGCGCGACGCCGAAGTAGATGGTGACCTGCGACATCACGCGCTGCGCCTCGTCGGGCGGAAACATGTCGCGGATGATGGCGCGGCCCACCACCATGCTGGCGCCCGAGCTCATGCCCTGCGCGAGGCGGAAGAACACGAGCTGGCCCACGGAGTGCGACAACGCACAGCCGGCCGACGACAGCGTGAAGATGGCGATGCCCCACAGCACCACGGGCCGGCGCCCGAAGCTGTCGGCGAGCGCGCCGTGGAACAGGTTCATCACCGCGAAACCGAACAGGTAGGCCGACAGCGTCTGCTGCATCTGCACGGGCGTGGCGCCCAGCGCCTGCGCGATGCCCGAGAACGCCGGGATGTACGTGTCGATGGAGAACGCGCCCAACATGCCCAGGCAGGCGAGCAGGGCCGCCAAGGCCGAACGGGGTCGGCGCCAGAGGGTGGCGGCGTCAGGATTCATGCGGAGAAGCTTGTCTCGACGGCGCCGCGCGGAACGCCGTCCTGGAATTTATTGTGAAGCGAGCCGATAGGCCGGATTCTGTGCGTCGCGCCTGCCCTTGCGGGCCTGCGCACCGTGACCGTCATTCGTCTGGGCCGGCTGTCGCCAGCACGGCTCGATGCCATCTACCCGCGGACTCCCCGGGCCAGGTCGACGTCCGCCTACTTGATGTTGCTGCACGCAGAGATTGCCCGTTTCACCCGAACTGAATCGGCTCGTCTCTGTTGCTCTGATCCTCGCCTCGAGCCTTGCGGCTCTCGACGGGCAGGTGTTACCTGCTGCGCTGCCCTGTGCAGTCCGGACCTTCCTCCAGTACAGCCTTTCGGCCGGTGTACCAGCGACGGTCTGGCTCGCTCCACGAGACGGATTGTCCCACGCGTGGCCAAGTCCGCCCGCCGCGCGCGGGCTTGGCCCGCACTCAGAACCTGTGAATGAATCCGGCGCGTCCGAGCGGGCCGCCAAAATGTGTCCGGTCAAGGCGCAAAGCACAGCCGTAGCTCGCGTTACGGCGAGCATTTGCAACGCAGAGCGGGCGCGTTTTGGCGGAACGAGCGGGCGTGTCGGATTCGTTCACAGGTTCTCAGGCCTGCTTCCAGCCCAGCGTGTCGCCGCCGCGCAGCGGCTTGAGCACCGCGTCGCCGAAGGGCACGCTCTCGGGCAATTGGTAGGCCTCGCGGCGCAGCGTGACGCTGCCGGCGTTGCGCGGCAGGCCGTAGAAGTCGGGGCCGTGGTGGCTGGCGAAGCCCTCGAGCTTGTCGAGCGCGCCGGCGTTGTCGAACGCCTCGGCATACAGCTCGAGCGCCGACAGCGCCGTGAAGCAACCGGCGCCGCACACGGAGGCCTCCTTCATGACCGACGCGTGCGGCGCGCTGTCGGTGCCCAGGAAGAACCTGGCGCTGCCCGAGGTGGCCGCGGCCACCAGCGCCAGGCGGTGCATCTCGCGCTTGAGCACGGGCAGGCAGTAGTAGTGCGGGCGCAGGCCGCCGGTGAAGATGGCGTTGCGGTTGTAGAGCAGGTGGTGCGCGGTGATGGTGGCGGCGGTGTGGGCGTCGGACTCGGCCACGTACTGGGCCGCCTCCTTCGTGGTGATGTGCTCGAACACCACCTTCAGCTCGGGCAGGTCGCGTCGCAGCGGGCGGAACACCTCGTCGATGAACACGGCCTCGCGGTCGAACAGGTCGATGTCCGGGCTCGTGACCTCGCCGTGCACCAGCAGCTTGAGGCCTTCGCGCTGCATGGCCTCGAGGGTCTTGTACGTCTTGCGCAGGTCGGTGACGCCCGCGTCGGAGTTGGTGGTGGCGCCGGCCGGGTACAGCTTCACGGCCACGACGCCCGCGTCCCTGGCCCGCTTGATCTCGTCGGGCGGCAGGTTGTCGGTGAGGTACAGCGTCATCAGCGGCTCGAACGTGCTGCCCTCGGGCAGCGCGGCCAGGATGCGCTCGCGATAGGCCGTCGCCTGCGCCGTGGTCGTGATGGGCGGCCGCAGGTTGGGCATGATGATGGCGCGGCCGAACTGGCGCGCCGTGAAAGGCACCACGGCCGCCATCGCGGCGCCGTCACGGAGGTGCAGGTGCCAGTCGTCGGGCGTCTGGATCGAAAGTTCGTTGAGCGTCGTCATGCGGGGATTTTCGCACTCCGGCCGCAGCGGAGTTGGTCATCCCGCGCCATGTCCGCCATCCAAAGGCCGTCATCCTGCGCGGAGTCGCAGGATCCACGTTGGCAAACTACGCTGTTGCCGGGGTGGATCCTGCGACTCCGCGCAGGATGACCAGTTTGGTTGCGGCTGCGACAGACCTCTTCGTATCCCGCGAATGCGCGCGCAGCATCTGTCGCCAACCCTGTCATTCCGGGCAAAGCGCCTCGCCGGATCCTCCAGCGCGAAATGCCTCATCCGTGATCCAGCGCGAGGCACCTCATCGGTGATCCAGCGCAAGGCGCCTCGTCGGTCATCCTGCGTGGAGCGCCTCATCGGTCATCCTGCGCGTAGCGCCTCATCGGTCATCCTGCGCGTAGTCGCAGGATCCAGAATTCCTGCCCCGGAAATTCGCATGCCCAAGTCCGCCTATGTCTACATCCTGGCTAGCCGACCACGCGGGACGCTCTACACCGGCGTGACCAGCAACCTTGTCCAACGCCTGCATCAACACCGGCAGCACACGGTGCAGGCATTCACCAGCAAATACGGCGTAGCTCTGCTTGTCTGGTGCGTGCAAGGCGACGACATCTATGCTGCCATCACGCTCGAGAAAAAAATCAAGAATCGCGGAAGGCAGTGGAAAGTCGACCTGATCGAGAAGGAAAATCCAGGGTGGGACGACCTTGCTGCGGCATGGTCGAATTCTGGATCCTGCGACTTCGCGCAGGATGACAAGCAATACGACAAGCAATACGACAAGCAATGCGACAAGCAAGTTGACGAGCAGGCAGGCTTGACGACAAGGTCCACTGCAGGAGACCCCTCTTGAGCATCCCCAACTTCCGCCTCGCGCACCCCGTGGCCGACCGCGCCGCGCTGCTCGACATCAACATCGAGTACGTCAACTGGGTCTTCGCCGAGATCGAGAAGATGTCGGGCATGACGGCCCGCGAGATCCTCGGCGCCGAGGTGGCCGACTACGTGCCCACGGTCATCGACCAGGTCTGCGGCGATCCGCCGCCACGCGGGGCGTTCTACCTGGTGGAGCTCGGTGGCCAGGTCGTGGCGATGGGCGGGGTGCGGCGCAGCGACGACGGCATTGCCGAACTCAAGCGCGTGTACGTACGCCCGTCGGCGCGCGGCCATCGGCTGGGCGAGGCGCTGGCCACGCGCCTGGTGGCCGACGCGCGCGCCTTCGGCTACGGCACGGTGCGGCTCGACACCCTGCCCTTCATGCAGGCGGCGCAGGCGCTGTACGTGGCCATGGGCTTCGTCGACTGCCGGCCCTACCCCGTGGAGATGCCCGAGGTGTTCCGCAGCCACATCCGCTACATGGAACTGACGCTCTGAAATGCGAACGGGCCGCTGAGCGGCCCGTGGAGATCAGTGCTGCAGGATCTTCGAGAGGAAGTCCTTCGCCCGCGGCGAGCGCTCGTCCGGCTTGCCGAAGAAGTCGGCGCTGGAACAGTCCTCCACGATCTTGCCGGCGTCCATGAAGATCACCTTGTTGCTGACGCGCTTGGCGAAGCCCATCTCGTGCGTGACGCACATCATCGTCATGCCTTCCTGGGCCAGGCCCACCATCACGTCCAGCACCTCGCCCACCATCTCGGGGTCGAGCGCCGACGTGGGCTCGTCGAACAGCATCACGATGGGGTCCATCGACAGCGCGCGGGCGATGGCCACGCGCTGCTGCTGGCCGCCGGAGAGCTGGCCGGGAAACTTGTCCTTGTGCGCCGACAGGCCCACGCGGTCGAGCATCTTCAGCCCCCGCTTGATGGCGTCGTCCTTGCTGCGGTCGAGCACCTTGATCTGCGCCAACGTGAGGTTGTCGGTGATGCACAGGTGCGGAAACAGCTCGAAGTGCTGGAACACCATGCCCACGCGCGAGCGCAGCTTCGGCAGGTTGGTCTTGGGGTCGGAGATGGACGTGCCGTCGACCACGATGTCGCCCTTCTGGATCGGCTCCAGCGCGTTCACCGTCTTGATCAGCGTGGACTTGCCCGAGCCCGACGGGCCGCAGACGACGACCACGTCACCCTTGTTGATCGTGGTGGTGCAGTCGGTGAGCACCTGGAACGAGCCGTACCACTTGGAGATGTTCTTGATGTCGATCATGGATGTTCGCTCAGCGGATGATCTGGATCTTGGCTTGCAGTCGACGCACGAGCATCGACAGGCCGAAGCACAGGATGAAGTAGGAGGCGGCGGCGGGCAGCAGGATCTCGGCGGGCCGGTTGAAGACCTGGCCGACGGTGATGAAGCCCTTCAGGAAATCGTAGGCGCCGATGGCGTAGACCAGCGAGGTGTCCTGGAACAGCACGATGGTCTGCGTGAGCAGCACCGGCAGCATGTTGCGGAACGCCTGCGGCAGCACGATGAGCTTCATGCACTGCGCATAAGTCATGCCCACCGCGTAGCCGGCGTTGACCTGGCCGCGCGACACCGACTGGATGCCGGCGCGCATGATCTCCGAGTAGTACGCGGCCTCGAAGATCGAGAACGTGATGACGGCGGAGAACTCGGCGCGGTGATCGAGCCCGAACTGCCCGGCGATGGCCGAATAGAACCCCGGCGGGATCAGCAGGTAGAACCACAGGATCACCATCAGCAGCGGTATCGATCGCAACGCGTCGACGTAGACGACCGCGAACCGCTGGAACGCCTTGATGGACGACAGCCGCATCAGCGCGACGAGGGTGCCGATGACGATGCCGATGACCATGGCCACCAGCGTCAGCTCGAACGAGTAGATCAGCCCGGGGACGATGTTGTTCCTGACGACGTCGGCCGTCAGGAACGCGTAGTCGAGGGTGAGTGCCATCAGTGCACGCTCCCCGGCAGGCGCGAGCGCTTCTCGACCATCGCGGCGAGGCGATTGATGGTGAACGCCGAGATGAAATAGAGCACCGTGACCCAGAAGTACATCGTGATGTGCATCGACGTCTCCTCGCCCGCCTGCGTGGCGAAGTAGATCATCTCGGTGATGCCGATGGCATAGGCCACCGAGGAGTTCTTGATGATGTTCATCGACTCCGAGGTGAGCGTGGGCAGCACCACCCGCAGCGCCACCGGCAGCAGCACGAAGCGGTAGGTCTGGCCCAGCGACAGGCCCATCGCGAGGCCGGCGTAGCGCTGGCCCTGGGGCAGCGTGTTGATGCCCGCCTTCACCTGCTGGCCGATGCGCGCGGAGGTGAACAGCCCGAGCCCGATGCAGGCCAGCACCGCCTCCGGCACGGCCTTGAGCGGCGGGATGAGCTCGGGCACCACGTGGTACCAGATCAGCAGCTGCAGCAGGATCGGGATGTTGCGGAAGATCTCCGTCCAGGCCTCGCCGAAGCCGGCCAGGGCCTTGTTGGGCAGCGTGCGCATGACCCCGATGACCAGCCCGATGGCCAGCGCGATGACCAGCGCGACGAGCGCCACCAGCAGCGTCCAGCCCCAGGAGTGGATCAGCCACTGGAGGTAGGTGAGGTCGCCCTTGCCCGCCCAACAGGACGGGTAGATCGTCTCGTCGGTGGTGCTCTTGCACATCACCTCCGTGCTGGCCTTGATGGCCGGGATCCAGTCGCTCACCCTCTTCTCCTCTTGGCGTGCCGGCCGATCGTGCGGCCGACGGTCATTGGCGACGCGCACGGCGCCCGTGTTGCGGGCCCGCGCGCGAGCGAGAAACGTTGCGGCGAACCGCCGCTGCGCGAGCACGCGCCGGCGGCGTCGCGCCTACTTCTTGACCGAAGCGGCCAGGGCTTCCGTGCCCATGTTGTTCGGGTTCTTCCACGCGTTCTTCGTGGCTTCCGACGCGGGCAGGCCCACCTTGGTGTTGGTGGGCGGGATGGCCTGCATGAACCACTTGTCGTACAGCTTGGCCATCTCGCCCGACTTCTCCATGCCGTCGATCGTCTTGTTGACGGCCGCCAGGAAGGCCGGGTCGTCCTTGCGCACAATGATGGCGATGGGCTCGACCGCCAGGACTTCGCCGACGATGTGGTAATCGGCCGGGGTCTTGGCCTTCGACGCGAGGCCGGCCACGATCTGGCCGTCCATCACGAACGCGTCGGCGCGGCCGGACTCGAGCAGCAGGAAGCTGTCGGCGTGGTCCTTGCCGAACACTTCCTTGAAGTCGACGCCGGTGGCGCGCTCGTGCTTGCGCAGCAGCTGCACGGACGTGGTGCCGGTGGTGGTGGCCACGCTCTTGCCGTTCAGGTCGGCGATGCCCTTGATGCCGGAGTTCACCCTGGTGAGGATGCGCACTTCCTCGACGTAGGCCGTGTGGGCGAAGGCGACGTCCTTGGCACGGGTGTCGTTGTTGGTGGTGGAGCCGCACTCGATGTCCACGGTGCCGTTCTGCACCAGGGGGATGCGGTTGGCCGAGGTCACTTCCTGGTACTTGATGTCCAGCTTGGCCAGGCCCAGCTGCTTCTGGATGTCGGCCAGCGCGCGCTGGCACAGCTCCACGTGGAAGCCGGTGTACTTGCCTTCGCCCAGGGTGTACGACAGGGCGCCGGACGAGCTGCGCACGCCCATGACCACGGAGCCGGTGTCCTTGATCTTCTTCAGCGTGTCGGCGGTCTGCGCCTGGGCCACGAAGGCGGTGGCAAGCAAGGTGGCAACCAGTAGGGACTTCTTCATTCTTCAGCTCCTGATTCTTCGAGGGAGACGTTTGCAGGTTGCCCGGAATGGGGCCGGGCGGGGAAAAGGGGCCGGCTAGCGGCTGGCTTGATCGAGTCTAGGCGCCAAGTCACTCCCACACCGTTCGTGAAAGCACGTACCGGGCCACGCCATTCTGGTGCTAGTTGCCGACGATGTCGGACGGATATTTCCACGAGTCGCGCAGCAGGTAGCTCATGGGCAGGTTCAGCGTGACGCCCCTGGGCGGGATCGGGGCCATGAACCAGTGGTCGTAGATCTTGTCGGCCTCGCCCGATCGGATGACGTGGCGCATCTCGTCGTCCACCACCTTCTTGAAGGCGGCATCATCCTTGCTGAGCATGATGGCCAGCGGTTCGACCGTGACGAACTTGCCCACCACCTTGAACCTGTGCGGATCGGGGGTTTCGGCGATCAGCCCGTACAACTGCACGTCGTCCATCGCGAAGCCGTCGGCGCCGCCGTTGGCCAGCAACTCCATCGCCTTGGCGTTGTCCGGAACGGCCTGCACCTTGATGCCCAGCAGGCGGTCGTCGTTGGCCATCGAGATGGTCTTGAACGGGGTGGAGCCCGCGGTCGACACGAGCACGTGCTTCTCGAACTGCGGCAGCTCGGCGATCGGGCTGTCGGCGCGCACCGCGAAGCGGGTGCCGGTGACGTAGTGCGGAACGGTGAACGCCACCTTCTGGCGGCGCTCGGCGTTGTTGGTGGTGGCGCCGCACTCCAGGTCGGCCTTGCCGCTGGTGATGGCGTCGATGCGCGTGGCCGCGGTGACGGGGAGGTACACGATCTCGAGCGACTTCAGTCCCAGGTGCTTGCGCACCGCTTCGGCCACGTCCTTGCACAGGTCGAGCGCATAGCCGACCGGCTTCTTGTTGGCGTCGTAGTACGAGAACGGCACCGACGACTCGCGATGGGCCAGCACGATGCGGCCCGTGCTGCGGATGCGATCGAGCACTGGGTGCGGCCCCGCGTCGGCCTCGACGCCCTGCGCGGCGGCCGGGTCGGTCTTGGGCTTGGCGTGCGCCGGCAAGGCCAGGCACAGGGCGGCGGCAAGCGCCGGGATCAACGAGGCACACCGGGCGAACGGCGCCTTGTGGGCACGCGCCTCCGGGGTCGCGCAGGGGGCGCGGGAGTGCAGGGAAAGTTGCATGGTCGCGGACTGTATGCGGCGCCTCGGAGCGGCGCCAATGCCTTTTGGAGGCCGCATCATGCATCATTGGCATGAACCAATAAGGGTTACTACCCAATTTTCGTGATGAGTTTGGCAAGACTGCCTGCGGCCGGCGAGATTGCGCCGCAAGTACTCCGCCGACGCCGTCGCGGGCTTTTCAAGCCTTCTTCAGGAACTCCCACAGCGCCTGGGCGCCGGGCTTGGAATGGCGCGCCAGCTCGGGGCGCTCGCGGTAGATGCGCACCTCCATGGTCACGTCGTACGCGTGGCCGGCGTCGTCGTTCAGCGGCGCGGCCGACACCAGCTTGCGCGTGCGCAGCTCCTTCTTGACCGAGCTGGAGGGCAGGAATGCGATGCCGTGGCCTTCCAGCGCCATCGCCTTGAGTCCCTCGGCCATGTCGGTCTCGTAGACGGTGTCCAGGTTGGGCAGCGCCGGCGTCGACTTCAGGATCTGGTCCACCAGGCGCGCCATGTAGGCGCCCGACGCGTAGCCCAGGAACGGGATGCGCGCGTTGCCGGTGGTGGCCAGGCGGAACAGCGGCTGGCCGTCGGCGCCGCCCTTGGCGTACGGCGCCAGCGTCTCCTGGCCCAGGCTCAGCATCTCGTAGCGGTCGGGGCTCAGCTGCAGTGGCTGCGACGCGTGGTGGTAGGCCACCAGCAGGTCGCAGCTGCCTTCCGTGAGGCGCATCACCGCGTCGTGCACGTTGAGCGCGATGAGGCGGCTCTTCATCTCGCCGAAGCGCTTGCGCAGGTCCATCAGCCAGCTGGGGAAGAACGTGAACGCGAGCGTGTGCGGCACGGCGAACTCGATCATGTCGGCGCCGCCGGCCTGCAGCCCGCGCATCATGTTGCGCGTGGCCTGCAGGCTGCCCAGCACCTCCAGCGCCTGGCCGTGGAACGTCTCGCCCGCGGGCGTGAGCCGCGTGGGGTACGACGAGCGGTCGACGAGGTCGAGCCCGGCCCAGGCCTCGAGCGCCTGGATGCGGCGCGAGAACGCCGGCTGGGTGACGTGCCTCAGCTGGGCGGAACGCGAGAAGCTGCGTGTCTCGGCCAGGCTGACGAAATCTTCAAGCCACTTGGTTTCCACGCATCCAGTGTAGCCCGGGGTCAGGCACCTTCGGAGCCAGACCCCCTGTCATCCCCATGCGTCTGCTGCAGCCGCCACATGTGGGCATAGCGGCCGTCCAGCGCCAGCAGCTCGGCGTGCGTGCCGCGCTCCACGATGCGGCCTTCGGCCATCACCAGGATCTGCGCGGCGTTGACCACCGTGGACAGCCGGTGCGCGATCACCAGCGTCGTGCGGCCCTGCGCCGCCTGGCTCAGCTCGGCCTGGATCGCGCGTTCGTTGGCCGAGTCGAGTGCCGAGGTGGCCTCGTCGAAGATCATCAGCGGCGGGTTCTTGAGCAGCGTGCGCGCGATGGCGATGCGCTGCTTCTCGCCGCCCGACAGCTTCAGACCGCGCTCGCCCACCATCGTCTCGTAGCCCTTGGGCGTGGAGGCGATGAAGTCGTGGATGTGGGCGGCGCGCGCGGCGCCCTCGATCTCGTCCTGGGACGCGCCGTTGCGTCCGTAGCCGATGTTGTAGCCCACGGTGTCGTTGAACAGCACGGTGTCCTGCGGCACGATGCCGATCGCCTTGCGCAGGCTGTGCTGCGTGAGCTGGCGCAGGTCCTGCCCGTCGATGCGGATGGCCCCCCCGGTGACGTCGTAGAAGCGGTACAGCAGCCGCGCCAGCGTGCTTTTTCCGGCGCCGCTGGGCCCGACGACGGCCACCGTCTTGCCGGCCGGGATCTCGAAGCTGACGCCGTGCAGGATGGGCCGCGACGGATCGTAGGCGAAGCTCACGTCCTCGAAGCGCACCGACCCGCCGCTCACCTGCAGCACCGTGGCGCCGGGGGCGTCGGCCACCTCGCGGTCCTTTTCCAGCAGCGCGAACATGCGCTCCAGGTCGGTGAGGCCCTGCTTGACCTCGCGGTAGAGCACGCCCAGGAAGTTGAGCGGCACGTACAGCTGGATCAAGAGCGCGTTGACCATCACGAAGTCGCCCAGCGTCATCTTGTGCGCGATGACGCCGCCGGTGGCGCGCCACAGCAGCGCCACCAGGCTGCCGGCGATCATCAGTTGCTGGCCGGTGTTGAGCATGGACAGCGTGGCTTGCGACTTCATCTGCGCCTCGCGGTACGCCTCCAGGCCCGTCTCGTAGCGCGCCGCCTCGAACTGCTCGTTGTTGAAGTACTTCACCGTCTCGAAGTTCAGCAGCGCGTCGATGGCCTTGGTGTTGGCCTTCGAGTCGAGCTCGTTCATCGCCTTGCGGTACTTGGTGCGCCATTCGGTGACCGAGATCGTGAACAGGCCGTACAGCAGCAGCGCCGTCAGCGTGATCCACACGTAGCCCATGTCGAACTTGTGGCCCAGCAGGACGAGCACGAACGACAGCTCCACCAGCGTCGGGATGATGGTGTACAGCGAGTACGACACCAGCGTCTGCAACGCGCTGCGGCCGCGCTCGATGTCGCGCGTGAGGCCGCCCGTCTGGCGCTCCAGGTGGAAGCGCAACGACAGCGCGTGCAAATGCTCGAAGGTCTCCAGCGACACCCGCTTGGCCGCGCCGAAGGTGGCGCGCGAGAACACGATCTCGCGCAACTCGGTGAACAGCGTCATCGCCAGCCGCAGGCCGGCATAGCCCAGCAGCAGGCCCAGCGGCACCACCAGCAGCGCGCGCGGATCGGTGGTGGAGATGTTGAGCGCGTCCACCAGCCGCTTGAGCAGCAGCGGCACGCTGACGCTGGCCACCTTGGCGCCGATCAGGAACACGAGCGCGATCACCATGCGCACGCGGTACTCCCAGAAGTAGGGCATCAGGCGCTTGAGGGTGTGCCAGTCGCTGCGCGGCTGGGTGGCGGGCGTGGCGTCTCGGGCGGCGGCGGGCGGGTTCGGGTGCATGTGGCAACGCAGGTGGGGGCGGCGCGAACCATAGCAAGAATCGCGAGGGCGCGTCGGACGCATCTTTCGCGCGCACAAGTTCACTGCTGCACCGCAACATTCGAAACAAGGGGTAAACCCTTTCAAGCACAATCCAGGCAGCGCTCGACAGCCCCGAAAGATGTCTCGATGACCCACGACGAACTGCACGCCGGCTCGCACGCGCGGACCACCCTGCCGGCCGACAAGGAGCTCGCGCTGCGCGTGATTCCGATGCCGTCGGACGCCAACTTCAATGGCGACATCTTCGGCGGCTGGATCATGGCGCAGGTCGACCTGGCCGGCTCGGTGCTGCCGGTGCGCATCGCCAAGGGCCGCGTGACCACCGTGGCGGTGAACCAGTTCATCTTCAAGCAGCCGGTGTCGGTGGGCGACCTGCTCAGCTTCTATTCGACGGTGGAACGCGTGGGCAACACGTCGATCACCGTGCGCGTGGAGGTCTACGCCGAGCGCAATCCGGCCGACATCCAGGTGGTGAAGGTGACGGAGGCGAACCTCACGTACGTGGCGATCGACCGGGACGGGAAGCCAAGGCAGATTCCGCGCTGAGCGGCTTGGTCGGCCCGCGTGGATACAGCGACAGCGCCCAGGTTTACCGGATTTATCGGCGTGCCGCGCGGCTTTTCATACAGCGCGCCGCGTGTCAACCAGCGCGCCCCGTGTCAAACAGCG
>JBBQYL010000088.1:0-18758 GCA_038208735.1 Burkholderiales bacterium
CGGGTTGATCCCCGACTGCGGTGGCACCTGGCTGCTGCCGCGCCTGGTGGGCCGCTCGCGCGCGCTGGCGCTGGCGCTCACCGGCGACAAGCTGTCGGCCGCCGACGCCGAGCGCTTCGGCCTCATCTGGCAGGCCGTCGACGACGCCGACCTGGCCACGCAGGCGCAGGCGCTGGCCGACAAGCTCGCCGCGCTGCCGTCGAAGGCGCTGGTGGCCACGCGGCACGCGCTCGATGCATCGCAGTCGCTGACGCTGGAAGAGGCGCTGGCGCTCGAGGCCCGCGTGCAGGGCGAGCTGGGCCGCGCGCACGACTTCTCCGAAGGCGTGGCCGCGTTCACGCAGAAGCGTCCCGCGGCGTTCAAGGACCGCTGATGTCCGACGCCCAGGCCATCGCCGAGCGCGTGCGCGACCACCTGTGGGCCACCGACCGCGCGTCGCAAGGCATGGGCATGCGCGTGGCGGCCATCGGTCCCGGCAGCTGCACCATGACCATGACCGTGCGCGAGGACATGCTCAACGGCTACGGCAGCTGCCAGGGCGGCCTGCTGTCGGCGCTGGCCGACTCGTGCTTCGCGTTCGCGTGCAACGCATACAACGAGATCACCGTGGCCTCGGGCTTCAACGTCGAGATCGTGGCGCCGGGCCGCCTGGGCGACGTGCTCACCGCCACGGCCATCGAGGTGAGCAAGTCCGGCCGCATGGGCGTCTACGACGTCGACGTGCGCAACCAGTGCGGCGAGCGCGTGGTCGCCTTCCGCGGCCGCTCCTGCACGATGAAAGGCAAGCCCGTGCTTGCAGATCAAGACTGACATGCCGATCCACGCCTTGCGCCCCACCGAGCTCGACCCCATCGAACGCGCGAGCCGCGACGAGATCGCCGCGCTGCAGCTCACGCGCCTGCGCGCCACGCTGGAGAACGTGTACGCCAACGTGCCGCACTACCGGCGCGCTTTCGACGACAAGGGCGTGCACCCGTCCGACCTGAAGACGCTGGCCGACCTGGCCAGGTTCCCGTTCACCTGCAAGGGCGACCTGCGCGCCAACTACCCGTTCGGCATGTTCGCGGTACCGCGCGAGCAGGTGGTGCGCGTGCACGCGTCGTCGGGCACCACCGGCAAGCCCACCGTCGTCGGCTACACGCAGGCCGACATCGACAACTGGGCCGACCTGGTGGCCCGGTCGCTGCGCGCCGCCGGCGTGCGCCGCGGCGACATGGTGCACGTGGCCTACGGCTATGGCCTGTTCACCGGCGGCCTGGGCGCGCACTACGGCGCCGAGCGCCTGGGCTGCACCGTGGTGCCGATGTCGGGCGGACAGACCGAGAAGCAGGTGCAGCTGATCACCGACTTCAAGCCCGACGCGATCATGGTCACGCCGTCGTACATGCAGGTGATCTGCGAGGAGTTTCGCCGCCAGGGACTGGATCCGCGCGAGATGAGCGTGCGCGTGGGCGTCTTCGGCGCCGAGCCGTGGACGGAGGCGATGCGGCGCGACATCCAGCAGGCGGCCAACATCGACGCGGTCGACATCTACGGCCTGTCCGAGGTGATGGGCCCCGGCGTGGCCAGCGAGTGCGTGGAGACGCAGGACGGCCCGGTCATCTGGGAAGACCACTTCTACCCCGAGATCATCGACCCCGAGACCGGCGCGGTGCTGCCCGACGGCGAGGAGGGCGAGCTCGTGTTCACCACGCTCACCAAGCAGGCCTTCCCGGTGATCCGCTACCGCACGCGCGACCTCACGCGCCTGCTGCCGCCCACCGCGCGCAGCATGCGCCGCATGGGCAAGATCGTCGGCCGCTCCGACGACATGCTCATCATCCGTGGCGTGAACCTGTTTCCCACGCAGATCGAGGAGATCGTGCTGGCCCACGGCGCGCTCGGCGGCCAGTACCAGCTGGTGGTCACCCGCGACGGCCTGCTCGACAAGGTGGAGGTGCTGTGCGAGCTGCTGCCCGCGCACGCCGGCGGCGACCCCGGCGCGGTCGGCCGCGACCTGCAGGAACGCATCAAGACGCTCACCGGCGTGAGCACCGCGGAGCGCGTCGGGCTGCCCGATTCCATTGAACGCACGCTCGTCGGCAAGGCCCGTCGGGTGGTCGATCGACGATGACTCCGGGGTCAGGTCCCGACCTGACGCCGTCACTTCAGAAAGCCAGCATGTACACCCAAGCCATGGACACCGCGCCGAAGGAAGAGCGCACCGCCATCCGCGACGCCGACGAGGTCGTCGCCGAGCAGCGCTTCGAGGAGGCGCTCGACAACGAGGGCTTCATCGAGGCCAAGGACTGGATGCCCGAGCACTACCGCAAGACCCTGGTGCGCCAGATCAGCCAGCACGCGCACTCCGAGATCGTGGGCATGCTGCCCGAGGGCAACTGGATCACGCGCGCGCCCACGTTGAAGCGCAAGGCCATCCTGCTCGCCAAGGTGCAGGATGAGGCGGGCCACGGCCTGTACCTGTACGCGGCCGGCGAGACGCTGGGCACGTCGCGCGACCAGATGCTCGATGCGCTGCACACCGGCAAGGCCAAGTACTCGTCGACCTTCAACTACCCCACGCTCACCTGGGCCGACGTGGGCGTGGTGGGCTGGCTGGTGGATGGCGCGGCCATCATGAACCAGATCCCGCTGTGCCGCTGCTCGTACGCGCCGTATGCCCGCGCGATGGTGCGCGTGTGCCGCGAGGAATCGTTCCACCAACGCCAGGGCTACGACGCGCTGCTGACGATGATGCAGAAGGGCACCGACGCGCAGCGCGCGATGGTGCAGGACGCCACCAACCGCTGGTGGTGGCCCAGCCTGATGATGTTCGGCCCGCCCGACGACCAGTCGCCCAACACCGCGCAATCGATGCGCTGGGGCATCAAGCGCATCACCAACGACCAGCTGCGGCAGAAGTTCGTCAACGCCGCCGTGGAGCAGGCGAAGATTCTTGGCGTCACCTTGCCTGATCCCGACCTGAAGTGGAACGAGGCGCGCGGCGAGGTCGACTTCGGCGCGATCGACTGGAGCGAGTTCTGGCAGGTCGTCAACGGCGACGGCCCCTGCAACAAGGAGCGCCTGGCCGAGCGCGTCGACGCGTGGAACGACGGCGAGTGGGTGCGCGAGGCCGCGCTGGCCCATGCGCGCAAGACCGCCGCGCGCGACGAACAACGCGCCGCTTGAACACTTTTCGGAATCACACATGACCGCCACCAAGACCGACATCGCGAACGCCCAGGCGCAGGCCCACGAGTGGCCCCTGTGGGAGGTATTCCTGCGCCCCAAGGCCGGCCTCGACCACAAGCACTGCGGCAGCCTGCATGCCGCCGATTCGAAGATGGCGCTGCAGCTGGCGCGCGAGGTGTACACGCGGCGCCAGGAAGGCATCAGCGTGTGGATCGTGCGCTCCGACCAGATCGTGGCGTCCGACCCGGCCGACAAGGCGATGCTGTTCGATCCGATGGAAGACAAGGTGTACCGCCATCCGACGTTCTACGAGCTGCCGCCCGAAGTGGGCCACATGTGAGCACGGCGATGAACACCTCCTTCGCCCCGCTGCCCACCACGGCCAGCAAGTCCGCCTCCGTCGCGTCCACCACCACCGAGTCCATCGTCTTCGCGCCCACGCCGCAGCAGGCCTACCTGATGCGCATCGGCGACACCTGCCTGATCCACGCGCAGCGCCTGGCCGAGTGGAGCGGCCACGCGCCGATCCTCGAGGAAGACATCGCGCTCACCAACCTGGCGCTCGACCTGGTGGGCCAGGCGCGCGCGCTGCTGACGCACGTCGGCGCGCAGGCCGGCTTCGACGAGGACCAGCTGGCGTTCCTGCGCAACGAGCGCGACTTTTTCAACGTGACGCTGGCCGAGCTGCCGGGCCGCAAGGCGGGGCGCGACTTCGCCGACGCGATCGTCCGCAACTTCCTGCTGGCCGCCTGGATGAACGGGCTGTGGGCCAGGCTGGAGGCCTCGAGCGACGCCGAGATCGCCGCCATCGCCGGCAAGGCCGTGAAGGAGTCGCGCTACCACGTGGCGCACGCCGCCGACTGGCTGGTGCGCCTGGGCGACGGCACCGACGAATCGGCGCGCCGCACGCGCCAGGCCGTCGATCGTCTGTGGCCCTACACCGCCGAACTCTTCGAAACCGACGGCGTCGACACCGCCGCGGCCGAGGCCGGCCTGGGCCCGCTGCGCGTGGCGCTGCAGGCCGAGTGGCTGGCCGTCGTCGAGCCGATGTTCGCCGAGGCCGGCCTGAAGGTGCCGGCCACCGGCGCGTTCCGCTCCACGGGCTCGAAAGGCGTGCACAGCGAGCACATGGGCTACCTGCTGGCCGAGATGCAGACGCTGCAGCGCTCGTTCCCGGGCGGGCAGTGGTGAACGCGATGGCCGCGCACGATCCGGTCGCCTCGCCGCGAGTCGCGCATGCATGGCGCGTGCTGCACGAGGTGCTCGATCCCGAGGTGCCGGCCATCTCCGTCACCGACCTGGGCATCGTGCGCGACGTGATCGAGCATGCCGACGCGCTGGAGGTGGTGGTCACGCCGACGTACTCCGGCTGCCCGGCCACCGAGGTCATCGAGCAGGCCATCTCGGAGGCCATCGACGCCGCCGGCCTGGGGCCCGTGCGCGTGACGCAACGGCGCGCGCCCGCGTGGACCACCGACTGGATCACGCCCGAGGGCCGCGAGAACCTGCGCGCCTACGGCATCGCACCGCCGGGCTCGTGCGCCTCGGAGGCAATGGCCGTGAGCACACCGCCGTCCGAGGGTCGCACCCGAGGTCTGGCGAGCTCCCCCTCGGGGGGCAGCGACGGGAGGAGCGTGGGGGGGGTCTATCCTGTTCGCCTGATGGCGCGCAACGTGGCCTGCCCGCGCTGCGGCAGCGCGCAGACCGAGCGCCTGTCCGCCTTCGGCTCGACCGCCTGCAAGTCGCTGTACCGCTGCATCGCCTGCCGAGAACCCTTCGAACATTTCAAGCCGATCTAGCCATGTCATCAGACACTCATTTCCATCCGCTCAAGGTCCGCTCGATCCGCCCCGAGACCGATGAGGCGGTGGTCGTCTCGTTCGACATCCCCGAGGAGCTGGGCGAGCGCTTCCGCTTCACGCAGGGCCAATACCTCACGCTGCGCCAGCGCATCGGCGGCGAGGAGGTGCGCCGCTCGTACTCCATCTGCGCCGGCATCGACGACGGCGAGCTGCGCGTGGGCGTGCGCCGCGTGCGCGGTGGCCGCTTCTCCAACTGGCTGGCCGAGAACCTGCGTGCCGGCGACACCATCGAGGTGATGCCGCCGCAAGGCCGTTTCTTCGTGCCCGTGGAGCCCGCGGCGGCGCGCAACTACCTGTGCGTGGCCGGCGGCAGCGGCATCACGCCGATGATCTCCATCATGAAGACGGTGCTGGCCAACGAGCCGGGCAGCCGCGTGACGCTGGTCTACGGCAACCGCCGCGCGGCCTCGACGATGTTCAAGGAGGAACTCGAGGACCTGAAGAACCGCTACGTGACGCGGGTGTCGCTGCACCATGTGTTCTCGGAGGAACGCATCGATTCGCCGTTGAACCAGGGGGTGCTCGATCGCGCCAAGCTGGGCGAGTTCCTGCAGCACCTGATCCGGGCCGACCATATCGACCACGCGTTCATCTGCGGCCCGTTCATGATGAACGACGAGGCCGAGGCCGCGCTGCTGGACGCCGGCGTGGCCGCCGAGCGCATCCATGTCGAGCGCTTCGGCGTGCCCATTCCCGCCGACACCGGCATGGGCGTGCAGGCCGCGCCGGTGCCGTCGGCCGCGCCGGGCGACGCGGCCGACTGCCGCCTGACGGTGGTGCGCGACGGCGTCACGCACCAGGTGGACTACCGCGAGAGCGACGTCAACCTGCTGGACGCCTGCGCCAGCGCAGGCCTGGACGTGCCGTACTCGTGCAAGTCGGGCGTGTGCGGCACCTGCCGCGCGCACCTCGACACGGGCGAGGTGAGAATGACGCGAAACTACGCGCTCGAGAAGCGCGACCTGGACGCCGGGTTCATCCTCACCTGCCAGGCCCATCCCACCACCGCCGAAGTGCGCATCTCCTTCGACCACAGATAGGCATCGATGGCCCGTACCCGCTCCGCCACCTACGACGACCAGCGTGACGCCATCCTCGCGCGGGCCGCGGAGCTGTTCGCGGAACAGGGCTACACGGCCACGTCGATGAACGACATCGCCGCGGCGTGCGGCACGTCCAAGGCCGGGCTGTACCACTACTACCGCGACAAGCGCGAGCTGCTGTTCCAGATCACCGTGGGCCACGTCGCGCGGCTGGAGCAGTTCGTCGTGGAGGTGATGCAGGACACGCAGCACGCCGACGGCGAGACGCGGCTGCGCGCGCTCATATTGCGTTTCGTGCGCGAGTACGCCGACGCTCAGAACGAGCACCGCGTGCTGACCGAGGACGTGCGCTTCCTGGAGGAGCGCGAGCGTCGCCTGGTGCAGGAGCCGCAGCGCCGCGTGGTGGCCGCGTTCGCCGACGCCATCGCCGCCGTGCGGCCCAACCTGGCGCGCAACGAGCTCGACCGCCCGCTGGCGATGCTGCTCTTCGGCATGATCAACTGGATGTTCACGTGGCTGCGCCCCGACGGCAGCCTCACCCACGAACAGATGGCCCCGGTGGTGGCCGACCTGTTCTTCGGCGGCCTGGAGGCGGTGCGCAAGCCGCGCGCGCCGGGCCGCCACGCCGCCCCCCTTCCTTCCCTGACCGATTGATCGACTGACTGACTGATGGAGACGACCGAGATGAACACGAAGATCCGCTTTCCCCTGCAGGCCCTGGTGTGCGCCGTGCTGGCGCTCGTCGCCGGCAGCGCGCTGGCCGACATCAACGTCGGCGTCACCGTGTCGGCCACCGGCCCGGCCGCGTCGCTGGGCATCCCGGAGAAGAACACCATCGCGCTGCTGCCGCAGACCATCGCCGGCCAGAAGGTGAACTACATCGTGCTGGACGACGGCACGGACACCACCAAGGCGGTCAGCAATACCCGCAAGCTGATCACCGAAAACAAGGTCGACATCATCCTGGGCTCCACCGTGACGCCCAACTCGCTCGCGATGATCGACGTGGTCAGCGAGGCCCAGGTGCCGATGATCTCGATGGCCGCGTCGGCCAAGATCGTCGAGCCGATGGATGCCAAGCGCAAGTGGGTGTTCAAGACGCCCCAGAACGACATCCAGATGTCGCTGGCCATCGCGTCGCACATGAAGGACCACGGCGTGAAGACGGTGGGCTTCATCGGCTTCGCCGACGCCTACGGCGAAGGCTGGTTCGGCGAGTTCTCGAAGGCCGCTGCGCTCAAGGGCATCAACGTCGTGGCCAACGAGCGCTTCGCGCGCAACGATTCGTCGGTCACCGCGCAGGTGCTCAAGCTGCAGGCCGCCAAGCCCGACGCGATCCTCGTCGCCGGCTCGGGCACGCCCGCCGCGCTGCCGCAGATCACGCTCAAGGAACGCGGCTACACCGGCCTGATCTACCAGACGCACGGCGTGGCCAACGCCGACTTCCTGCGCGTGGGCGGAAAGAACGTCGAAGGCACCTACCTGCCGGCCGGCCCGGTGCTGGTGGCGCGCCAGCTGCCGGCCAGCAACCCGGTGCGTGCCTCGGCCATCGCCTACGTGACGGCGTATGAGGCCAAGTACGGCAAGGACAGCGTGTCCACCTTCGGCGGCCACGCCTGGGACGCCGGCCAGTTGATGGCCGCGGCGGTGCCGGTGGCGCTGAAGAAGGCCCAGCCGGGCACGCCCGAGTTCCGCGCCGCGCTGCGCGACGCGCTCGAGAACACGAAGAACCTGGCCGGCGCGCACGGCATCTTCAACATGAGCCCCACCGACCACCTCGGCCTCGACCAGCGCGCCCGCGTGATGGTCAAGATCGAGAACGGCACGTGGAAGGTCCAGGAGTGAGCATGGCCCAGCCCTTCCAGCTGCAGAGCTACATCGGCGGCCGCTTCGTGGGCGCGCGCGCGGGCGTGGCGCTCGCGAGCGCGGTCGACGGGCGCGTGGTGGCGCACGCGCACGCGGACGAGCTCGACTTCGGCGAGGCCGTCGACCATGCGCGCCGCGTGGGCGTGCCATCGCTGCTCGCGCTCGACTTCCAGCAGCGCGCCGCGCGACTGAAGGCGCTGGCCAGGTTCCTGATGGAACGCAAGGAGTCGCTGTACGCCATCTCCGCGCACACCGGCGCCACGCGCGCCGACAGCTGGATCGACGTGGAGGGAGGCGCGGGCACCCTGTTCGCGTACGCCAGCATGGGCAGCAACGAGCTGCCGTCCGGCAACCTGGTGCACGAGGGCCCGGCCATGGCGCTGGGCAAGAAGGGCCAGTTCTCCGGCACCCACGTGCTGGTGCCGCGGCGCGGCGTGGCGGTGCACATCAACGCGTTCAACTTCCCCGTCTGGGGCGCGCTCGAGAAGTTCGCGCCCAGCTTCCTGGCGGGCATGCCCTGCATCGTGAAGCCGGCCACGTCCACCAGCTACCTCACCGAGGCGATGATGCGGCTGGTGGTCGAATCCGGCCTGCTGCCGGAGGGCGCGTTGCAGCTCGTGGTGGGCTCGACGGGCGACCTGCTCGACCGCGTGAACGGCCAGGACATCGTCACCTTCACCGGCTCGGCCGACACCGCCGCGAAGCTGCGCGTGCGCCCGAACCTGATCGCCCACAGCGTGCCGTTCAACGCCGAGGCCGACTCGCTCAACTGCGCGGTGCTGGCCGACGACGTGACACCGGACGACGTGGAGTTCGACCTGTTCGTCAAGGAAGTGGCACGCGAGATGACGGCCAAGGCGGGGCAGAAGTGCACCGCCATCCGCCGCGCGATCGTGCCGCGCCGCCACCTCGACGCCGTCGTCGAGCGCCTGAAGGCGCGGCTGGCCAGGGTGGTGGTGGGCGACCCGTCGCTCGAAGGCGTGACCATGGGCGCGCTGGCGTCGCACGAGCAGCAGCGCGACGTGGCCGAACGCGTGGCCACGCTCGCCCGCGGCAACACGGTGGTCTTCGGCGGCGACGCGGGCTTCGCGCCGCGTGGCACCGGTACCGACCGGGGCGCGTTCTTCGCGCCCACGCTGCTGCTGTGCGAACGTCCCGACACGAGCTCCGCCGCGCACGACGTGGAGGCCTTCGGTCCCGTCAGCACGCTGATGCCGTACGACGACTTCGACGAGGCTCTGGCCCTGGCCGAACGCGGCCGCGGCAGCCTGGTGGGCACGCTGGTCACGCGCGACCCGCACCTGGCCGCGCAGGCCGTGAGCCGCCTCGCGGCGTTGCACGGCCGCATCCTGGTGCTCGATCGCGACGCCGCGCCCGAGTCCACCGGCCACGGCTCGCCGCTGCCTTCGCTGAAGCACGGCGGCCCGGGCCGCGCCGGCGGCGGCGAGGAGCTGGGCGGCATCCGTGCCGTCAAGCACTACCTGCAGCGCGCCGCGGTGCAGGGCTCGCCCACCATGCTGGCCGCGATCACCGGCGAGCACGTGAAGGGCGCGGCGGTGCACGAATCGGCCATCCATCCGTTCCGCCATGCGTTCGAGGACCTCACGGTGGGCGACTCGCTGCTGACGCACCGGCGCACCGTCACCGACGCCGACATCGTCGCGTTCGGCGGGGTCTCCGGCGACTTCTTTTACATGCACTTCGACGAGATTGCCGCAAAGGCGTCCCCCTTCGGCAAGCGCATCGCGCACGGCTACTTCGTGCTGTCGGCCGCGGCGGGCCTGTTCGTGTCGCCGGCGGAAGGGCCGGTGCTGGCCAACTACGGGCTCGACACGCTGCGTTTCGTCAAGCCGGTGGGCATCGGCGACACCATCCGCGCGCGCCTCACGTGCAAGCGCAAGATCGACCGCAACAAGGTGGGCGCCGACGGACGAGGGCAGGGCGTGGTGGCGTGGGACGTGGAGGTGACGAACCAGGACGGCGAGGTGGTGGCCAGCTACGACATCCTCACGTTGGTGGCCAAGCGGGTCGATGCGGCGCCGGTCGCGTGAAGCCCTGGGGGGTATTTTCCCGCTGTTGAGCGCCCGGCTTCGACTTTTGGCATGGGCCTTGCACGACAGGGAAGTCCCCAGGCCATCCCGCTGAGGGCATATACAGCCGGCCTGTTAGAATATTGGATGGCGCGAGGAACGACGTGCGGCCCCCCGGCCAAGCGTACGCGCCCAGTTCCTATCCCGGAAGGATCATCACTCGATGTCGAAGCAAGAAGTCAAGACCACCCTCGGCGCCGATGGCCTGCGCTATCGTTCCAAGGCCGCGGGCTCCCCGTTCGCAGCCACTGGCGCCTTCGGCGCCGCCACGATGTCGTGCTTCCTGTGCGGCAAGCACCGTCCCCGTGCCCAGCTGAAGACGCGCAAGCTGCTGGGCCGCGCCCAGTCGGTGTGCGCGCCCAACTGCAAGGAAGCCGACGCGACGCCGGCTTGATGCATGACGGCGGGGAGGCTGGTCAGGCCCCCGCACGATGCTTCACCAACGCACGCCCTCGGGCGTGCGTTTTGTTTTGTGACCCATGGACACCCTGCCTCACGATGACGCGAAGACCGCCTGCAAGCATCCCGCCGGCCACTTCAAGCCCGTCATCGACCCCAACCGCTGCGAAGGCAAGGCCGCATGCCTCGCCGAGTGCCCGTACGACGTCTTCGTCGTCGGCCGGCGCGAACGCGCCGACCTGCCGGGCCTGACCACGCTCGGCATGCTCAAGTGGTGGATGCACGGCGGCATCCAGGCCGAGGCCTTGCGCGCCGACCAGTGCCACGGCTGCGGCCTGTGCGTGACGGCCTGCCCCGAGAACGCCATCACGTTGGCGCGGGCCTGAAACCATGACCGGACCCTCCGCCTTCGAATCCGACGCCGCGCGCGTCGACGCCCCTGCCGTCCGCCGCAGCCAGCTGGCCGTCGCGTCGCTGTTCGGCGCCCTGGGCTTCAGCTACGGCACGTGGACATCGCGGCTGCCCGCCATCAAGGCCAACCTGGGCCTGAGCACCGCGCAGGTGAGCATGGTGCTGCTGTTCGCCGCCATCGGCGCGATCTTCTCGTTCCCGGTGACGGCGGCGGCGCTGCACAAGCTGGGCTCGCGCGGCGCCAGCCTGCTCGCGGGCGGCTTGCTGGCGCTCGGTCTGGTGGTGTTCGGGCTGGCGCCCGACTGGATGTCCGCCTGCGCCATCATGGGCGTCTACGGGGTGCTCGCCAGCACCATGGACGTGGCGATGAACGCGCAGGGCGTGGAGGTGGAGCGGGCCACCGCGCGCCCGGTGATGTCGCGCCTGCACGCGGCGTTCAGCCTGGGCACGATGGCGGGCGCGTTCTTCGCGTTCTGCCTCGTCGAGGTCACGCCCTCGGTGCCGCTGCACTTCGCCGTCGCCGCGCTGATCGTGCTGGCCGCGGTGTTCCTGCCGCGCGCCGGGCTCATCGCGGATGCCAAGGCCATCGACGGCGGCACGCGCTCGTTCTCCCTGCCGCGCGGCGCCGCGTGGCTGATCGGCGGCATGGCCTTCCTGGGCATGATCGTCGAGGGGTCGATGGTCGACTGGTCGACGCTGTACCTGAAGGAGCGCGCCGACGCCTCGCAACAGATGGCGACCCTGGGCATCGTGAGCCTGCAGGGCGCGATGTTGGTGACGCGCTGGTTCGGCGACCGCGCCCGCGTGCGCTGGGGCGCGCGACGGCTGCTGTTCGTCGGCTCGCTGCTGGCCGGCCTCAGCCTGGCCGCGGCGCTGCTGGTGGGCGGCGTGGTGCCCGCGCTGGTGGGCTTCGGCCTGTTCGGCATCGGCGTGGCCACCGTGTCGCCGTGCGTGTACGCGGCGGGCGCACGCGAGGGCGGCGTGGCGCTGGCGGCGGTGATGACGCTGGGCTCGCTGGGCTTTCTCGTCGGCCCGCTGGTGATCGGCGCGGTGGCGCAGGCCACCAACCTGTCCTGGGGCATGGCCGTGGTGGCCGGCGCCGCCATCGCGCTGGCGGTGCTGTCGCGCCGCGTGCGCTGGGACTAGCGAGAGAACAGCAGCACGCGCCAGAGCGTGTCGGGACGCGGGTAGCGCGGAGGCCGTCAGGTGCATCAGCACCGCGCTGCAGACCAGCGCGTCGAAGCCGCCGCCGAAGGGCAATCCGAGGTTCGGCAGCGACTCGGCGGCGATGCGCCCGCCCACCCGCGCGTCCCGTGCGAGCGCGTGGGCGCGCATCGCGTCGTTCGGCTCCACGCCGTACGCGTCGAAGCCCATGTCCAGCAGCGCCACGACGTCGCGGCCCTTGCCGCAGCCGACGTCCAGCACGCGCGAGCCGGGCACGAAGGTGGACTCGAACTCGCGCGAGATCGCGCTGCGCGGGTTCTCCACGCCGTGCACGGCCCACTCGTCGTAGAAGGCATGCGTGCCCGGGGCGATCGGGGGGGTGTTCACGCTGGCTCCTGCGCAAGTTGTGGTGGGGCGGCAGCTTACCCTGCGCCAGCCGCAATGGCATCGCGGAGGCGACCAGCGGCCGATGCGCGCTTTCGACAAAATGCCCGCATGCGATCCCGTTCCGTTTCCTTCTTCCGCGCTTTGCTCCTTGCCTTGCTCTCCGCGACCTCGCTCGCCGCGGTCGCCGCCGACCCGGTGCGTCCCCTGGCACCCATCGACCCGGACGACTTCGTGTTCGAGCGCACCCAGGTCGACTGGTCCCAGGCCTACCTGCAATGGATCGCCGCCTTCCCGCGCGACGCGAGCCCCGTGTCCGATGCCACGGGCGCGCTGTGCGCCGCGCAGCAGGAAGGCGACGTGTGGTTCCTGGCCACCTCCAACGGCGGCGCGCCGGTGGAGCGCCAGTGCAGCGTGCCCTCCGGCAAGACGCTGTTCGTGCCGATCGCGGTGACGGTGGAGCGATCGGGCAACAAGGTGCCCGACTGCGGTTCGATGGCGCGCATCGCCGTGGACCACCTGGGTCATGTGACCGACCTGTCGATGACGATCGACGGCCTCGCCGTCTTCAACCTGGAGCGGCAACGCCAGCCCACCGGCGACTGCTTCGCGCTGGGGCTGCGCCAGGTGCCGCGTTCGACGTCGAAGACCACGGTGGCCGACGGCTGGTACGTGATGCTGCCGCCGCTGCCGCGCGGGGCACACACCCTGGTCGTCGGCGCGCGCTACGACGCCACGCGCCTGGCCACCACCTACCGCCTCGACGTGCATTGACGCGCGTTGCGGGTTGTCAAGGCCGCTCGCGGCCTTCGGCCCCAGGATCGGGACTTGCCGCGCGCTTCTTCGCGTCCGGCATCCATCCGATCTCAGGGAACCCATGAACGACAACGACAGCCGCAAGGCCTGGCTCATCGGCGGAGGCATCGGCGGCCTCGCGGCGGCGGCCTTCATGATCCGCGACGGCGGCATGCGTGGAAGCAACATCACGATCCTCGAGGCGCTGGCCACGCCCGGTGGCAGCCTGGACGGCGGGGGCGACGCCGAGCAGGGCTACACGCTGCGCGGCGGCCGCATGCTCACCACCGACAACTACGAGTGCACCTGGGACCTGTTCCGCACCATCCCGTCGCTGGGAGTGCCGGGGCAGAACGTGGTCGACGAGATGCTGGCGTTCAACGCGCGCAATCCGTCCCACTCGCAGGCGCGGTTGGTGGACCGCAACCGGCACCGCGTCGACGTGAAGTCGATGGGCTTCACGCTCGCCGACCGGCTCGAGCTGCTCAAGATCACCGAGACCAGCGAGGAGAAGCTGGGCACCGACGCCATCACCGACTGGCTGTCGCCCGGCTTCTTCGAGACGAAGTTCTGGTTCATGTGGGCCACCACCTTCGCGTTCCAGCCCTGGCACAGCGCGGTGGAGTTCAAGCGTTACCTGCATCGCTTCATGATGGAGTTCTCGCGCATCGAGACGCTGGCCGGCGTCAAGCGCACCGTCTACAACCAGTACGACTCGTTCGTGCGGCCGCTGGTCGCGTGGCTGGAGAAGCAGGGCGTGCAGGTGCGCACCGGCTGCCGCGTCACCGACATCGACATCGCCACCGCGGGCAGCAAGCATACGGTGACGGGTATCAAAGGCGAGACCGAGGGCCGGACGATGAGCATCGAGGTCGCGCCGTCCGACCTCGTCTTCTTCACCAACGCCTCGATGACCGACGCGTCCAGCTACGGCTCGATGACCAGCGCGCCGCCGCGCCTCACCAAGGCCGACAGCCAGGGCTGGACGCTGTGGGAGAAGATCGCCGAAGGCCGGCCCGACTTCGGGCGCCCGGCCACGTTCAACTCGAGCATCCCCGAGTCGTGGTGGGAGTCGTACACCGTCACGCTGAAAGACCCCGCGTTCTTCGACAGGATGGAGAAGTTCAGCGGCAACCGCGCGGGCACCGGCGGCCTGGTGACGTTCAAGGATTCGCGCTGGCTGATGTCCATCGTGCTGGCGCACCAGCCCCATTTCGCGGGCCAGCCCGCGGGCGTCCAGGTGTTCTGGGGCTATGCGCTGCATCCGGACCGCGTGGGCGACTTCGTGCCCAGGACCATGGCCGACTGCACGGGCGAGGAGATCCTGCGCGAGCTGTGCGGCCACCTCAACTTCGACGTCGACGAGGTGTTCGCCAGCGCCAACTGCATCCCGTGCCGGATGCCCTACATCACGAGCATGTTCATGCCGCGCGCGAAGAGCGACCGGCCGCTGCCGGTGCCGCCCAGCTCGGTGAACCTGGCCTTCGCGAGCCAGTTCTGCGAGATCGCCGACGACGTGGTGTTCACGGTGGAGTATTCGGTGCGCGCCGCGCAGATGGCGGTCTACCAGCTGCTTCAGGTCGACCGGCCGGTGCCGCCGGTGACGCCACACGACCAGTCGCTGAAGGTGAAGTTCGATGCGCTGGTGAAGGCGTTCGAGTAGACGGTGGTTGTGTGAAGTGAGGGTGGGACGCCTCGGGTTTTTTTCGAAGTGAGAATGGACGCTTCGCACGGGTCGGCTGCCCGCGCTGCGGAGCGACTGGCATGCACTTGGCTCGACTCCGCACGTGCGCCTTGAATCCGGCCTGGACGGCCGGATTCCGAGGGCGTTCGCTGAAATTCGTACGCACGGCGTTGGCGGGTCGCGTTAGGCGGCTTCGGATGCACGCCGGCAATGCCCTCGACGTCCCGGTGCTGCGTCTCGCCAAGTACACGCCCGCCGCACCGCCGGTTCACCCAGGCGGTTGGGACAAATTCGGTTCCCCATTTTCGTTGTTTGGTTTGGGCAACGTCGGGCCATCGAGGCCGCGACGCTGCCCGCGGCCAGCGCCACGGCAGGTCGCCGGGCTTGACGCGAATGGCGGGCCGCGCTGCCGGCGCTCCTTCTCGTGAATGACGAAGGCGGCGTCACCTCGCCGAGGACGCCACCCAGCATCGATCCCGCCCACTCCGCCCACCCCGCCCATCCGCCCATCCGGTCATCCGCCCATCCGGTCATCCGGTCATCCGGTCATCCTGCGCGCAGTCGCAGGATCCACGCACGCAGACAACGTTGTCTCAGGCGTGGATTCCGCGACTTCGCGCGGAACGACAGGACAGCGGGGACGATGCCGGTCGTCCATCACGACAAGGAACGCCTGCGCGTCGACGCGCAATTCGCGTCAAGCCCGGCGGCGCGTGTCACGGCCGGCCGCGGGCAGCGTCGCGGCCTCGAAGGCCCGACGCTGCCCAAACCAACTAAAAATTTGGAGGAAGTATCTTGTCCCAACCGCCTGGGTGAACCGGAGGTGCGGCGGGCGTGTACTTGGCGAGACGCAGCACCGGGACGTCGAGGGCATTGCCGGCACAACTACGAAGCTGCCGAGCGCGGCCCACAGGTACGCGCGGACGAACTTTAAGCGAACTCCCGCGGAATCCGGCCGTTCAGGCCGGATTCAAGGCGCACGTGCGGAGTCGAGCCAAGTGCATGCCAGTCGCGCCGCAGCGCGGGCAGCCGACCTGCGCGAAGCGTTCAACCCAGGTCGCCGCGGCTCACGATCACGCGCGAGATGAGCCCGTACGCGATGGCCTCTTCCGGCCCCATCCAGTTGTCGCGCTCGATGTCGACCAGCACCTTTTCAAGCGGCTGGCCCGTCTCGCGCGAGATCACGCGGGCGATGCGTTCGCGGGCCTTGATGATCTCGCGCGCCATGATCGCGATGTCGGTGGCCTGGCCGCCGGCGCCGCCGCTGGGCTGGTGGATGAGGAAGCGCGTCTGCGGCAGGCAGAAGCGGCGCTCCTTGGGCACCGACAGGAACAGGTGCGTGGCGGCGCTGCCCACCCAGCCGGTGCCGATCATGCGCACCGGGGCCGAGATGAAGCGGATGACGTCGTGCACGGTGTCGCCCGACTCGAGGTGGCCGCCCGGCGACGACACCAGCATGTCGATGGGTTCCTTCGGCGAATCGGCGTCGAGGGCGATGAGGCGGCGCACGGTGTCGGCGGCCGACTGGTCGTTGATGGCACCGAACACCAGCACGGTGCGCGACTTGAACGCCTTTTCCTCGAGGAACGAGCTGCGCGGCTCGGCGGTGGACGCGGGCGGCGGCGATGATTCCATGTGCATTTGAAGAGCTCCGAAGGTTTGTCTCACCCGCTAGGGTACAGCGAACGGCCTGCGCGACTGCGGCGTAGGTGTTAAATCGGGGTCGTCCGTCCCGCTGCTCCACTCCACAGGAATCCGCATGACAACCTCCACCATCACCCTCACCGCCGCCGACGGCTTCAAGTCGTCCGCCTACGTCGCCGAGCCACCCCACAAGCCCCTGGGCGCCATCGTGGTGCTGCAGGAGATCTTCGGCGTGAACTCGCACATCCGCGGCGTGGCCGACCGCTTCGCGCTGGCCGGCTACCTGGCCATCGCGCCGGCCACCTTCGACCGCGTGGAGCCCGGCGTGGAGCTGGGCTACACCCCGGAGGACATGAAGCGAGGCTCGGGCCTCAAAGCCGCGGTGGAGGCGTTGCCGAAGCCGGGCGTGCTGCAGGACATCCAGGCCGCGGTGGATTACGCCGCCAGCGTCGGCAAGGTGGGCATCGTGGGCTACTGCTGGGGCGGGCTGCTGGCGTGGCGCGCGGCCGAGCAGATCACGGGCCTGTCTGCCGCCGTGTCGTACTACGGCGGCGGCATGACGGTGGGCGACGAGCCCGGGCGCCAGCCCAAGGTGCCGGTGATGTCGCACTTCGGCGACGAGGACACCCACATCACGCTGGACAGCGTGAAGGCCTTCGAGCAGGCGCACCCCGAGGTGGAGGTGCACCTGTACGCGGCCAACCACGGCTTCAACTGCGAGCAGCGCGGGTCGTACCACGCCGGCGCGGCGGCGGCGGCGTTCGAGCGCACGATGTTCCATTTCGGGAAGCACCTGGGGTAGTCAACCGCCCCGTCATCCTGCGCCAGTCGCAGGATCCCGGCGTTGCGGCGAGCGTGGATCCTGTGACTTCGCGCAGGATGACACGTCGCGGCGAGCTCACTCCTCCAGCGCGATCAACTCCGCCACCGTCTGCCGCCGCCGGATCACGCGGGACGTGGCGCCGTCCACCAGCACCTCCGCCGCCAGCGGCCGGGTGTTGTAGTTGGAGCTCATCGACGCGCCGTACGCGCCGGCGTCGTGGAACACCAGCAGGTCGCCCACCTCGGCCGGCGCCAGCGCGCGCGCCTCCACCACGCCGCCGGCGTCCTGGGTGAAGACGTCGCCCGACTCGCACAGCGGGCCGGCCACCACGGTGGGCCGGCGCTCGTCGGCCAGGTCCAGGTCGCCGCGCACCTTGGCGTTGGCGCACGCCACCACGCTGATGGCGTGATGGCCGCCGTACATCGCGGGCCGCACCAGGTCGTTGAAGCCGGCGTCGCACAGCACGAAGTGGTTGGCGCCCATGTCCTTGACCGCGCGCACCTCGGCCAACAGCGCGCCCGACTCGGCCACCAGGAAGCGGCCCGGCTCGATCTCGAGGTGAACCGCGTGGCCCAGTTCGTCGGCCAGTCGGCGGCGCGCGGCGTCCCACAGGCTGAAGTAGTGGGCCGTGTCGACGCTCACCTCGCCGACGCGGTAGGGAATGGACAGGCCGCCGCCGGCCGAGACGGCCGTCACGTCGTGTCCCAGGGCCACCACCTCGCGCACGTGGCGCACCATGGCGTCGCAGACGTTCTCGAGATGGCCGTAGTCCACGCCCGAGCCGATGTGCATGTGCAGGCCGACCAGGCGCAGCCCGTGGCGGGCGATGGTCTCCAGCGCGGCGGGGATGTCGGACGACCAGATGCCGTGCTTGCTGTGCTCGCCGCCGGTGTTGGTCTTGCGGCTGTGGCCGTGGCCGAAGCCGGGGTTGATGCGCAGCCACACGCGGTGGCCGTGGGCGTGGTCGCCCAGGTGGCGGCCCAGCTGGTCGAGCACGTCCACCGAGCCGGCGTTCACGGGGATGCCGTGCTCGGCCACCAGCGCCAGCGTGGCGGCGTCGATCTCGTCGGCGGTGAACACGATGCCGCTGTGTTCGTCGCGGGCGTCGTAGCCGGCGTGCAGCGCGCGCTGGATCTCGCCGGCCGACACCGCGTCCACCTGCACGCCCAGGCCGCGCAGCAGGCGCAGCACGTGGGTGTTGGAGCAGGCCTTCTGCGCAAAGCGCACGGTGTCGAACAGGCGCAGGCGTTCCACCCGGTCGCGGATGGTGTCGGCGTCGTACACCCACAGCGGCGTGGCGTGGGCCACGGCCAGCGATTGCAGGCGGTCGGCGGTGAACAGGGCGGGGGCGGGGTGCTGGAGCGTCGTCATGGACGGCATGATGACGCGGCAGTCCATATCAGTCCAATGCTTTGGTGTATG
>JBBQYL010000089.1:0-18745 GCA_038208735.1 Burkholderiales bacterium
CAGCTCGGCTCCTCTGCCATCTGGTTGCGGCCCCGTGGACATGTGGACAGCCCCAAAGGGCGGCCTGCCCACATGCCCACCGGGCTCGACTACGACCAGCTATTGTGAATGTTGGTTTCCACACGAAACGACGAGGGGCCGGGGCATCCCGTGTCTGCTGCTCGAACGCAATCCACGCGTGGGTTACGCGCCGCGCGCCAAGACGACCAATGTCCGCACGCGCGAGCACATGCGCCGATGGGGGATCGCCGACAAGCTGCTCGCGGCGTCGCCGCTTGGCCCTTACTACCCTTCAAACGTGCTGTTCGTGACCCGCCTGGCCGGCCACGAACTGGCCCGATTCGAGAACGCGATGTACTGCGCGCCCGGAAAGAATCCGTTCTACTCCGAGCATGCGCAGTGGATCCCGCAATACGCCGTCGAGGAGGTGATGCGCGAGCACGCTCAGTCGCTTCCCAGCGTCGAGATCCGCTTCAATTGCGAGATGCTCGGCTTCGACCAGAGCGGGCGTCACGTGCGTACGCGCGTACGCGATCTCGCGGGCGGCGGCGAATTCACGGTGCGCAGCGATTTCATGGTCGGGGCGGACGGCGCGCGCAGCGCAGTGCGCGATCAGATCGGCGCGACGATGAAGGGCACCTACGGGCTCTCGCGCAACTACAACGTCGTCTTCAAGGCGCCGGGCCTGGCCGATGCTCACAAGCACGGACCGGCAATCATGTATTGGCAGGTCAACCCCGACGTGCCAAGCCTCATCGGTCCGATGGATCGCGGCGACAAGTGGTTCTTCATGCCCACCGGCGTGGCCGCCGGAGTCAAGTTCGAGCCGGAACATGCGCCCGCGTTGATCCGCAAGGCGACGGGCATCGACCTGCCCTACGAAGTGTTGAGCCATGACGAATGGACAGCGAGCCGGCTGCTGGCCGATCGCTATCGCGATCGACGCGTGTTCCTCGCCGGCGATGCCTGCCACCTGCATCCGCCCTTCGGCGGCTACGGCATGAACATGGGCGTGGCCGACGGGGTCGACCTGGGCTGGAAGCTCGCGGCCATCGTACAAGGCTGGGGTGGTTCCGGCCTGTTGGACAGCTACGAAGCGGAACGCCGAGGCGTGCACGACCTCGTGATGGACGAAGCCGTGTCCAACCACGCCACGCTGGGCAACCAGCTGTGGCAGGACGGGCTAGAAGACGACGACGAGCGAGGCGTTCGCCTGCGGCTCGAGGTGGGCGCGCGCGTGTCGGCCGCCAAGCTGCGCGAGTTCAATACCTTGGGCGTGGTGCTCGGCTACCGCTACGAAGATTCGCCTGCCATCGTCGGCGACGGCACGCCCGCCCCGCCGAGCGACTTCCTCAACTATGTGCCAACCGCGAGACCGGGCAGCTTGTCGCCGCACGCTTGGCTGCATGACGGCAGTTCGTTGTACGACCATTTCGGCGCCGGCTTCACCCTCCTCGCCGCTCTGGATGCGGACGACGCTGAACTCGAATCTGCCCGCGAGGTCGCCCGCGCCACCGAGGTGCCGCTGACGGTGCTACAGCCGCGCGAGCCGGCGTTGCCGGACCTCTATGGTGCGCGCTACGTGCTTATCCGACCCGACCAGCACGTCGCCTGGCGTGGCAACGAGTGGCCGGCCGATGGCCGCGAGCTGCTCCTGCGCGTCACCGGCCGCGCCTCGGTTCGCTGAGCATCAGGCCGGCCATCGGCCGGCATGCCACATACATGCGAAAGCGTGCCCGCACGGTCGCCGCGCGGGCACGCTTTCGTCAATTGATGCGCAGGCCGGCGGCCTGCGCATTCAGCGCGCGTCAGAACACGTGCAACGCGCCAATCTGGAAGGCCGTGATGTCGCGCCCGGGGGCCAGCGGGCCGCCGGCGGGCAGCCCGAGGTCGGGGTTCGGCGACGCGATTGGCCAGACACCGAACGCTGCCGTGCCCGAGTTGTTCAGGTGCGCGGCCGCCGTGTAGATTTCGGTGCGCTTGGACAGCTTGTAAAAGTAGCCGGCGGCGAGCAGCGATGCATTGGCGTTGCTCTGGTCGCGATGCGCGTACGAGGTTCGGATGTCGGCGACCGGACCGACCGGGATCGACGCGCCGAGCATCCAGCCCGTCACGTTCTTCGCGTTGTCGATGTGATTGAACTCGTACCAGCCGCTGACGCGCGCGAACGAGAACCTGTAGGCGGCCGCGAACGAGTAGTTCGCCTCGAGCACCGGCGCGCCAGGGTGCAGGCCTGCCGCCGCGGCGGAGACCTTGTTCTGGTCGTAGGTGAAGCCGACATAAGCCGGACCGGCCGCGTATTCCAGGCCCGCCGCGTAGCTCGGCCCGTTGACCGAGCCCTCGGCGGCCGAGATCAGCGCCCGGGCCGTGATGCCCGCGATGGTGGGGCTGATGTACTGCACCGCGTTCTGGTACTGGATCGAGTAGCCGCGCGGGATGCCCACCGGACTGGCCTGCAGCAGCGTGAACTGCGAGCCCACGTTCGAACGCACGAACGGGTCGGTCTTGGCCGACATCCAGATGGACGGGCTGAACTGGCTACCCGCCTGGATCGAGCCATAGGTCTCCGAGCCGAGGCCGCCGTAGGTCTCGCGGTTGAAGATGCTGGACGCGTTCGACTGCTGGCCCGTGTCGACCTGGATACCGCCTTCAATCTTGAAGTAGGCGCGATTGCCGCCGCCCAGGTCCTCGGTTCCACGCATGCCCCACCAAGACGTGTCGTTCGAAAGTGTCACGGCGTGCTGCGAAGGCTTGGTGGCCGTCGAACTGTAAGTCTGGTAGTTGCCGGAGACGTCGATGCGTCCATACAAGGTCACGTTTTGAGCGAGCGCGCAGATGGGCAAGGCGATGGTGGCGCCGACGAGTAGATGTCGTTTCAAGGTTTGTCCCCTCGGTTATAGGTTTGCGAGGCCGCAAGGGAGCGGCACTGGCGCAAAGATATGCAGTGCCGTCCGATACGAGGAGATGGCAGCTGGAAGGTGTCGATATCAAACATGCATCAAGCGCAGCCGGGACCGGCGATCTCTGCCCGGTGCATGCGCTAGGTCGCCTACCCAGAGGCCGCCCGCGACTGCGGGATTACACCGAGAAGCCTTTGGGGCGCACGCACAACGTCCGTCGCCACATCGCCGCGGGCCGGCCGATCGATAGCGAATCGGGCCCCGCTCACCAGTCGTACGCAACGCCTGGCACCGATGCTCTTTTGATATCGGCGTGAGCGAAATCCCATCTGACGGCCCGCCGGGCGCGTTCGTACGATCGCTTCGCCGCGATGTTGGGAGCGTCCATCGACGTGACTCGCGCCGGCCTTCCGACAAGACTGGAGACTAATTTCATGAACAAGACCCCGGCCCGTTCGACCCTGCTTGCGCTCGCATGCATGGCGGCCTCCCAGGCGTGGGCGCAGGCGCCCATCAAGATCGGCTTTCTCGCCACATTCTCCGGACCGCTCGGCACGCTGGGCCAGGATCAGTACGACGGCTTCATGCTCGCGGTGGACCAGCGCAGCGGCAAGCTGGGCGGCTCGCCCGTGGAAGTTATCAAGCGTGACGACCAGTTCAAGCCGGATGTGGCGACGCAGGAAGTGCAGTCGCTGATCGAGCGCGACAAGGTCGCTGTGATCACCGGCATGACGGGATCGAACGTGATGATGGCCGTGGCCAAGCCGATCATCGACAAGGGCGTGTTCCTGATCAGCACCAACCCAGGCCCGTCGCCGCTGGCCGGCGCGAACTGCTCGCCGCTGCAATACGTGGTGTCGTTCCAGGTTGACACGATCGCCGAGGTCGCGGGCAAGTATGCGAGCGACAAGGGATTCAAGCGCGTCGTGTTGATGGCGCCGAACTACCAGGCCGGCAAAGACATGCTCAGCGGGTTCCGCCACCAGTACCAGGGTAGCCTCGAAGATGAGCTCTACACGCCTCTGAACCAGCTCGATTTTTCGGCCGAGATCACCAAGATCGCCGCGGCGAAGCCCGATGCGGTGTTCGCGTTCTACCCCGGCGCTCTCGGCGTGAATTTCATCCGCCAATACCAGCAGGCCGGGCTCGTGAAGTCCATTCCGCTACTGTCCACCGGCACCATCGACGGCACGTCTCTGCCCGCGCTCAAGGAGTCGGCACTCGGCGCCCTGAGCGGCCACATGTGGGCGCCCGACATCGACAACGCGGCCAATCACAAGTTCGTCGACGCGTTCGAGGCCCGGTATCACCGCATTCCGTCCAACTATGCGGCGCAAGCCTACGATGGCGCAATCCTGCTCGACTCGGCTATCGCAAAGGTCAAGGGCAACGTTGCCGACAAGACCGCCTTCGCCACCGCGCTTCACGCCGCCGATTTCAGTTCGGTGCGCGGCAATTTCCGCTTCAACAACAACAACTTCCCGATCCAGGACATGCACATCTTCGAGGCGGCCCGGGACGCCAAGGGCCGGGTCAGCCTGAAGACGATCGCGACGCCGCTGAAGGATCACCAGGATCGCTATCACGACAAGTGCCAACTGAAGTGATCCGCTCGCGTCGCCACTCCCTCAAATCCGCACGATCACGATTGCACAGGCCCTCTCGCATGCCCACTCTGTTTCGTCCTCTCGTCGCGCTCGGCGCGATCGCCCTCATCGCGGGCTGCGCCGCGCCCGAGTCCTCGCCCACGGAGGTCACCTCCGGTGTGGTGATTCGCGACGTCACCGTGGTCGACACGCGCGACGGCAACCTCCTGCCGCATCGCTCGGTCGTGATTGCCGGCACGAAGATCGTCCAGGTGGCGCCCGTCGCGTCCATCCACGCCGGCGGCAACGCGCGCGTGGTCGATGGCTCGGGCCGCTACCTGGTGCCCGGCTTCCTGGACATGCACACGCACGCGATGCCCGCCGCCGATGCGCCGCAACCGCTGTGGCCGCTGCTCGTGGCCAACGGCGTGACAGGCATCCGCGAGATGATGGGTTCGCCGGAGCTGATCGCGCGCGCCCGCAAGCTCAATGCCGACAGCGCCGCGGGTCAGGTCGATGCTCCCGAGGTGCTTGCCATCGCCGGCCCGCTGATCGTCGGCGCCGCCACCGCGGCGCAGGGCACACAACTGGTGGACCAACACAAGGCGATGGGTGCCGACTTCATCAAGCTGATCGCGGCGAGCCATGACGCGTCGCTGGCCATCCTGGCCGAGGCGAACAAGCAGGGCCTGGTCGTCGCCGGTCATCTGTCGCCCACGCTGAGTGCAGTCGACTCGTCCAACGCGGGCTGGCATTCGATCGAGCATCTCGGCTCGGGGCTGGGCATCCTGATCGACTGCTCGTCGCAGGAAGCCACGCTGCGCGGCGACATCCTGCGCAACTCGGCGCGGCCGGCCTTCACGCCGATGTACATCGTCGATCCGATGCTGTTCCGCGCGTCCGACGGCCCGCTGTACCGGCACGTCCTCGACACCTATGACGAGCAGAAGTGCGCCTCATTGATGCGCGTGTTCGTCAAGAACGACACGTGGCAGGTACCGACTTTGATCCGCGTCAAGGGCATGGAGGTAAGCGACGATCCGGGGTTGATGAACGACCCGAACCTCGTCTACGTCGACAGGACGACACGCGCGCTCTGGACCTCGCTCGGCAAGCGCTACGCCGGCGAAGTGCCGGAGGCGGCACGCACAGCGTTTCGCGACTACTACGCGCGCCAGCGACAGCTGGTCCACCTGATGGAGCAACAGGGCGTGAAGATGATGACCGGCTCCGACCTGGGCGGCATCTGGGTGATCCCCGGCTTTAGCCTGCACCAGGAATTCCATGAGCTCGCCGCGAGCGGCCTGAGCCCGCTCGAGGTGTTGCAGGCGACCACGCTGAACGGCGCGATCTACCTGCATCGCGAGTCGACGATGGGCACGGTGGAGGCCGGTCGAAACGCTGACCTGGTGCTGCTCGACGCCAATCCGATAACCGACGTCGGCGCGCTCGATCGCATCGCCACCGTGGTGATGAAAGGCAAGGTCTTCGGGGTCTCCGAGCTGGACGCGATGAAGGCGGGCGTGTCGCAGGCCTATGCGAAGCAGCCGATTCGCGGTCCGGTAGCGGCGATCGACACCAGCCACGTCGACTGACCATTTCAATGAGAACCCGTCGTCGCGTGCTCGAATGCAAGCTGGTGGGGCGAGGAGAACGACGTTGGACAAACTGGTGATGGTGGGCAGCGACTCGATCTGGATCACGCGCTGGGGAACGACGGGGCCGCGCGTGGTGATGGTGCATGGGAGTGCCCAAGGCAGCGAGGTGGGCGGGGATCGGCACTTCCTCGCGCAGCAAAGACTCGCGGACCGGGGCTGGCAGGTCGTCGTGCCCGATCGACCCGGCCACGGCCGCTCGCCCTCGCCCGGTCGTCCCGACGACGCGCAGCTCGATGGCGGGTGGGTGGCCGAATTGCTGGAGGACGGCGCCCACCTGGTGGGACATTCCTTCGGCGGTGCCGTGGCCCTGGCCGCCGCGGCACGCCGTCCCGAAGCGGTGCGGTCGTTGACACTGATCGAGCCGGCGCTTCAGGTGCTCGCGATGGACAACCCCAACGTGCGGCGCTTCGCGCTCCGGATCGTACTGTCGCGGGTGTTCTCGCTCTCGATGGCTTCGCGCGCGCGGAAATTCGCGAAGTTGGTCAACATCCCCGACGAGATCCGTGGCGGCCGCTCGCCAGAGCAATTGCGGCGCATGGGTGAGGGCCTGTCGCGCCTGCGATTGCCCGACAAGGCGACGGTCACGCGGCAACTGACCCAATTGCACGAGGCGCGCGTCCCTGGGCTCGTGGTCTCCGGCGGCTGGAGTCCGGCGATCGAAGCCACTTCGG
This sequence comes from Burkholderiales bacterium, assembly GCA_038208735.1. Classification (GTDB taxonomy): domain Bacteria; phylum Pseudomonadota; class Gammaproteobacteria; order Burkholderiales; family Burkholderiaceae_C; genus Scleromatobacter. The sequence continues at coordinate 6,816 of JBBQYL010000089.1, forward strand.
ATCGTGTCGCGGAACTCGGACGCACGGAGCGCCTCATGATCCCCTCGCCGCACCACTTTCCGCAGCTCGTTTCGGACGAATTCAACGAGAAGCTGGTGGCGTTCATGAACCGCGCCGACCAAGCTTCGACGGCCCGCAGCCGCCAGGACTTGGCTCAGTAGAGCAGCTTGCCATCGGCGCTGATCACGCCGATGTCCGTCCAGAGGCTGCCGACGTTGCCGTGGCTGAAGTTTTCGCGGAAGCCGCCCAGGTCGATCTCGCCCATCGAATGCAAGGCCTGCGCGAGCGCGGTGGGCGTAGGCGTGCCATCGATGCGCCGCAAGCCTTCTACGAGCAACCGGGCGCTCACGTAGCCTTCCAGGTGGAAGGCGGTGTATTCGCTGATCGACGGGAACTCGCGCAGCATGGCGGCATGGAACTCGCGCTGGAGAGGGAGGTCGTGTCCATTGGGGTTGGGAAAGGCCTGCGGGATGCCGAGCCCGCGCGCGCCACCGGCGCCAGCCCGCGCTACCGCTAGAGGAACGGGCAGGTACGACAGCGCGAAAACGGCCTCGTGAGCGCCGGCCGCGCGCAGCGCGGCGAGCGTGTCGGCCATGAAGACCGGCGTACCCACGATCACGATGCTGTCCGGCGCCCGCCGAGCGGCCGCCTCGGCCGCGGTACGCAAAGCCGCGGGATCGGCGTGCAACGTGACCGACGTGAGGGTGAAGCCGCCCATCGCGCCGGAGGATGCCAGCAACGCGGCAAGCCCGTCGTGGCCGACGGCCAGGTCCTGCGCGAGCACGTGGACCCGCATCAGTCCCTGGGCCTGGCACTGCAACAGGATCCGGTCGAGCTGGGCTTTGTCGCCCGAACTGACGTGGAACAGCTTCGGGCTGCCCGGTCGACGAAACACTTCGGCGCCGGGGATCGCACCGATCACGACGGTGTCCGCGTGATCCAGCATGCCGCTGCGCAGCAGGCCGCCGACCGCGGCCGAACCGATCGGCAGCAGGATCGCGATGGGCCGGCGGTCGAGTGCCTCGCGAAACATCACCAGGAAGCGCGCGGGGTCGAATGCGTCGTCGAGTGTGAAGTACTCCAGTCGCCGACCATGGACGCCGCCAGCGCGATTGACCTGGTCGAGATAGGCCCGGGCGCCATCGCGGACCTGCGAGGCGTCGGGCGTCGGAAGAACACTGAACGGGCCGACCTGGCCCACCAGCAGCGCAGCCGTCTCCGCGTGGGTGTCGGCGACGCCTGCCAAGCTCAGCAATGCGGCCGCCGCAACCACGCGCAGCGACGCGCGCGCACGGCGCGCCAGGGCGCCTCCTCGAGGGATCTTCATTGGTTTGTCTCCAGTCTTGTTGTCGGAACCTCGCGCCCGTTGACGTGCTGGCCCCAGCCATGCAGTCCGGCGGGTGCCATTGGCTGGGCGCACGCGGTTGGGCAGATGGCAGGAACGGGAGACTGTCTTGTGCGCGGCCTCTAGCGGACTGCCGAGTTCAGTCTAGGGAGCTCATGCACGCGCCGGGAGATGGCATTTGCCGGATGTTGATAGCCCGGTCGCATCGCGGTCTCGTCGATTGTTCCAACCATGGGCGACGGTGTGCCATGGCCGGGTCTTCTGCCGCAGCGGTGGGAGGACTAAAGTGACTTCACTCCCAAACGAATGAAGAGATCCATCATGAAAACCGTCGCATTCGCCGCACTCCTGGCGCTCGCTTTTTCCGCGCTCGGCACCAGCCCCGCACGCGCCCAATCCGGTGCCGACGCCCCGAAGACCCGTGCCGAAGTTCGCGCCGAGACCGCCGCCGCAGTTCGCAGCGGCGACGTGAGCAGCAGCTTCGAAGGATTGAAAATGAACGAGTTGCTGCCCAGCCTGTATGCGCATGGCGCCGAAGGTCGCGCGCCCGCCGCCGCGCGCGCCGACGACGCTGCCGCGGCGTCGCAGCTGATGGCAGCTCCGGCGTCCCGCGGCTCCGGCAAGTGAGTCGTCGAATTCGCAGCGTCGCAAGTCACAGCCTCGGGTTGCCACCGAGTAACTTCGATCCAAATGCGCTCAGAATCGGCGGCACTGATTGAACTGCGGTATCGCTTGCCGCGCGTGAGCACCATGAAGCTGCATGCACTCCGGGACTTCCTGACGGTGGTCGAACGCGGCAGCCTGCGCGCCGCCGCGCGCCAGCTGGGCGTCGCGCAGGCGTCCATCACGCGCAACCTGCAGGAGCTGGAGAAGGAACTGGGCGTCACGCTGCTCGAGCGTCGCGCGCGCGGCGTGTCGTTGGCGCCGATGGGCGAGGTCTTCCTGCCGCGAGCCAAGGCGGTGATCAGCGAGCTGCGCCACGCCCAGGACGAGCTCGACCAGCTCAAGGGGGCCACGCACGGCGAGATCCGCGTGTGCCTGTCCACTGTGCCGCACATGGTGATGCTGCCGACCGCGCTAGCCCGTTTCCGCCTGCGTTTTCCGGACGTCAAGCTTGACATCATCGACGCCCTGCTCCCGCGCGTTGAAAACGAGCTCAAGGATGGCACCGTCGATTGCTACATCGGCCCGATCCACGATCACGTCGAGTCGGAACTCTCCGTTGAAAAGCTGTTTGACAATGCCCGCGTGATCCTCGGCCGCAAAGGGCACCCCCTCGCCGGCGCGCGTTCGCTGAGCGAGCTGGTCGGCGCGGAATGGGCCACCGCGTCGCTGACCCACCTGCCCGTGGAGGAACTCGGCCCGCTGTTCGCGCGCCATGGGCTGCCGGAGCCCAAGCTGATCGTCCAGGCGCAATCGGCGCTGACCTTCCTGTTCACGATCGCGTATTCGGACCTGCTCATCATGCTTCCGCGCCAGTGGGCGCAGGCGCCGCTGTTCCGCCAAGTGTTCGATCTCATCGACATCGCCGAGCCGCTGTCGGGCGCACCGATCTGCATCGTGGTGCGCACCGGCCGCCCGTTGACGCCGGCAGCCCAGTATTTCTGCGACATGATGCGCGAGGCTGCCGCTCGGCGCGACGACGCCATCGAGGTGCCGGTGCGAATCGCGGCCTGACGGCGGGCGCTGCGGCAGCGATGCGCCGACGCGATCGGCGCGCGTACTTTCGCATCTGTCGCCAAGGCGCGCCGCCTCCTAGAATTTTCTCCTGCGCGACGCTGGAGACCTGGTTGCGCCCCGCACCGTCCTCTAGAACCCAGGCGGCATGGCGGCCGCGACACGGCCGCGCGACGAACCGACCTCGCGGCACAACAACATGGCGCCCTTCGCAACGGCCGATGGATCGTCCCAGGAACTGGCAGCCGCCACGCATGGCGCGCCGGCGACCTCGGAACGTCGCGCGGCGCGTCTTGAGGCCAACGACCTCGCACTGTTCGCACGCATCGCCGAGGCGGGCAGCTTCTCGCGTGCGGCAGAGAAGTTGCAGCAGCCGCGTTCAACCGTGTCACGTCGCCTCGCCGAGCTGGAGGTCGTGCTGGGCGAGCGCCTGCTGGTGCGCTCCACACGCAAGCTGCGTCTGACGGAATTCGGCCGGTCGATGCTGGCGCATGCAGCGCACGTGGTGGAGGCCGTCTCAGCCGCCACCGCGCTTGCAGAGAATCGCCAGGTCGAGCCCAGCGGCCGGTTGCGCGTGACGATCCCGGCCTTCCTCGCGCAGACGATCGCGGTGCGCATGATCGACAAGTTCCTGGCCGATTTCCCGCGCGTCACGCTCGAACTCGACCTGTCGTCGCGTCGCGTGGACCTGCTCGAGGAAGACTGCGACCTCGTCATCCGCGTGAGCGCACTCGACGAGGACGCCTCGCTCACGGCCACGCTGCTGGCCGAACTGCCCATCGCGCTCTACGCGTCGCCGGCCTACCTCGAGCGTGAGGGCGCCCCAGCGGTGCCCGAGGACCTCGCCCGCAAGCACGGGCTGCTGATCTCGCGCCACGATGCGCTCCAGACCTGGGAGATGGTGCGCCAGCATCCGGGCGGTACCGACGAACGTTGGCAAGGCACGCCGCCGCCCCGCTGCGTGGCCACTTCGGGCGAGATCCTGCTGCGCATGGCCTTGGCCGGCCACGGGGTCGTCGGGCTTCCCGAATCGCTGGTGCAAGCGCAGGTGGCGGCCGGCACGCTCGTGCGCGTGCTGCCCGACTGGTGTCTGCCCGACCTGCAGGTCTGGGCCGTGATCTCCGGACGCCAGTTGCTGCCCACCAAGACGCGCGCCTTTCTCGACGCGATGCGTGCGTCCTTCCAACGCTGATGACCCCTGCATCACGACACCTCAACCCGACGCCGACTTGGCGAACCCTTCCTCAAACTCAAGGACATCTCATGCGAACCCTGACGCTTGCCACGCTTTCCCTGTTCCTCCTCGTTGCTGCCGGATACGCCGACGCACAGCCCGCCAGCCAGCCGCTGACGCGTGCAGCGGTGAAGGCCGAGACCGCGAAGTCCTCCAAGGCGGCCGCTGCGCCCGTCGACAGCTACGACCAGTCACCGAGCGCACCAGCACATTCGGCGTCGGCCCCGCGCTTCCATCTGCGCCGGCACCCGGCGGCATCCGCGACGTCCGCCTCGCATTGAGTCGACGGAAGCTGCCATGAATCTCGACGACCTGCCCGTCGCCGCGAAACTTCGCGGTGTGACGCTCTTCATGGTTCTCGCGCTGGCGGCAAGCGGCAGCTGGATGCAGATCCGTTCCGAGGCCAACGCCTCCGCGACGATCGAGCGCATCGAGGCCGCGCAGGCCAACGTCATCCGGGCGACGCGCTGGCGCGGCCTGATCGAGACCAACATCCAGGGCACGATGGCCACATCGATGACGACAGATCCCGTCATGGCGGCGACGTTCGGTCCGGCCCTCAAGCAAGGCATCGCAGACAGCGCGGCGGCACAGAAGGAACTACTGTCGACGGCGCAGCAAGCGGACGACAAGGCAGCCTTCGACAAGGTCGGCGCGGCACGCGCGCGGCTGATCTAGATGACCCGGCAACTCCAGGCCTTGCAGGGCGCCGGCGATACGGCCGCTTCGTCCGCGCTCATGACGGGCAGCATGCGGCCGGCCTTCGACGTGTACCTGCACGCGTTGGACGACTTCGTCGCAGTGCAAGCGGCGCATTGCGTCGCGGCCAAGGCCGATGCGCAGGCCGTCGGCTGCGCCACCGAGTGGAGCGGCGCGGCCCTGATGCTGATGGTGGCTATCGTCGCGCTTGCAGCGATGACCTGGGTCTTGCGATCGATCAACCGACCGCTGGCCGAGGCGGTGCGCGTCTCGCAGGCGATCGCGGCGGGCGACCTCACGCAGCGCATCGCGACCGGGCGCGCCGACGAGATCGGCGCGCTGATGTCGGCGATGGCTGTGATGAACCAGCGCCTGTGCACGCTGGTGAGCGAGGTGCGCGGCGGCGTGCAATCGGTGTCGGTGGCCTCCAGCGAGATCGCGTCGGGCAGCCTCGATCTGTCCACCCGCACAGAGAGCGCCGCCTCGAGCCTGCAGGAAGCGTCGAGCTCGATGGAGCAGTTGACGGCCACCGTGGCGCACACCGCCGACACGGCCGACCACGCGCGCAAGCTGGCGACCTCGGCCATCGAGGCCGCGGATCGCGGCGGCATCGCGTTTGCGCAGGTGACCGACAACATGACGCGCATCACCGAGAGCTCGCGCCGCATTGGCGACATCACGGCCACGATCGACGGGATCGCGTTCCAGACCAACATCCTCGCGCTCAACGCGGCGGTCGAGGCCGCGCGCGCCGGCGAACGAGGCCGCGGCTTCGCGGTGGTGGCCAGCGAGGTACGGGCGCTGGCGCAGCGCTCGGCCGAGGCGGCGCGCGAGATCAAGGTACTGATCGGCGGCTCCGTGGAGACCATCGCCACGGGCGCGGAATTGGTTGATCGCGCCGGTGGCGTGATGACCGAGGTGGTGGCGGGCGTGCGACGCGTCGGCGGCACGATCAGCGAGATCGCCACGGCGACCACGCAGCAGCGCGAAGGCATTTCGGAGATCAACAAGGCCGTCAACCGGCTCGACCAGATGACGCAGCAGAACGCCGCGCTCGTCGAGCAGTCAGCCGCGGCGGCCGGCTCGCTGAAGGACCAGGCGCAAAGGCTGCGCGAGGTGGTCGGCACCTTCCAGGTCGCGGCGGCGGACGAGGACGTTTGAAGCGCGGCAGGCGCGCGGCGTCCCAAGTGTTCCGGACGATGCAGGTTTGATATCGCTCGGGGAAAAATCCTATCTGTTTGCATCTCCCGGTCATCGCTAGGATGCCTGTCATGTCGCCGAAGCCCATCGCTTCGGGGCCATCGACAAGCCGCCCCGGTCGGCCAGAACAGAGACGAGAGACAAGCCATGTTCAGACGCTCGCTTTGCGTTCGCGCTGGCGCGGATGCGCCGCGCCGCCACGTCGCCGCTCCGCCCGCGCCGGGTCACGATTCCGGTACCTATCCGCGCACGGCACGACAACCGGCGACTGCGCCATGACCGCGTCTCTTTTCTTCGCGCAGTTGTTGAACGGCTTCCAGCTCGGCGTGCTTCTCTTCCTGCTGTCCGCCGGGCTCACGCTCGTGCTGGGCATCATGAGCTTCGTGAACCTCACGCACGGTTCGCTCTACATGATCGGCGCCTACCTGGCGGCCGCCACGTATGGCCGGACGAACTCGTTCCTGCTCGCCGGGGTCGCCGCGGTGATCGGCACGCTGGTCATCGGATTGCTGATAGAGCGCGTGGTGCTGACCCGGCTCTACCAGCGCGACCACCTCTACCAGGTGCTCGGCACCTTCGGCCTGATCCTGGTCGCCAACGAGGTCGTCCGCATCATCTGGGGCCCGTCGCCGATGTTCATCAGCGTGCCCGATGCGTTGTCCGGCACCGTCGACCTGTTCGGCCTGCCCTATCCGTCCTACCGCTTCGCCATCATCGCGGTCGGACTCTCGGTGGGCATCGCGCTCTATCTCGCGATCCACAAGACGCGCATGGGCATGCTCATTCGTGCAGGCGCCTCGGACGCCATGATGGCGTCGGCCCTGGGCGTCAACACCAAATTCGTCAACACCATCGTGTTCGGCGTTGGCGCCGCGCTCGCGGGACTGGCGGGACTGATGGCCGCACCCATCCTGTCGGTGCAACCAGGCATGGGCGAACCGATCCTGATCCTGACGCTGGTGGTGATCGTGACCGGTGGCGTCGGCTCGATCCGCGGCGCTTTCTACGGTGCGCTCATCGTGGGCATCGTCGATACCTTGGGCCGCGCGATGCTGCCCGCGGTGATGGGCCGCTTGTTCGAGCGCAGCGTGGCGCAGGCTGCGGCGCCCGCGCTCGCCTCGATGTCGATCTACCTCCTGATGGCCGCTGTGCTCGCGATTCGTCCGCAGGGCCTGTTCCCGGTGAAACATGGTTGAACATTCCTCTATCGCATTGAAGGCGGCGCTGGCCGCGCCGGCGAAGCCGGGGCGCCGCGGCGTCGTGCGCGCGATCGTGGTCGCGTGCGTCGTGGGCGGCCTCGCGCTCGTGCCCGTGCTGGCGGCCGCGAGCGACCAGCCGGTGTACGTCACCCTGTTCGCGCGAGTCATGATCTACGCACTGGCGGCGGTCGGCCTCAACCTGATCCTGGGCTACGGCTCGCTCGTGAGCTTCGGGCACGCGCTGTACTTCGGCATCGGCGCCTACGCGGTGGGCATGCTCAGTGCCAATGGCATCGACAACGGCTTCGCGCAACTCGGCGCAGGCCTTGCCGTCGGCCTGGCGGCGGCCCTGTTGGTCGGCGTGATCTGCCTGCGCACCGGTGGCATCGCCTTCATCATGATCACGCTGGCGTTCGCCCAGATGGCCTACTACCTGGCGATCGGGCTGAAGAACTACGGCGGCGACGATGGCCTGCCCATCGCGAACCGCAGCCATTTCGGCGCGCTGAAGCTGGCCGACAACACCGTCCTCTACTACGTCATCTTCGCCGCGCTGGTGCTGACGATGCTGGGGCTGCATCGCATTGTCCATGCGCGCTTCGGGATGGTGCTGCGGGGTTCGAAGTCCAATCGGCGCCGCATGGCCGCTCTTGGTTTCTCGACGCTGCGCTACGAGCTCGCGGCCTACGTGCTGTCAGCCCTCGTCTGCGTGGTGGCCGGCATGCTGCTCGCCAACCTGACCAGCTTCGCGTCGCCGTCGTACATGGACTGGTCGGTGTCGGGGGAGCTTATCGCGATGGTGGTGCTCGGCGGGCTGGGCACGCTGCTCGGACCAGTCGTCGGCGCGCTGGTCTGGTTGCTGGTGCAGGAGCTTCTCACGTCCACCAGCTTCGGCCTGCCCTGGGGCTTGGACGAACAGATACACGATCACTGGATGCTGGCGCTCGGCACCATCGTCGTGCTGGTCACGCTGTCGATGAAGCAGGGAATCTACGGCCTGGCCATGGAGCGCGAAGCATGAGCCTGCTCGAAGTCAAGGGGCTCGTGAAGCGCTTCGGCGGCCTGGTGGCGACCGATCATCTGGACCTGCAGGTGCGCCCCGGCGAGTTGCATGCCCTCATCGGTCCGAACGGCGCGGGCAAGACGACGTTGCTGAGCCAGCTCAGCGGCGAGTTGATGCCCACCGAAGGCAGCATCCGCCTCGATGGCCTGGACGTGACGTTCGCACCCGTGCACCGGCGCGCGCGGCTGGGCATCGCGAGGTCTTACCAGATCACATCGGTGTTCACCGAATTCAGCGTGCTGCGCAACGTGATGTTCGCCGTTCAGGCGCTGGCCGGGCACAGCTTCTCGTTTTGGCGGCCCGCCGCCACCGATGCCCGCCTGCGCGACCCCGCCATGCATGCTCTGGAAGAAGTCGGCCTGGCCGACCAGGCGAACGTCCCTGTGTCACGCCTGGCCCACGGCGCGCGCCGCCAGTTGGAGATCGCCATGACTCTCGCGATGCGTCCAAAGCTCCTGCTGCTCGACGAACCGATGGCCGGCATGAGCCAGCAGGAGTCGCGCGAAGTCATCGAGTTGCTGCAACGATTGAAAGGCCGCTACGGCATCGTGCTGGTAGAACACGACATGGATGCGATCTTCGCGCTCGCCGACCGCATCTCGGTGCTCGTCTACGGTCGCCCGATCGCCTGCGGCACGCCACAGGAAATCCGCGATAGCGAGGAGGTGCGCAAGGCCTACCTGGGCGACCAGGAGGCCGCGCTGTGAGTGCATTGCTGGAGATCCGCGACATCGAGACCTGCTACGGTGCCAGCCAGGCCCTGTTCGGGGTCTCGCTGGAAGTCCGGGCGAACGAGGTCGTCACGCTCATCGGCCGCAATGGCATGGGCAAGTCGACGACCGTGAAGACCCTGATGGGACTGCTCACTCCGCGCGCGGGCAGCGTGCGTTTCGCGGGCGTGGAGATGGTCGGCCAGCAGGTGCACCGCGTGGCCCGGGCCGGCATAGGCCTGGTGCCCGAAGGCCGCCACGTCTTCCCGAACCTGACGGTGCGCGAGAACCTTGTCGCGACTGCCGGCAACCGCCATGGCGTCGAGTCGGCGTGGACGTTGGACACCGTGTACGAGATGTTCCCGCGCCTGCGTGAGCGGGAACGTAACCTGGGGGCCAACCTCTCTGGCGGCGAGCAGCAGATGCTGGCGATCAGCCGCGCGTTGATGACCAACCCGAAGCTGCTGATTCTCGACGAGGCGACTGAGGGTCTCGCGCCGCTGATCCGCGGCGAGATCTGGGCTTGCCTGGAGCGCCTCAAGACCGCCGGGTTGGCGCTGATCGTCATCGACAAGAACATCGAGCCGATGTTGCGCCTGGCCGATCGTCACTACGTCATTGCCAAGGGCCGCGTCGCCTGGACCGGAACGAGCGACGAACTGCGGCGAGAACCCCACGTGCTGCGGGAGTTTGTTGGAGTCTGACGAAGCAAAGATACCGGAAGCGCGCCGACCTATCCGGATCTTGGAGAACCCTTGTAGTTGGAGTGCCAATAGTGATGTCGGATTGCAATCGAGTAAACAGAATTCGCATCCTTTAAATTGGCGAAATCAGACAGCATTAATCGTGCGTTGCTTCAGAATATTCATGGCACGTCTGGTGGGCTATCTGCGCTCGTGCTCACGGCCTTACTGTTCTTTATTTTTAGTAATCTGGAGACAAAATGAAAACGTTTGTACTATCAGCCCTTACTGCCGCTCTGGCACTGTCGGCTTGTGGCGGCGCAGATTCCGGGACATACCAGCTGGGAGAAATCACCATACCTTCACTTACGGGCTTCGATCTTGGAGTTGTTGATTCGGGAGCGGGTAAATTCTACCTAACGTCGGCGGGGACAAAATCGATCGATATAATTGATATTGCCAATCATGACGCATTCTCGGGAGTCGCTGGCGCAGGTGCGTTCGCCGGTGACCATACCGCCGGCTTCGATCATTCACACAATGGTCCAAACGGAGTCGTAATCGTACCCGCTGTGGGCATGAATGCAAAAGCTATATATGCAGGTGATGTGAACAGTATAAAAATCGTGGATCTTGGGAATGGCACGGTGGTCAAAACAATTGTGGTCGGTGCGGGCCAGGTCTGCGAGTGGACGAAGGTTGCTACGACCCTGACGATCAACTCATCATGTTTGCCAGTCCTGAGGAATCGCCGCCTTTCGTGACGTTTGTGTCCGCAGTAACTCAAACGCAAGTCGCAAAATACATATTTCCAACTGATACCAGTGGTTTAGAGCAATGTGTCTATGATCATACTACCGGGAAATTTTTGATCAACAACGACGGGACCAATACAAACCCAGCTGGCGAAATCGATGTGATTTCGGCTGCTTCGGTTTTGGCTACCAATCCGGTTGTGTCGGCAGCATACCCTTTGCCTGGTTGCTTCCCCGGCGGTCTCGCCCTCGGGCCGAATACTGATATTCTCGTCGGATGCAATGCTCCTCCCCCGACCGGTGCACCGCAAATTACATTGATCTTGAACCGTGCCAGTGGAGCAAATATGGCAACGATTCCGTTCGGCGGGGAAGATGCAGTTGCATATGATCCAGTAACCAACAAATACTTTTTGGCTGCATTCTTTCATCAGAATTCAGGTTACGCTGGAGATCCCGCTGCGGCGTCACCCTCTCTTGGTGTGATCGGCGCCTCATCCAAGTCACTGATTGCCGCGCTTCCCATTGGGAATGGCGCTCATGGAGTAGCTGTAGACAGCGCAACTCATCAAGTTTTCGTCCCTCACCTTGGAGGTCCACCGGGATCTCCGTTTGCTATACCGGGCATCACGGTATTTTCAACAAATTGAGGGATACGCAGGCACGAAGGTAGTCAGGCTTGCAATTCGCCCGAGTCCCACATGGAGGTGGGCCTTCGGCCCGGCCCGCGGTTTCGACCCTCGAGGTTTGTCCACCCCTGCCGTCAGAGCACTGCAGTTCGCCGCTTCGTCCCACCGCGCAGGCAGTTGTCGAACAAACCTAAACGGGTACAGTTTTTCGATCCGCGTTGCGAAGGTCAGTTTGCTGGTGCATTGCGGGCGGCCGCCTCGACCCGAAATCCGAAGCTTCGTGATTGAAACACGGTTCCGTACGCCTGGACGTTTAAGAACCTGCGCTCGGCTATCGTCTCCTCGAGTTTCGAAAGCTCAGCGGGTAGGTCGCGTACCAGCGAACGCACACCAGCATCACATCCAGCAGGTAGTGCATCGGCTTGACTATTCGGCGCAGCGCCTCGCTCATCGCCGTTCCAACAGACTTCATCGCCTGACCTACCGCACCTGCTTGGGTCATCGCCGGTCGTCCGGCGCTCCAAAGGACGAATGTCAGCTTTAGGGCGTCCGATTCGACACGGCGGATGTCGGCTTTGGGTCGAGAGCTGACTTTCGCTGGCCCCTCGTCGTTTCGTGTGGAAACCAACATTCACAATAGCTGGTCGTAGTCGAGCCCGGTGGGCATGTGGGCAGGCCGCCCTTTGGGGCTGTCCACATGTCCACGGGGCCGCAACCAGATGGCAGAGGAGCCGAG
>JBBQYL010000090.1:0-18738 GCA_038208735.1 Burkholderiales bacterium
TCAAGGGGCGCCGCCGCAAGGCGGACCTCGCCGCCGTGCCTGAGGCCGGTGCTCAATCCGACGACGGAGGTCAAGAACAATGAACCGCGAAATGCTGATGTTGGTGGACGCGATCTCGCGCGAAAAGACCGTCGAACGCGATCTCGTGTTCGGCGCGGTCGAGTCTGCGCTCGCCTCGGCCACCAAGAAGCTTCACGGTGCCGACGTGGACATCCGTGTCTCGGTGGACCGCGAGACCGGTGACTACGACACCTACCGCCGCTGGCACGTCGTGCCGAACGAGGCCGGCCTGCAGATTCCCGATGCCGAGATCCTGCTGTTCGAAGCGCAGGAACAGATCTCCGACATCGAGGTCGACGACTACATCGAGGAGCCGATCGACTCGGTGCCCATCGGTCGCATCGGCGCCCAGGCTGCCAAGCAGGTCATCCTGCAGAAGATCCGCGACGCGGAACGCGAACAGCTGCTCAACGACTTCCTGTCGCGGGGCGAACGCATCTTCACGGGCACCGTCAAGCGCCTCGACAAGGGCGACATCATCGTCGAGCAGGGGCGCGTCGAAGGCCGCCTCAAGCGCAGCGAGATGATCCCGAAGGAAAACCTGCGCTCTGGCGACCGCGTGCGGGCGTTCATCGCCGGGGTTGATTCCCAGGCCCGCGGTCCCCAGATCATGTTGTCCCGCAGCGCCCCCGGCTTCATGGTGGAGCTGTTCGGCCAGGAAGTCCCCGAGATCGACCAAGGCCTGCTCGAGATCAAGAGCTGCGCCCGTGACGCCGGTTCGCGCGCCAAGATCGCGGTGCTGTCGCACGACAAGCGCGTCGACCCGATCGGCACCTGCGTCGGCGTGCGCGGTTCGCGTGTCACCGCGGTCACCAACGAGCTCGCCGGCGAGCGCGTCGACATCGTGCTGTGGAGCGAGGATCCGGCCCAGTTCGTCATCGGCGCGCTGGCTCCGGCCAACGTGCAGTCGATCGTGGTGGACGAAGAGAAGCACGCCATGGACGTGGTGGTCGACGAGGAAAACCTCGCCATCGCCATTGGCCGCGGCGGGCAGAACGTGCGCCTCGCGTCCGACCTCACGGGCTGGCGCATCAATATCATGACGGCCGAAGAGTCGCAGGCGAAGCAGGTCGAGGAACTGGGCGGCGCGCGCGAACTCTTCGTCGACAAGCTCGACGTCGACGGAGAGGTGGCCGACATCCTCATCGAGGAAGGCTTCACCAGCCTGGAGCAGGTGGCCTACGTGCCCCTGCAGGAAATGCTGGATATCGAAGGTTTCGACGAGGACACCGTAAACGAGCTGCGCACCCGGGCCAAGGATGCGCTGCTGACGATGGAGATCGCTCGCGAAGAGAGCGTCGAGGAAGTGTCGCAAGAGCTGCGCGACCTCGAGGGCCTGACGCCCGATCTCATCGCCAAGCTGGCCGAGGGCGGCGTGCACAAGCGCGACGACCTCGCCGACCTGGCGGTCGACGAACTGGTGGACATGACCGGCGTCGACGAGACAAGCGCGAAGGCGCTGATCATGAAGGCCCGCGAGCACTGGTTCACCACCTGAGCTCACGTGCCCACCACGTATTACACGAACGCCCGGAACAAAAGCACGGAATTCCAGAAATGGCAGTGACCACCGTCGCCCAGTTTGCATCGGAGCTGAATCGCCCCGCTGCAACGCTGCTCGAACAGCTGCAGTCCGCAGGCGTCGCCAAGGCGACGACCGACGACGCGCTGAACGACGCAGACAAGGAGCGGCTGCTCGACTACTTGCGCACCGCGCACGGCACCACCGGGGGCGAGCGCAAGAAGATCACGCTGACCCGCAAGTCGACCAGCGAGATCAAGCAGGCGGATGCGAGCGGCAAAGCCCGCACGATCCAGGTCGAAGTGCGCAAGAAGCGCACCTTCGTCCAGCGTGACGACGCCACGACGGAGGAGCAGGCCCAGGCCGCTGCCGCCGCCGAGGAAGCCGACCTCGTTCGCCGCGAGGAAGAGGCGCGCGCCCAGGCCTCGCTCATGCGCGAGCAGGAAGAAGCGTTGTCCGAGAAGCGTCGCCTGCGCGAAGCCGAGGATGCGCGCGTGCGCGCCGAGACCGAAGAGCGTTTGAAGGTGGCCGCTGTGTCCGCCGAGAAGGCCGCGGCCGAGAAGCTGGCCGCCGACGCCGCGCGTGCCGCTGCCGAGGCCGCCAAGCCCAGGGTGCCGATGACCAAATCGGCCAAGGACGCCGCTGCCCGCGAGGCCGCTGCTGCTGCAGCCGCCGCCGCGGCCGCACCGCCCGCGGCTCCGGCGCCCGCGCCGGAACCCGTCGCGCCGCCGCCCGAGCCCGTGCGCCAGGTGCGCGTGATCAAGGCCGCCGACGCCGAGGCCGAAGAAACCAAGCGCATGACGGATCTGCAGGGTCGCCGCAAGGCCGCCGAAGCGGAAGCCGCCGCCATCCGCGCGATGATGTCCGCACCGAAGAAGGTGCTCGTCGCCCACAAGCCCGAACCGCCGAAGCCGGTGGACGCGGCCGCGGGCATCAAGGGCACCATCCACAAGGCCAAGGCCGTTCCGGGCGCCCCCGCGGCACCGGGCGCCAAGCCGGGTGACAAGAAGGCCGTCAAGTCAGAGAAGCTCTCGTCGAGCTGGGCCGACGACGCCGCCAAGAAGCGTGGCGAGGCCAACAAGGGTCGTCCGGGTGCCCCGGGTGGCGCCGGTGCGGGCCGTCCGGGCTGGCGCGCGCCGCGCGGCGGTGGCCGTGGCGGTCGCGATCGCGACTCCGGCAGCAGCAACTACCAGGCTCCGACCGAACAGGTCATCCAGGAAGTGCATGTTCCCGAGACCATCTCCGTGGCCGACCTGGCGCACAAGATGTCCGTGAAGGCATCCGAGGTCATCAAGCAGCTGATGAAGCTGGGCCAGATGGTCACGATCAACCAGCAGCTCGATCAGGAGACCGCGATGATCGTGGTCGAAGAGATGGGTCACAAGGCGATCACCGCCAAGCTGGACGATCCGGAGGCCTTCAGCGAGGAAGAAAAGGCCGCGCAGGTCGTCGGCGAAATGCTGCCGCGCGCGCCGGTCGTCACCGTCATGGGTCACGTCGACCATGGCAAGACCTCGCTGCTCGACTACATCCGTCGTGCCCGCGTCGCCTCCGGCGAAGCCGGCGGCATCACGCAGCACATCGGTGCGTACCACGTGGAAACCCCGCGCGGCATGATCACCTTCCTCGACACCCCGGGTCACGCGGCCTTCACGGCCATGCGTGCTCGCGGTGCCAAGGCCACCGACATCGTCATCCTGGTGGTGGCTGCCGACGATGGCGTCATGCCGCAGACGAAGGAAGCCATCCACCATGCCAAGGCGGCGGGCGTGCCCATCGTCGTGGCGATCAACAAGATCGACAAGCCCGACGCCAACCTGGAGCGCGTGCGTTCCGAGCTGGTGGCCGAGTCGGTGGTGCCCGAAGAGTTCGGCGGCGATTCGCCGTTCGTGCTCGTCTCGGCCAAGACCGGCCAGGGCGTCGACGCGCTGCTCGAGCAGGTGCTGCTGCAGGCCGAAGTGCTGGAGCTCAAGGCCCCGGCCGAAGCCGCGGCGCAAGGCGTGGTGGTCGAAGCCCGTCTCGACAAGGGCCGCGGCCCGGTCGCCACGGTGCTGGTGCAGACCGGCACGCTCAAGCGCGGCGACATCGTGCTGGCTGGCTCGGCCTTCGGCCGTGTCCGCGCCATGATCGACGAGGACGGCAACGCCACCAACGAGGCTGGCCCGTCCATCCCGGTGGAGATCCAGGGCCTCACGGAAGTACCGCAGGCCGGCGACGACTTCATGGTACTGACCGACGAACGCCGCGCTCGCGAGATCGCCACGTTCCGCCAGGGCAAGTACCGCGACGTCAAGCTGGCCCGCCTGCAGAAGAACAAGATGGAAAACCTGTTCGACGCTCTCGGCGCCGATGTGCAGTTGCTGCCCATCATCGTCAAGGCCGACGTGCAGGGTTCGCAGGAAGCGCTCGGCCAGTCGCTGGTCAAGCTGTCCACCGACGAGGTCAAGGTGCAGATCGTGCACTCGGCCGTGGGCGGCATCAGTGAGTCCGACGTCAACCTGGCCATCGCCTCGAAGGCCGTCATCATCGGGTTCAACGTCCGTGCGGACGCCGGCGCGCGCAAGCTCGCCGAGAACAATGGTGTCGACCTGCGCTACTACAACATCATCTACGACGCCGTGGATGAGGTGAAGGCGGCGATGACGGGCATGCTGGCACCCGAACAGCGCGAGGAAGTCGTCGGCTCCGCGGAGATCCGCCAGATCTTCACGGTGTCCAAGACCAACATCGCGGGTTGCATGGTCACCTCGGGCGTGGTCCGTCGCAGCTCCAAGCTGCGCCTGCTGCGCGAGAACGTGGTCATCTACACCGGCGAACTCGATTCGCTGCGCCGCATGAAGGACGATGCGCGCGAAGTGCTGCAAGGCTTCGAGTGCGGCTTGACGATCAAGAACTTCAACGACGTCAAGGAAGGCGACCAGCTCGAGTTCTTCGAGATCAAGGAAGTCGCCCGAACGCTGTAAGGCGGGACGCACTTCACCTGTGCAAAAGCCCCGCCAGAAAGTTGGCGGGGCTTTTCACTTGAGAGGGCAGTAAAAAATCATGCGACACAAACGAAATATTCCCAACCGCGGTTTCCGGGTGGCCGACCAGATCCAGCGCGACCTGGGCGAGCTCATCCGCGAGCTGAAGGATCCGCGCGTGGGCATGATCACCGTGAACTCGGTGGAGGTCACGCCCGACTACGCGCATGCAAAGGTGTACTTCTCGCTGCTCATCGGCGACTCCGCCGAGTGCGAGATCGCCCTCAACGAGGCCGCGGGCTTCCTGCGCAACGGCCTGTTCAAGCGCCTGTCCATCCACACGGTGCCCACCCTGCATTTCCACTTCGATCGCACCACCCAGCGCGCGGCCGAACTCAACGCGATGATCCTGCAGGCCAACGCCAGCCGGGCCAAGGAAGACCTGCCCGCGCCGGACGACGCGTCGACCACGGCCGACACCCCCAAGGCGGCCGACTGAACGCCGATGACCAAGCTGCACCTCACGCCCGCGAACGACGCCGCCGCTGCCACTGGGCCCGCAGTCGCCGCGCGCGCGCCGCGTCCTGCGCGCGCGAAGGTGCAGCGCCGTCCGGTGCACGGCGTGCTGCTGCTCGACAAGCCGCTGGGGCTGTCGTCCAACGACGCGCTGCAGAAGGCCAAGTGGCTGCTGCGCGCGGAGAAGGCCGGCCACACCGGCACGCTCGACCCGCTGGCCACCGGCTTGCTGCCGCTGTGCTTCGGCGCGGCCACCAAGTTCGCCCAGGTGAGCCTGGATTCCGACAAGGCTTACCGCGCCACCGTGCGCTTCGGCCAGACCACCCGCACGGGCGACGCCGAGGGCGACGTGGTGAGCGTGCGGCCGGTGGCCTTCGACCGCGCGGCCCTGGAAGCCGCCTGCGTGCGCTTCAGCGGCCCGATCAAGCAACTGCCGCCGATGTACTCGGCGCTTAAGCACAACGGCAAGGCGCTCTACGAATATGCCCGCGACGGCATCGAGATCGAGCGTGCCGAACGCGACGTGACGATTCACACGATTGAAATCACGGAATGGCACCCTGGAAACCCGGAGACGGCGACAATCGAGGTTCGCTGTTCCAAGGGCACCTACATCCGCACCCTGGCCGAGTCCCTCGGCGAGGCGCTGGGGTGCGGCGCCCACCTGGTCGGCCTGCGCCGCACGGCAAGCGGCCCGCTGACCCTGAACGACGCGATCACGCTGGAGACCCTCGAGGCGATGCCCGAGGCCGAACGCGAGAACCGCCTGCTGCACCCCGACACCCTGCTGGCCGAATGGCCGGCCGTGCGCCTCGAAGCCAACGAGGCCGCACGTTTCCTGACCGGCCTGCGCCGGCGCACCCCCGAGCCCGACTGCGCGTACCTGCGCGTGTACGGGCCCGAACCGCACGCACTTCTTGGCAGCGCGCACATCATCGCCGGCGAACTCATCGCCGACCGCCTGCTGAGTCCTGCCGAAGTGCAGGGCCTGCTGAACTGAATCCGATCCTTACCAGTCTTTGAGAACGCCATGACCGCTAGCACGCAGATCCGCAACATCGCCATCATCGCCCACGTCGACCATGGCAAGACCACGCTCGTCGACCAGCTCCTTCGCCAGAGCGGCACCTTTTCGGCTCACGAGAAGGTCGTCGACACGGTGATGGACAACAACGCGATCGAGCGCGAGCGCGGCATCACGATCCTGGCCAAGAACTGCGCGGTCAGCTGGAAGGGCACGCACATCAACATCGTCGACACTCCGGGCCACGCCGACTTCGGCGGTGAAGTGGAACGCGCGCTGTCCATGGTCGACGGCGTGGTGCTGCTGATCGACGCCCAGGAAGGCCCGATGCCGCAGACCCGCTTCGTCACGAAGAAGGCGCTGGCCCTTGGCCTGAAGCCCATCGTGGTGGTCAACAAGGTCGACAAGCCGGGCGCCAAGCCCGAGATGGTGGTCAACGCCGCATTCGAGCTGTTCGACAAGCTGGGCGCCAACGACGAGCAGCTCGACTTCCCGGTCGTCTACGCGTCGGGCATCAACGGCTGGTCGTCGCTGGTCGAAGGCGAGCGCGGCGAGAAGTGGGGCGAGGACATGTCCGCGCTGTTCGATACCGTGCTCAAGCACGTGGCGCCGAACACCGGCGATCCGGCCGCGCCGCTGCAACTGCAGATCTCGGCGCTCGACTTCTCCACCTTCGTCGGCCGCATCGGCGTGGGCCGCATCCTGCAAGGCACCGTCAGGCCGTCGATGGACGTGGTCGTGATGGAAGGCCCGGACGGCAAGGCCATCAAGGGTCGCGTCAACCAGGTGCTCACGTTCCAGGGCCTCGACCGCGTGCAGGTCACCGAAGCCGGCCCGGGCGAGATCGTGCTGATCAACGGCATCGACGACATCAACATCGGCGTCACCATCACCGACCCGACCAATCCCGCGCCGCTGCCGATGATCAGCGTCGACGAGCCCACGCTGACCATGAACTTCCTGGTCAACACGTCGCCGCTGGCCGGCCGTGAAGGCAAGTACGTCACCAGCCGCCAGATCTGGGACCGCCTGCAGAAGGAGCTGCAGCACAACGTGGCCCTGCGCGTGAAGGAAACCGACGAGGACGGCATCTTCGAGGTGATGGGCCGTGGCGAACTGCACCTGACCATCCTGCTGGAAAACATGCGCCGCGAAGGCTTCGAGCTGGCCGTGTCCAAGCCGCGCGTGGTGTTCCACGACGTGGAAGGCGAGCGCCACGAGCCGATCGAGCTGGTGACCGCGGACGTCGAGGAAACTCACCAGGGCGGCGTCATGCAGGCGCTCGGCGAGCGCAAGGGCGAGCTGGTCAACATGGAGCCGGACGGCAACGGCCGCGTGCGCCTCGAGTACCGCATCCCGGCGCGTGGCCTCATCGGCTTCTCCAACGAGTTCATGAACCTGACGCGTGGTTCGGGCCTCATCAGCAACATCTTCGACGGCTACGAGCCGCACAAGGGCGAGATCGGCGGCCGCAAGAACGGCGTGCTGATCTCCATGGACGCGGGTGAGATATTCACGTACGCGCTGGGCAAGCTGGACGACCGTGGCCGCATGTTCGTCAAGCCGAACGATCCGGTCTACGAAGGCATGATCGTGGGCATCCACAACCGTGACAACGACCTCGTCGTCAACGCCACGCGCACCAAGCAGCTCACCAACTTCCGCGTGTCCGGCAAGGAAGACGCGATCAAGGTGACGCCGCCGATCGACCTCACGCTGGAATACGGCGTCGAGTTCATCGACGACGACGAACTGGTCGAGATCACGCCGAAGAGCGTTCGCCTGCGCAAGCGTTTCCTCACGGAAAACGAGCGCAAGCGCAACAAGAAATCGTAGATAGAGCCCCCACGCTCGCTGGCGCTCGCTGCCCCCCGAGGGGGAGCTCAGCGAGCGGCCTGGCAGAGCCAGCTCCGCCGCTCCCTTGACTCTTGTTTGGGGCTGGTGAGCGGCTGTGCCGGCGAGGCTCGCGCGCCAACGAAGCGATCCGCCGAAAGGCAGGTCGCTTTTCTCTTTCCCGAAATGATCTGCGACACTTCGACGCGATGAATTCGACCCCGTCCCTGACCCACGCCCGTGCCGCCTTCGGCATGGTCGTCGTCACGCTGATGTGGAGCACGGCCGGAGTCGTCAGCCGGTCGTTGCAGACCGCCGAGAGCTTCGAGGTGACGTTCTTCCGCAGCCTGTTCAACCTGGCCGGGCTGGGCGTGGCGCTCACCTGGATGCGCGGCTGGAGCCTGTGGGCCGACCTTCTGCGCTCGCCGCGCGTGGTGTGGATGTCGGGCCTGTGCTGGAGCGTGATGTTCACCGCCTTCATGGTGGCGCTCACGATGACGCGCGTGGCCAACGTGCTCGTCACGATGTCCATCAGTCCGTTGCTGACGGCTGTCTTCGCGCGCGTGTTCCTGCATCACCACCAGCCCCCGCGCACCTGGGTGGCGATCGCCGTGGCCGGCGCGGGCATCGCCTGGATGTTCGGCCACAGCATGCAGGCCGCCGACGCGCGCAGCCTGGCCGGCATGGCCGTGGCGTTCGCGGTGCCGCTGTCGTCGGCGCTCAACTACACGGTGCTGCAGCACGCGGGCCGTGCCCAGCCGGCCGACGACGACAGCACGCAGACGCCCGCGGCGCAGCCCGACCTGTTCAGTGCCGTGCTGATCGGCGCGGCCATCTCCGCGCTGGTCACGCTTCCGCTGGCGTGGCCTTTCAAGTCCAACGCGCATGACCTGGGCCTGCTGTTCGGCCTGGGCATCTTCCAGCTGGCGATCCCGTGCCTGCTCCTCGTGCGCGTGACGCGCGCGCTGGCCGCGCCCGAGGTGGCGCTGCTGGGCCTGCTGGAGGTGATCTTCGGCGTGCTGTGGGCCTGGGTGGGCGCAGGCGAGGAGCCCGGAAGCTCCGCGCTGATGGGCGGCGGCATCGTCGTCGGCGCGCTCGTGTTCAACGAATTGCTGAGCCTGCGCGGTCGCCAGGCGCTTCAGGAAACGACATGACCTCCCTCGACACCGTCCTCGCGGAACGCCGCGGCCACGTGGGCATCCTCACGCTCAATCGCCCGAAGGCGCTCAACGCGCTGTCGCTCGAAATGATCCGCGCGATCACCACGCAGCTGCTCGCCTGGCGCGACGACGCGCAGGTGGGCGCGGTGCTGCTGCGCGGCGCCAACCGCGAGGGCAAGGCGCCGGCATTCTGCGCGGGCGGCGACATCCGCTACTTCCATGAGGCCGCGCTGGCCGGCGACGCGACGCTGGAGGACTTCTTCAGCGAGGAATACGCGCTGAACCACCTGATCCATACCTTCGGCAAGCCCACCTTCGTGCTGATGGATGGCATCACGATGGGCGGCGGCATGGGGCTGGCGCAGGGCTGCTCCCTGCGCATCGTCACCGAGCATTCGAGGCTGGCGATGCCCGAGACCAACATCGGCCTGTTTCCCGACGTGGGTGGCGGCTGGTTCCTGGCGCGCACGCCGGGGCACCTGGGCGAGTTCCTGGGCCTGAGCGGCCACATGCTGGGCGCTGCCGACGCGCTGGCCGTCGACTGGGCCGACGCGTTCGTGCCCGCCGCGGGCCTGGACGAGCTCGTGCAGGCCATCGTCGACGAGACCGCGGTCGATGGCGTTGGCGCGCTGTCGGCCGTCAACGCGTTCGCGGCCGATGTCGGGCCGTCGTCGCTGCGCGACCAGCGCGACCTGATCGACCGCGTGTTCGCCGCGCCGGACATGCCGGCCATTCTTGCGGCGCTGGCCGCGGAGCCGGGCGAGTTCGGGGCGACGCTGGCGACCACGCTGGCGCAGCGCTCGCCGCTCATGATGTCCGTCACCCTCGAGCAGATCCGGCGCGCGCGCACGCTGACGCTGGCCGACGACCTGCGCATGGAGCGCGGCTTGGTGCGCCACTGCTTCCACCTGCGGCCGGGGCCGGCCAGCGAGACGCTGGAGGGCATCCGCGCGCTGGTCGTCGACAAGGATCATTCGCCGAGGTGGAACCCGGCGTCGCTCGATGGCGTCGACGCCGCGATGGTGGAGGCGTTCTTCGCCTCGCCGTGGCCGGCCCACGCGCATCCGTTGCGCGACCTGGCCTGACGTTGCCTGAGGGCCGCCGCGAGCGCGGCCAGGCCGCTCAGCAGCAGGGCCCAGGTGGGCGCCTCGGGCACGGGTGAGGTCGGGGGCACGGCCGGACCGGTCGGGCCACCACCGCCACCGCCACCACCGCTACCGCCGCCGCCACCGCCACCGCCACCGCCACCGCCACCGATGCCGCCGCCGCCGATCGGAAAGCCGCCGCCGGGGAAGCCGCCACCCGGAGACCCGCCACCCGCTCCGCCATCGCCCGGCACGCCCGGAGCCGCCGGCGCCGCCTCGCCACCGGTCGGCAGGAAGTCGCCCGCCGCGATGGCGTCCTGGGGTGACGTCGTCGGCGCGTCGGCCGGCGCGGGCCGCGGCCCGGCCGCCGGCTCGATGTCGATCGGCGTGTCGTCCAGCACCGCCTCGTGCTCGGGCTTGCGCGTGACCAGCGAGACGTTGTTGCAGATGGTGGGCACGATCACGCACACGTCGTCGGCGCAGTAGACGAGGCCGCGCTCCTTTCGGCTGGCGGACCATGCCGACCGGTCGACCGCGCCGTGGCATACCTGCCCGCGACCGCTGTGCATCTCGCGCAGGTCGGCGTAGCCGTGCTCGCCCACGATCTCGTCGCGCGAGATCTGCGCGACGTCGGTGTAGCGATGCGCGCGCATGATCGCGCGCAGCTTTTCGCGGGTCTCGTCCGGCATGGCGAAGTCGGCCAGCGCGTGCGCCGGATCACCGCGATACGGATTGGCCCCCGGGTGGGCCCAGGAGCATCCCGGCGGCACGGTCACCAGGGCGGTAGAAAGGATGAGCTGGAGGCCGACACTCATACGGCGAAAAGGTCGATAGCGTTGTTCACCCGCTCGACATGGCAACCGGTGGGCCGGCGCCTGGCGTTGCCGCTTGTGGATGAGCGGCCAGCCCGGTCGATGTTGCGAGGGAGGCCTCTCGTAAAGCTGCCGCGGGCGCGCTCAGTCGCCCATCAGGTTGTCGTTCTCGCGCTTGCGCAGTTTCTCGGCGTAGGGCTTGGGCGGGCTGGCGACCTCGATGGCCTCCATGGCCTCCGCAAGCTCCTTCCACGTGGCGATGAACTCATCCTTGAGCGACACCTCCGGAGCGGGCTTGTTCATGTCGCCCCCGCTGCGCTCGTGGGCGCGGGCGACAATGCGCGCCGCGACGAGGGTGGCGGTGGCGCCGAGGAGGTACTTGCGGGAATCGGACATGGGGGTCTCCGGCGCCGGGAGCGGCGCATCGTCGGGAACTGGCAAGCAGCGTGCGATGAGGTCGACTTGGCCGCGCGAACCGGGAAAGTTCCCCATCAACCGTATCGCCACGCTACGGTTGTGAGCAGCGGGTAACGAAGCCGCAAAGGAAGAGCAGAACCCTGGCGCGAAGCCGAGACGGTTCGCAGAATGCAGGCTGGCTTCATCTCCCGGTTCGATCCTGTCCATGCGTCATCAATCCTCAGAGGCCGCTGCACGCCGCGGCTTGCCTTCCTTCGCGCGCGGCACCCTGCTGGCCGCCGCATCCGTCGCGGCGACGGTGGCCGCGCTCGCCGCGCCCGCCGCGGTGTGCACGGCGCCCATCGCCGGCGACAGTACCGCCGGTGCCCTGGTGGTGGGCAACGGCACGGCCTCGAGCTGCACGGGCGCCGCGCTGCAGGCCGCCGTCGACGTGGCCTCGGCAATCACCTTCGACTGCGGCGCCACGCCGGTCACCATCCCGATCTACGCCACGCTCGAGGTACCGGCCACGCGCACCACGGTCATCGATGGCGGCGGCAAGGTGACGCTCGATGGCGGCGGCCGCGTCCGCCTGATCGAGGTCGTCCATGCCGACTTCCGCACCAGCCACGTCGGGCTGACGTTGCAGCACCTGACGCTGTCCGGCGGCAAGGCCTCTGGCACGAAGTACGTGGCGCCCAACCCGTCCAACGCCAGCTGCGCCTACGGCTGGGCCGATGGCGCCGGCGGTGCCGTGTACGTGCGCGACGCCGCGTTGCATGTCATCGACGTGACCTTCAAGAACAACGCCGCGGCGACGCCCGGCCCGGACGTGGGCGGTGGCGCGATCTACGCGTCGGCGTCGCTGGACGTCACCATCGTCGGCTCGACCTTCGACGGCAACAGCGCGGCCAATGGCGGGGCGGTGGGACTGCTCCAGAGCGACGGCCGTTTCGTCAACGACCTGTTCACCGGCAACCAGGCCAACGGCACCGGCGAGAACTTCGTCGGCGGCGCGGCGGCGGGTTGCGCCGGCGTGGCACAGGTCAACCAGGGCGGGGCGGGCGGCAACGGCGGCGCGATCTCCATCGACGGCGGCTCCGACGGCGCGCAGGGCGTGTGCGGCACCACCTTCACGAGCAACGTCGCCAACGAACTCGGCGGGGCGCTGTTCCGCACGGCCGATCTCGCGGCGAAGCCGACCACCTTCGATCGCTCGGTGTTCCAGGCCAACCACGCGGCCAAGGGCGGCGCGCTGTACGTGCAGAATGCCAAGCCACTGACGATCACCGCATCGACGTTCTCGGCCAACGTGGCCGTCTCGGCGGGCGCCGCGGCCCTGGTCTCAGACACTCCGGAGATCACCAACACCACCTTCGCGAACAACGTGGCGACGCTGGGGGTGGGCGGCGCGCTGACGCTCAGCAACGCGGCCGCCGCCGGCTCGATCAACAACGCCACGTTCAGCGGGAACCGATCGTCCGGCGGTCCGGGCTACTTCTCGGCGGCGATCTTCGGCTCGATGACGTTTCCCGTCACGAACACGGTCTTCGCCAACAACCTGAGCAACGACGGCGGCTCGCCGATGCAGTGCTTCTTCGCGCCGGGCAGCGGCGCCGCCGACGTGCAGTGGCCGCAGAAGCGCCCGGTGGGCGGGCTGGGAGACAACCCGTGCGTGACCGGCATCCGTTTCGTCGACCCGCAGCTCGGCGCGCTGGCGTCCAACGGCGGCCCGACGCCGACGCTCGCGCCGGCCGCGGCCAGTCCCCTGCGCAAGACCGGCCACGCGTGCGCGGCCACCGACCAACGCGGCGTGGCGCGCAACACCGCCACGTGCACGATCGGCGCGGTGGAGTAGCTTCAGCTCTCGCGCTTGCGCGTGTACATGTGCTGGTCGGCGTGGCGCATCAGCGTCTCGACGTCCTGGCCGTCCTCGGGGTACACGGCGATGCCGATGGCGGCGCCGAGCGCCGGCACCAGCGTGGCGCTGCCGGTGAGGAGCTCCAGCGGCTGGCGTAGCACCTCCTCCAGCGTGGCGCACACGCGTTCGGCGTCCTCGCGTTTGTCGACCGAGTCGAGCAGCACCAGGAACTCGTCGCCGGCGAAGCGTGCCACCAGGTCGCCGGGGCGCACGGCCGCGGCCAGGCGTCGCGCGAGCTCCCGCAGCACGGCGTCGCCCACGTCGTGGCCGAACTCGTCGTTGATCATCTTGAAGTGGTTGATGTCGATGAACAGCACGCCGAACGGCCGCGGATCGCCGCGCCGGCGCTGCTGCACGATGCGATCCTCCGCGCGGCGTATCAGCGCCTCGCGGTTGGCCAGGCCGGTGAGCGGGTCGGTGAGCAGCCGGCGCTGCATCTCGGCGAAGCTGCGCGCCAGGTCGCCCAGCTCGTCGTTGCGGGCGGAATCGGCCAGTGGCGTGGTGCTGCCCTGGCCCACGCGGCGCGCGGCCGCCGCCAGCTCGCGCAACTCGCGCGTGACGGTGGCCAGCACCACCAGGCCGGTGAGCAGCACCACCACCGCGGCCACCGCTGCCAGCAGCACGGTGCGGCGGAAGTTGTCGATGATGCCGTGCAGGAAGTCGTGGCGCGGCACGGCCACCATGATCAGCCAGTCGAGGCCGGCCTCGTCGGTGAGGCGGGCGTAGCCCACCTGCACGGCCGAGCCGTCGGGCGCCGTGAACACGGTGGTGTGGGGCAGGGCGTCGCCGGCGGTGTCGGCCAGCGCGCGCACGGCGGCGTAGGTCTGCGCCACCAGCGGGTCGGTGCTCTGTGCGGCGTTCAGGCGCACGGCGGTTCCGTCGGCGCGCGTCTGCACGTGCGCGCCGCGCGACACGCCGATCAGGTTGCCGTCCTTCTCCATCACCATCGCCACGCCGTTGCTGCTCAGCGCCAGGCGCTGCAGGAACGAGGTGACCTGGCGCAGCGAGATGTCGGTGGCCACCACGCCCTTGAAGGCGCCCGCGCGGTCGTTGACGCGGCGCGCGCGGGTGGCCACCAGCTCCTGCAGCTTGAAGTCGATGTAGATCGACGTCCAGGTCTGCAGCGCGTTGGCGGCCCCGGCCTTGTACCAGGGGCGATCGCGCGGCTCGAAGATGCGCGTCTCCATGTCCGCCGCGCCCAGGTCGCCCGCGATACCGCTGTAGTGGTACAGGCTGCGCGGGCCCTCGCCGGTGGTGCGCAGGCGCAGCTCGGCGTCGTTCTCCGACGAGCGCCACAGGCCGATGAAGCGGCCCTGGCGGTCGCCGTAGTAGGCGTAGTTGTTGGGGTCGCGGTGTACCGACGTGGCCAGCCAGAAGCGCTGGCGCAGCGCGGGCAGGTCGTCGGAGATCGACTCGGGTGCGGCGATGCCCTTGGGAAACGCGAGTTCCAGCACCGCGGCCGAGCCCGACACGTGGCCCTCGACGGCCTGCTCGATGCGGTGCACCGTCTCCGTGAGCAGCTGGCCCGACAGGTTGTCCACAGCGTCGCGGCCGGCGGCATACGACAGCACGCCGATGACGATGGCCGTACCCAGCACCAGCGCCAGGTAGGGCAGGGTCAGCAGGGCGCGCAGAGGCAGTCGGGAGAGTAGTTTCATCGCACAATGAGGAATCGTCGCGAGCATCGGCGCGCCGGTGCGCGAGCCGTCCCGCGACGCCGGCCCGGCCGCGATTGTGCCCGCAACCGGTGCCGCGGCCGCCGGCGGGCTCGCTTCCTGCTTCGGTCGATCAGCCCGAACTCTTCATCACCCACATCCGCATCGCGTCGTTCCGCGCTGAGGAAGGACGCCCATGGCCAGCGACGCTATTCCCATCCCGCAACCCGCGGCCAGGCCAGTGGAGGCGACTCCGACGCTGGCCATGGACCCGCTGCTGCTGGCCACCGTGCGCGTGTCCACCTTCGACGGCGACAAAGGCCTCACCAACGCCACCGGCTTCTTCTTCGAGCGCGAGGATCGCCTCTACCTCGTCAGCAGCCGCCACGTCTTCATCGACGAGCCCAGCGAGCATCACCCGAGCCGCATCGAGCTCGAGCTGCACACCGACGGCAGCGACCTGGGCGCCTCCATCGGCCTGTCGATGCTGCTGTTCAAGGACGGCAAGGCCAACTGGCGCCAGGGTGAGGATCCGGGCGGCGAGATCGACGTGGCCGTGCTGCGCATCGACCGCGCCGCGCTGCCGCCCAAGGCGGCCATCGCGGCGTTCACCGTGGCCGACCTGCAGTCCGCCGTCGACCCGCTGCGCATCGGCGAGCCCCTGCTGATCGCCGGCTTCCCGCTCGGCTTCCACGACGCGCTGCACCACCTGCCCGTGGTGCGCCAGGGCATCGTGGCGTCGCCCTACGGCTGGCGCTTCCAGGGCAAGGCGTGCTTCCTCACCGACGCGCGGGCCCACCGCGGCATCAGCGGGGCGCCCGTGGTGGTGCACACGCCGGGCCGCACACCCATGCCCTGGCGCCTGGCGGGCGTCCACTCGTCGCGGCTGGACATCGGCACGCGGGACCACGAGGCGGATGAGTCGCTGGGGCTCAACATGGCTTGGTATCCGGATATCTTGATGACGTTGACGGCCGAGTGAGCATCACCGGATTGGATGGACTTGGGCCGGTGATCGTGCAAGTCAAAACTTGCAAAGGCCCTGAATTCGTCGTACTGTGCATGTTATGACTGACACACGTCGACGCATCGGGCAATCCGACTTCGCTCCTTCAAGCGCTCTGCCTGCCGAGTTGAGTGTCCAGATCGCTGCTCGGCGTGGCCAGTTGGGGCTCACGAAGAAGGGCTTGGCCGAGCGCGCGGGCAAGGTTCGCGAGGTCATCTACCGCATCGAGGAGGGGCAGGACGTGAACGTGTCCTCCCTGGTGGACGTCCTGCGCGTGTTGGGGCTGAAGCTCGCACTGGTTCCTGCGGGCATTCCGAGCATGGAGGACGTCGCCAAGGTCTTCAACGAGGACGACGATGCTGCCTGAGAGGATCAGCCGACTCGACGTGTCCATCGGCAGCCGTCATGGCGCCGGGCAACTGCTCAAGACGTCCAACTACGAATTTCGCTACGTCGACCCAGGCGCACAGCAGCCGGCCGTGGCCCTTCTGATGCCCGCCACCACGCAGTTGACATGGGGCGCCAGCGAGCTGTTCCCTCCGATGGACCAGAACCTTCCCGAGGGTGATCTGTTCATGCGAATCCGGGCGATGTTTCCCAAGCAGCAGACCACCGCCATGCACATGTTGGCGTTGATCGGCGACAACGGCATCGGCCGCCTGGGCTATCGGCTGCCGGGCGCGGCCGCGACGCCGGGGTCGGCGCCGATCACCAAGGATCAGCTGCTGAATATCACTTACACGCCTGAGGTCTTCGACGAACTCGTGCGCGCCTACCTGAGCACGGGCGCGGGCATCGCCGGCATGCAGCCGAAGATCATGGTGCCCGAGGTGAGAACCGCCATCCCGATTCCCACCTTGATCGTGAAAGCCGGCAGCAATGTCTATCCCGGCCTGGCCGCCAACGAGTACGTGTGCCTGCGCGCCGCGAACCTGGCTGGCATCGAGACCTCGGTCTTCGACCTGTCGCACGATGGCCAACTGCTCGTGATCGAGCGCTTCGATACCTTGATCGCGCAAGACGGCTCCGTCGAACGCTTGGGCCTCGAGGACATCGCGGCACTCGCAGGCCTGCGCGTGCGCGATACGCTGTCCGATCGAAAGTACCAGGGCAGCTACCAGCGAGTGGTCGACCTGCTGAAGACGCTGCAACTGGAGCAGGCCGACCTCACGCGCTTCTTCGCGCAGCTCGCGCTCTCCATCATGGTGAGAAACGGCGACGCGCACCTGAAGAACTTCGGCGTGCTCTACCGCTCCTGGAGCGGGAAGTGGCTGGCGCCGTTGTTCGACGTCGTGACGACCTCGATCTACCGCTACACGCAGTACGCCGGCGGCCCCGAACTCGAGGACAGGACGCTGGCGCTCAAGCTGTTCGCGGGCAAGGGCTACACGAAAGCGTATCCGACGACGGAGGAATTGCTCGTGTTCGGCGAGAAGGTCTGCGGCGTGCGCAACCCGCGTGCGATCCTGCTGCAGATTGCGGACGGGATGAGGAGGGCGCTGGCCGAGGCCGAAACGGATGACCGGATCGCACCCGAGCTGCTGGCGGAGATGCGCGAGGCATGGATGCCGGGCATGGCGTACGCGATCTGATTTGAATGCGTTGTTGTAAAATGCATGCATCGACTGCAATCGGGAGTTTTACGATGGCCATGCTGACAGTTCGCCACCTCTCCGAGGAAGTGCACCGCGCGCTTCGTGTCCGGGCAGCCCAGCACGGGCGAAGCATGGAGGCCGAGGTGCGCGAAATCCTCGAGTCCGCCATCAGTCCCAAAGGGAGTGTGAAACTCGGTTCGCTCTTGGCGGATATCGGACGCCAAGCCAGGCTGAGCGACGAAGAGTTCGCCGTGTTCGAGCAGGTTCGCGACAAGGCGCTACCGCGCGCGGCGAGCTTCGATTGATCCTGGTCGACACCAATGTGATATCGGAGCCGCTGCGCGTCGCGCCGGATCCGCGCGTGATCGCGTGGATAGACGCCCAAGCCATGGAAACGCTGTTCCTCTCGGCCATCACGGTGGCGGAGCTGCGAGCGGGCGTCGCACTCCTGCCTGCCGGAAGGCGGCGCTCGGCGCTTCACGACAACCTCGAGAAGCGCGTGCTGCCGCTCTTTGCGGGCCGAGTGCTTCCCTTCGAACTGTCCTGCACGCCCGCCTACGCGTCCCTGACGTCAGAAGCGCGTGCATCAGGCTCGGCGATTGCGACGGCGGACGCCTATATCGCAGCCATCGCCCTCGCCAATGGTTTCTTCGTGGCGACCAGGGACACCGGCCCTTTCGAGGCCGCGAATGTAGCCGTCCTCGATCCCTGGCAAGACTGAGTGCGGTGGACTCCCACCGATAATCGCGAGATGGTTTCCCAAGAAAAGCAAGAAGTCGCCCTGGCAACGAGCCCATGGCGGCTTTCGGTCGCCCCGATGATGGACTGGACCGACAAGCACTGCCGGTACTTCCACCGCCTCATCACCCGCAACACCCTCCTGTACACCGAGATGGTGACCACCGGCGCGCTGCTGCACGGCAACCAGCCGCGCCACCTCGACTTCAATGACGAGGAGCGCCCGGTCGCGTTGCAACTGGGCGGCAGCGAGCCCGATGCCCTGGCGGCGTGCGCCAAGCTGGCGCAGCAGTGGGGCTACGACGAGGTCCACCTGAACTGCGGCTGCCCCAGCGAGCGGGTGCAGCGCGGGGCGTTCGGCGCGTGCCTGATGCGCGAGGCCGACCTGGTGCGCGACAGCGTGGCGGCGATGCGTGACGCGTGCACGTTGCCGGTGACGGTGAAGCACCGCA
>JBBQYL010000091.1:0-18484 GCA_038208735.1 Burkholderiales bacterium
GTAGATCTGGCTGCCCAGCTGCGGGATGAAGAACACGTTCATCACGGTGTCGGACGTGATCTTGAAGTTCACGGGCGTGCCGGCCGGGAACTGGATCTCGTTGACCGTGGCGATGTGCTGCTCGGGATAGATGAACAGCCACTTCCAGTCGAGCGCGACGACCTGGACCTCGATCGGCTTCACGCTCGACACGAGCGGCCTGTAAGGATCGAGCTCGTGCGTGGTCTTCCAGGTGAGAACGCCCAGCACTGCGATGATCGCGATGGGCACGCTCCATACCGCGACCTCGATGCGATGGGAGTAGGACCAGTTGGGGCGGTACGTGGCCTCGCGGTTCGAGGCGCGGTAGCGCCACGCGAAAGCCAGCGTCATCACGATCACCGGGATCACGACGATCAGCATCAGCAGCGTGGCGGTGATGATCAACGACTTCTCCTGGGCGGCCACCGGCCCCTTCGGATCCATCAGGGCCACGCGGCAGCCGCCCAGGGCGAACACGGCGAGGCCGGTCGCGACGGCGCGCAGGCCACGGCGATCTCGATGCACGGACTCAGGGTTTCTCATGAGACGGACTCTATTCACTGAGGCGTCGCCATGCATCGGCTTCCTCGAGAGTCCGTGGGCTGGCCGGCACAAATCCGTTTCAAACCCGCTTCAGGAGCAGGAGCAGGCGCAGGCGCTGTCGCGAGGCTGTCTATCCTGGGTGCACCGCCGCCTTCGCGCGCCAGAACGCGACGTCGATTGGTTGCTCCGCCCCCGTCTTCTCGTTGACGAGCCAGAACTGCCGACCGTCGGGGCTGGCCCGCGACACCTCGCCCGTGTGGCGTCCGGCCTGTACCCGGCGGCCGATGGCGTTGCACGGGAAGTCCTGCGCGGCGGCGAGTTGCAGCAACGGGATGGCCTGTCGCGCATCGCCGGCCAGGCGCAAGCGCTGGGCGACGGCGGCCAGCAGCGGGTTGGTCGTGTCGGCGCTCGACAGGAACATCACCACCTTGGCCTGCGCCCGGCTCAGCGCCACGTTCAACAGACGACGCGCCTCGTCCGATTGGAGGAACGCCTGCGTGCCATCGGCAGGATCGAACAGCACAACCGCGGCTTCGCTGCCCTGCGCCCGGTGCACGGTGCTCACCTTCACGGACTCGGGCACGCCTCGCTCCGCGAGCTGGCGCCGGATCAGCGCGCGCTGGGCGCGGAACGGCGTGAGGACGATGATCTCGTTGGGCCGCCACTCACCACTTGCGAGCGCCGCGGCCACCAGGTCGGCGATCTCCACCGCCGACTCGCGTCGGACGGGGCCGCGCTCCGTGGTCGACCAGCTGCCGTTCGTTCGCATCGGGCGGATCGTCACGTGCGTCGCCGCGTCGATGTCTCCGAATGGACGCTGGCGAGCGGCAAGCCACTCGATGGACGCCTGCGCATCGGCCGCCACTCGCAGCGCGCCGTTGTAGAACATGTCGCTGACCAGCTCGTTGATGGGGCCCGCCATCCGCGACTGTTCGTCGAGCATCGCGACCGAGGGACGGCCCACGGGCATCTCCGCGAAGGCCGATCGTCCCAACCACTTGCGCGCCAGGCCGTCGTCGCTGCGCACGATGGGAGAAAGCTGCTCGGGATCGCCCGCGAACAGGCACGCCCTCGCCAGTGGCATCAGCGCCAGCGTATGCGCCAGACTGACCTGGCTGGCCTCGTCGAAGACCACCAGGTCGAATGGCGGCTCGTCATCCGTGGAGAGTTCGCGCAGCGTCTTCAGCGTGAACGCGGCCCGGGTCGTGGTCATGCTGGCGAGACGGGCGCGCCGGAGCACCTCGAGCGACGAACCGCGCAGCGCGTCGCGGAGCCTGGCCAGCCGGTCGGCCCACGCCTTCATCGCGGCGGCGTCACGGGAAGACGGACGCGCCGCCTCGGCCCTGGCCAGGCGCGCGACGAGGTCGGCATCGGCGCTTGGAATGAGGTGCTCCCGTCCGGCGTACGCGGAGGCGTCGAAGCGCGCGCCCAATCGCTGGACGGTGCCGCGCAGCGCTTCGCGCCGGCCCTTCTGCAAAGCCTTGTCGACGGCGATCGTCGCGATGTCGACTGCCTGGTGGGTGGTCGACAGCAACAGGACGCGGTGGGACGGATACCGTTCCAGGTATTCGGCCACGAGCACGCCGAGCGTCGTCGTCTTCCCGGTGCCGGGAGGCCCCCAGAGAAAGGCCGCGCTGTGGCCGACGAGCGCCAGGGCGTCGCGCTGCGCCGCCCGCAGCCAGCGGAAGGGCTCGCCGGTCAACCCGATGGCCGCGGGCAAGGCGTGCGGGCGAGCGAGTTCGGGCAGCTTGGCAAACGCCCGTTCGGCCCAGGCACGGTCGTTCCAGGCGTCTGCGACCGCGGTGAGAAAGCGTGTGGGATAGAGACGGATCAACATCCCGGCGCCGGGCGGCGGACTCGAGGCGTTCTGCAGAATCAGCTCGTCATCTTCGATGACGACGGCGAGCACCGAGGCGCCGCCTTTGGACGGCGCGCCCCACCACGCGGAAGCGCCTTCCAGGCCCTCGTCCAGGAGCACCTGGGCCGACGCCTGGCCGGGTCGCTGGCCCTCCGCGAAGACGACTCCGGATTCGAGGGTGACGCGCCAGAGGGCGCCATCGCGCGCCGTGTGCAGCACCCTGAAATCGAAGAACTCGGGCGTGGCGGCGAGTTCTGCGTCCATCGCAGCGCGGATATCGGGAAGGCTGGAGAACACGAGGGGCGGTACCGGTGGCGGGCGTGACGCGGAGCACGGCCCCGCCTGTCGAGATGCTGTACATCATTACAGTATCTCACCCGAACTCCCGTCGCCGGCAGGCCGGCGACTCGAAGGCTGACGCCGCCTTGTCGACGCTGACCTCCTCAGGCGTCGTCATTGGCCATGGCAATCATCCTTCTTGCCGGGGGAAGCCGGTTGGCCGGCCGCGGCGATGTAGTGGGTGCCCGTTGCATCGAGGCGCAGGGGCGGCAACACGTCGTCCCCGGCGACACCCGGGCTCAGCACGCACACCCGGATCTCGCCGGGCAGGTTGCCGCGCCAGTCACCGAAGCTCAGCTTCAACGTGGCCGCCTCGTCGGCGGGAAAATTCCTGGGCAGCTCGCCCAGGCGCTTGCCCTCTGCGGACAGCAGTTGCGCGTGCGGCATCTCGACCATCGTCGATCCGTCCGGCCGCGTCGCGTCGTAGTCGTCTTCCCAGACGGAGGCGATCAGCAATCCGGCCGGGGCCTTGGCGTCGCGCCGCACGCTGCAGACCCGCACGGCGGCCGCGAACGGCCTCCAGGCCTCGCCGGGCAGCCACGCCAGTTGCTCGGGCGTGGCGCGGCGGCACGCCTGGTCGTCGGGCTTGAACGCCTGCGCGCCCGCGCCGGCATTGGCACTCGGCGAGGCCGCGCAGCCGAGGGCGATGGCCGCGGCGAACGCGGCCACGAGGCTGGCCGGCTGGCGATGCGGTGTTCGGGATTCGGGATTCGTTGATCATGGCGAGGGTGGAGTCATCGGCCTGCGCAACTTAACAGGCGATGGCGTATCTCGACCCCGGCCGATGGGGAATTTGACTCAGCGGGCCAACCTCCGCAACTCTTGCGCCTTTGCCCGACTGACCGGCAGCTCGACCCCGTCGCGCAACTGCGCCGTCAACCCGCCTTCGTCCTTGCGCCTGAAGGCTTCGACATGGTCGAGGTTGACGATGTGGGTGCGGTGAATTCGCGAGAACCGATCCGGATCCAGTCGATGCTGGAGGCGATTCAGCGAGACGTGGACCAGGTGGCTCGCCGCGCCCACGTGCACGGCCACGTAGTCCCCAAGCGCCTCGAACCAGGCGATCGTGTCGACCGCCACGGGCACGATGGTGCGTCCGCTGCGAACGAAGATGCGGCTGATCGGGCCGGGCCCCAGCGCTTCGCCCAGGCGGTCGAACGTGGGCGCCAGCGGCTCGCCAAAGGCGGCGCGCAGGCGATCGAGGGCGGCGTTGAAACGTTCGGGGCCGAACGGCTTGAGCAGGTAGTCGAGCGCCCCGAGCTCGAAGGCGGTGATGGCATGTTCGGCGTGCGCGGTGGTGAACACGATCAGCGGGCGGTGCACGAGCCGCTTCACGATCTCGGTACCGATGAGGCCAGGCATCTCGATGTCGAGGAAGACGAGCTCGGGGCGCAGCCGGTCGATCCCCTCCAGGGCGGCCGGGCCGTCGGCCGCATCGCCGACGCACTCGATCCAGTCGACGTCGGCCAGCAGATGACGTAGCCCGGCACGGGCGACGGGCTCGTCGTCCGCGATGAATGCGGTGATGCGCGCGGGTTCACTCATCCAGGTCGTTCGCCTCCACGCCGTCGGCCCGGGGCACGCTCAGTCGTGCGGTGAAGCCGGCGCCCCGCTGGCTGACCAGCGCCAACGCCGCCGCGCCGCCGTGCAGCCACTTCAACTGCTCGCGCAAGCGGCGCAGTCCGGTGCCTGTGCTGCCCGCGATAGCCGCCACGTCGGCGCCCGGGCCGTCGTCGCTCACGCTCACCACGAGCGCCCCGTCCTCGATGCGGGCAACGATGACCAGCGTCGTGGGTTCCACGCGCGGGGCGGCCGCGTGGCGTACGGCGTTCTCCACCAGCGTCTGCAGCGCGAACGCCGGCAGGCGGCAGGCGAGCGCGGCGGGGTCCAACGCATCGCTCGTCCGCAGGCGGTCGCCGAATCGGATCCGTTCGATCTCGAGGTAGTCGCGCACGAAGGCCCATTCCTGCGCCAGCGTCACGCTGTCTCGCGGCTCGGAGACGGCGCGCCGCAAGACATCGGCGAGCAGTTCGGCGGCCCGGCTCGCACCGCGCGGATCCACCGGGATCAGTTGGACGACCGTGTGCAGGGCGTTGAACAGGAAGTGAGGATGGATCTGGCCGCGCAGCGCCGCGAGCTGGCCGCGCGCCTCGAGCGCCGCCAGGCGGGACGCACGCGCCGCGGACTGGCCCGCATAGGCGACCGCGACGACCATCAGGTAGAACCAGGCCCCCGTTGCGAAGAATGCGCCGACGCCGGGCCCGACGACAAAGACGAGCTGCCTGCGAATCAGGCTCTCGATCGCGCTGTACGACACGATGCAGCCAGACGCATAGAGCGTCAGGGCCGCCAGATGGCGCGCGACAAAGCCGGCCCGCATCGGGGCGGGCCAGGGATGGCTGGCGGCGAAGCGGTGGACGAACACGCCCAACGCCGCGGCCCCCGCCACCAGGCGCAGGGCCCCCGGCGCGGCGCCAGCGAAGGATTCTCCGTGAACGGCCATCATCAGCACCGTCGCCAGCGCCCATACCGGCAGCCAGCCGATGGCGAGCTGCACCCACACCCAGGCGCGCGGTGGTGTCGTATCGGGAAGCGGCGTTGGCGTGGTCATGAGGCGCCGCATTGTGCCCTCGTGGCGGGCGCGCGTCAGCGCTGCGCCTTGGCCGCCACGCGCCGCGCGTTGATGGTCAGGGCGCCGTCGTCCCAGGTCGCGCCGTTGTCGTACGAGCGATCCTGACGCACGGCGAAGTGATCCGCCGAGATCTCGTAGAAGCGAGTGCGCGACTGGTACGGCTTGCCGTCGGGCATCGAGCCGCTGCTGCTGACGTGCATCTCACCGCCCTGCCACGCGGCGGTCGCCGCGCTGAAGCGGGGGCCGTACACATCCAGCGATTCGATGATCCAGCGGCGAGCCTTCGCGTCGTAGATGCGCAGGGATCTGCTCAGGTTCTTCGGATTGCCGCCGCCGTCGACGACGCGCAACTCGTCGTCGACGCCGAAGCCGTCGAACGCGCGCCATGCCTTCCACGTGCCGAGCAGATGGGGCGTGCCGTGGATCATCGCGACGAGGCCGCTCGTCTTGGGTGCCACCTCGATATCCCACTGGCCGATCAGGAAGTCGAACTGCGCGACTTCGGGTGGCGCGACGGGGGGGCCCGCTTGCTGCGCCTGGCCATCGGAGACGCCAGCGAGCACGGCCAGCGCGACGAGGAAGGGACGGAGGCGAATCATGGCGTGGGCCTTCAAGGAGTGAGGATGACTCCAGAATGCCGCACGCCGTCGCAGGCGCGGGTGCGGCTTCGCCGAGCTGCACGCCGATGCCGTCCAACGGTCAACCCGGCGCGCGACGGGCCGCCTAAAGTTGCTTCACCCCGACCAGACGAAGCCCATCCGCCATGATCCAGAACATGCCTCTCGCCGTGGAATTGCGAGGCGCCAGCAAGTCCTACCCCGGTGCGCAGGGCGATTTCGAAGCGCTTTCCCCGCTCGACCTGCGCATCGAGCGCGGGGAGTTCGTGACGGTGGTCGGTGCGTCGGGCAGCGGCAAGTCGACGCTGTTGAACCTGCTCGCCGGGATCGACCGGGCCAGTGGCGGCGAGGTGATCGTCGGCGGAACGTCGCTGCAAGCGCAGAGCGAGCGTGCGCTGTCGGCGTGGCGCGGGCGCGACCTGGGCATCGTCTTTCAATTCTTCCAGCTGATGCCCACGCTGACGGCGATCGAGAACGTGATGTTGCCGATGGACCTGTGCCGGCGCTGGCTCGCGCGCGAACGGCGCGGGCGCGCGCTCGCCCTGTTGACGCGGCTGGGCGTGTCCGACCAGGCTGACAAGTTTCCGGCGGCCCTGTCCGGCGGCCAGCAACAGCGCGTCGCCGTGGCCCGCGCCCTGGCGAACGAACCCGCGTTGCTGCTCGCGGACGAGCCGACGGGCAACCTGGATTCGCGCAATGCCGACACGCTGCTGCAGATGCTTGCAGGGCTGGTGCGCGACGACGGCCTGACGGTGATCATGGTCACGCACGAGCGCGGCGCACACGCGCACGCGACGCGCACGATCACCCTCGCGGACGGCCACCTCGTGGCGCCGGAGGTCCGGCGTGGATGAGGCCTGCAGGCGCATGCTCTGGCGCGACATCCTGCGCCATCGCGCTCGCAGCGCGCTGGTCGTGCTGGCGGTGGCGATCGGGCTCGTCAGCGCGGGCGCCGTGCTGGACAGCTGGGCGCTGATCGGCCGCGCGACCGAGGTCGGTTTCCGGGGCAGCCTGCCTGTCTCCACAACGCTGGGCGTGGACGGTGTCAGTCCCGAACTGCTGGCCGAGGTGCGTCGCCTGCCTGGCGTCGCGGCGGCCCGCGGACGTCGGATCCTGGCGGGGGCCTTGCAAGGCCACGGCGCCTGGATGCCGGCCCAGGTGGTGCTGCTGGCCGACTTCACGGATGCGTCGATGGCGCACCTGCTGCCCGATGCGGGTCGCTGGCCGCCGATCGACGACGCGATCGTCGTGGAGCGCTCGTCCCTGGAGCTCGCCGCGGTGACGGTCGGCGACCCCGTGTCGCTGCGCATCGGCCAAGGCGAGGCGCACACGCTGGCACTGGGCGGCGTCGTGCGCGACGTCAGCGTGGCGCCGGGCTGGATGGAGCACGCCGTCACGTGCTACGCCACGCCGGCCACGATCGCGCGCCTGGGCGCCCCCTCCACCTTCGACGAACTGCAAGTGCGCGTGGTCGACGCGAACGCCGACCGCGACGCCGTGCGACGCATCGCCGCCAGCGTCGCGGCACAGGTCACCCACCGCGGCGGCCACGTGCGATTCGTCGACGTGCCGGAGCCGGGGCAGCATGTCCACGCGGCACAGATGGATTCGCTGTTGATGACCCAGGGGGCCTTCGGGCTGATGGCCCTGTTCGTGTGCGCGCTGCTGGTCG
Source organism: Burkholderiales bacterium (assembly GCA_038208735.1). Taxonomy (GTDB): domain Bacteria; phylum Pseudomonadota; class Gammaproteobacteria; order Burkholderiales; family Burkholderiaceae_C; genus Scleromatobacter. The sequence continues at coordinate 7,683 of JBBQYL010000091.1, forward strand.
TCAATCTCTTCACGGCGATGCTCACAGGCAACGCGCGCGAGATCGGCGTGCTCAAGGTGCTGGGGGCGCGCGACGCGCAAATCGCCGGCATCTACCTGGGGCAGGCGCTGGTGCTCGGTCTCGTCGCGGTCTTGCTCGCGTTGCCGCTGGCCCTCGTCATCGGGCGCACGTACGCGGGCTTCCGGGCGGAGATGCTCAACTTCCCCGTGGCGGGGCTGCAGATCCCGGCGTGGGCCTTCGTGCTCCAGATGGCGGTCGGCCTGCTGCTGCCCGTGCTCGCTGCATCGGTGCCGCTGCGCCGCGCCTGCCGGCAGAGCGTCGGTGCCGCGCTGCGCGACATCGGCATCGTGGCCGATGGCCGGCCGCTCGCGGCGCGGCGCTGGCTGGCACTCGGCGGAATGCCGCGCGGCGTGCTGCTGGCCGTCGGCAACGCGTTCCGGCGGCGCGAGCGCCTGGTGCTGACCTTGCTCGCAATCGCGCTCGGCGGTGCCGTTCACCTGGGCGCGGCGAATCTTCGCCAGGCGGTGATCGACTCGATGGACCGGCTGTTCTCGGCGCAGCGCTTCGATGCCTCGTTGCGCCTGGCCGAACCGCGTCCTGTCGCGGCACTCGAGGCCGCCGCGCGCGCCAACCCCGGCGTCGTGCGAGCCGAGGCGTGGCGCAGTCGACTGGCGACGATCGCACGCGCCGGCGACGAGGTCGGCAGTGTCGTCACGCTGCTGGGCTTGCCACCGGCATCGACGGCCATGCAGGCCTCGTTGGTCTCCGGCCGCTGGCTGCGCGAAGGCGACGAGCGCGCGCTGGTGATCACGCGCGCGCTGCAGCGGCAACAACCGGATCTCGTCCAAGGCAGCGAGGTGCGCCTGGCTCTCGACGGCTCGATCGCGGCTTGGCGCATCGTCGGCGTCGTCGATGCCGGCCCCGCCCCGCTCGCTTACGCCAATCGCGCGACCTTGAGCGCAGGCGATGGGCTCGCCACGTCGCTGGTCGTCGTCGCGCGCGCCACGGGGCGTTCGGAGCTGCTCGACCTGATCCAGACCCTGCGCGCCGAACTCGCCGATGCCGGCATGCCGGTCGTTTCGAGCCAGACCACCGCTGAGAGCCGGTCCGTCGTCGAAAGCCACCTGCTGATGGTCGTGGAGTTCCTGGGGGCGATGGGCAGCGTGATGGTCGTCGTGGGCGCCGTGGGGCTCGCGTCCACGATGAGCCTGGGCGTGCTGGAACGAACGCGCGAGATCGGCGTGCTGCGCGCGTTGGGCGCGAGCGACTGGCGCGTCTTCAGCATCGTACAGGTGGAGGGCCTCACCATCGTCGTCCTCGCCTGGCTCGCCTCCATTCCGCTGTCGATCCCCATGAGCGTGGCGATCGCCGACGCCTTCGGCCGCGTGATGTTCCCGCTTCCGACGCCCTGGTGGCCGGAGACGTCGTCGTCACTCGAATGGCTCGCCATCATGATGCCGGTCTCGATCGCTGCCTGCATGTGGCCGGCATGGCGCGCCGTCCGGGTGACGACGGCCAGTGCGTTGAGCTATGAGTGATGCGCTGGGGGTAGAGTCAGGCGATGCTCAACGCATCCCGGCCAACGTGAGTGCCGTGTCGATCCCCTCGTCGTCGACCAGCAGGAGCTGGAGCGACAGGAGCGCGCCAGCTGGTACGCGAGGCGCGCGAACTCATCGCGCAATCGCCGCTCGATGCCCAACAGGAGCGCACCCTCGTCCTGCGCCTCGACCTGGTGGACGCCGAACTTTGCTGGGGCCATGCGGACTACGAGCGCGCACAACGCGTCACCGGCGAGGCCCTGGCGATGGCGCGTTCGTCGGGCGACCTCGCTGCCGCCGCCGATGCGCTCTGGGTCGACGCGCAGGTCGCGGTCGATCTCGGCGATCCGGTGCGGCGCGACGCCTCGCTGCAGTCTTGCGAAGACTGCGCCCGCCAGCTCGACGACCGGCAACGCACGCTGATCGCCCAGGGCGCCATCGCGCGCTGGTCGGTTTTCACCGACCTGCGCCTTGCGCGCGAGCGCTGGGGCACCGCGTTCGGAGACGGCAGCGGCCCTTGGCCACTGGGGGTCGCCACATGGGTTGCCGACTTCCTGGCCAATCTCGCCTACGTCGATGACGACAACGGGCCCGCCATCCTGCACCGGATGCGTTCGCAAGAGGACGCGCTGGCGAGCGGCCAACTGCAGCGGGCCGTCATCGCGCTGACCAACATCGGCGCCGCCTTCTCCAACCTCAACGACCACGACGGCAGCCTGATCTGGATGGAACGCGGGCTGGCGGAGGCGCGGCGCCTGGGCTGGCCGGTGGCGGTGGCCGGCGCGCTGATCCAGGTCGGCGGAATCCTTCCGCCGCTGGGCCGTTTCGACGCCGCCTTCGACATGCTGCAGGAGGCGCGCGGCATGCTGGCGAACACGCCGCGTTCGCGCAACCTGGTCATCGCCCTGCACTACCTGGGCGACCTGCTCAACCTGCAGGGCAAGCACGGCGAGGCGCTGGAGCTGGCTGAAATGGAGAAGCGCTCGACCGAGCTGGACGCCATCGACATGCTGATGGAAGTCAGGCTGGGGGTGCGCGGTTGCGATGGCGGGCCTGGGTCGACGCGAGAAGGCACTGGCGATCGTCAACGCGGCGCGCGGCAACACCGGCGACTACAACAAGCGCACCATCGAAATCCGGCTGTTGATGCAGCTCGCGCGCCTGCACATCTCGACGTCCGACGGCGCTCCGCCTCCAGGTGCGACCGATCACGCCGAGGCGCTGGCCGCGCTGCGCGAAGCTGTCGCGATCGCGCGCTCCGTCGAGGGCTACCAGGTGCCCGCCGACCTGTACGAGGCGCTCGCCCGCGAGCACGCTCACGTGGGCGAGTACGCCCTCGCCTGCGAGGTGTCGTGCCAGGCGGCGCTCGCACGCGAGATGACGCTCGGCACGGCCGCGCTCAACCGCTCGATCGCCATGCAGATCGGCTTCCAGACGGAGCGCGCGCATCGATTCCATCGGGTACGGCCTGCGTCCTCGGCCGGCGACCGGGTAGTGCGGCGAGATCACACCGAGCAGCGCCTTCCACGGCACCACCCGTTCCATTTCTTCAAGAAACACCTCGCGCCGTGTCTTCTTGCGCTTGCCTGCGTACTCTGCATCCGAGAAACTTGTCTGGCTCATCGTGCTTGCTCCTTCCAGGTCATAACGCGCGGGTGGTGAACTCGGTAGACCTGTTCAGGCCTTCCCTATCGGTATCACGCGCCAAGCTGGTATGACATGGGCCGGCTCAACAACCGAACACACCGCAAGTTGTTGATCGTCGATGGTGCCGTCGGATTCACCGGCGGCGTTGGAATCGCGCCGGAGTGGACTGTCCACTCGCAGGATCCCGAGCATTGGCATGACAGCCATTTCAAGGTGGAGGGACCCGTCGTCGGCCAGATGCAAGCGGTGTTTCTGGCCGGCGAACAGGTCGTGCATCTGTTCGGATCACAACTTTGAGCGCGGCGTCAGCTTGTCGAGCGGGCACGCGGCCTCCTTGCGTTCGCATTTACGCCGATACATTCGAGTCCAATAGGCGAGACGCCCGAGGCTCTCGAGCCTCGCCATCAAGAGCTCGAAGTACGCGCGCTTCACCGACTTCTTGTCCATTCGCTTGACCGCTTTCTTCTCGCGCCTGGTCATGGCGCAACCGATGCACAGGCCATCGTCGTCGAACTTGCAGATGCCCACGCAAGGCGTTGGAGCCTTCGCCCAAGTCTTTGTCACCGGAACTCCCTATAGATTGGACTCGAAACGCCATCGAAACAGGTTGCCGACGCGTTCGGGGGGATGAGCAAGAGACGGGCCGACGGGGGGAACAGCCTTTGCTGGCTGTCCCCACAACCAACGAGGACCCCATGGATTCCATCAATCGCAACCAGCCTGAGAACAACCGGTCAGATCTGTCTGGCCAAGATGCCGTCGACCGCGTTCGCCAAGCCGTCAAGAAGAACCAGATCTGCTTCTTTTGCACTGGCGTCAGCACTGGCGGCTCCCAGGCGACTCGCCCGATGTCCGCGCTGCAAGTCGACGATGCAGGCAAACTCTGGTTCTTGAGCGCGTCGGACAGTCACAAGAACGCGGAGATCGCCCAGAACGCGTTGGTATGGCTGTTCTTCCAGGGCTCGGAGCATTCCGGCTTCGTCACCCTGCATGGGCGTGCTGCCCTCACGCGAGACCAGGCCAGGATCAAGGAGCTGTGGAGCCCGATCATGAAGACCTGGTTTACCGATGGCGAGCATGATCCGCGCATCACGGCGATCGCGGTCGACCCGTTGTCGGGCTACTACTGGGACAACAGGCACGGTGACATGGTGGCTGGCGCGAAGATGGCGATCGGGGCCGCGATCGGCAAGACGCTCGACGACTCCATCGAGGGCGAGTTGAGCTTTTGAGGGCAGCGTGATGCGCGCGGTGACCGCCTTTGGATCGGTCGCCCGTGCATCCGCAGCGCCCTGCGGTACGTAGGCTGAAAAGCACTTGAAGAAAGCGCGTTTCCATGCCCGACGTTCCACACGGAGATTCGGAGTCCGACAGTTTCACGTCCTCTCTCGACGACATGCTCGAGCGCGTGAGCGCTGCAACACGCGCTGAACAGGAGGCTCGCGAGAATGAGTTGCGCACGCCGGAGACGCGCACGGCGCGCACATTCACCGAGCCAGCTGTATCGCCTGCTGCCGCCCAGGCTGCGGCTGCGGCGCGCTGGCTCGCCGCGTTGCCGGTCGAGACACGGCTGCGGCTGAAGGTGCTGCGATTCGATCCGACCAGGTCGCCCGGAATCGCGACGGCTTTGCGGCCCGCCTGGCGAATCAGGTCGACCACCTCGCGGGCGTACGCGATGGCCGCAGCACGACCCATGCCGGAGTCACCACCGGTGATCAATGCTTTGCGCCCTGCCAGCCGGCCCAATCCCACGTAGCTGGTTTCGCGGTGGTCGGGGCGCGGATTCATGTTCTGCGCGAGGCCCGGCCACGGCTGCTGCTGTGCGGCAAAGGGCGGTTTCGGGTAGGCGTCCCGAGGGTCGCGAATTCCCTCGCGGCGCGCGCCGGCGCGACTCTGCTGAGTCGGGGTCTGCGCCTGGCTCGCGGTAGTGGCCAGAACCAGGGGCGCCGTGGCCAGGCCTGCCCCCAGCCCCATCATGGCGTCACGTCGCGTAGGCGGGCGGTTGGGATCGTTGCTCATCGAGGCTCCAGTGGATATTCACGTTGGGACGGGCGGCGTCCCAGACCTTCTCGCCATCCCGATCGACCGGGGCAGCATCTCTGGGCCGTGCATGGCGTGACGGAAGTCGGCAAGGGCTGTGCCCCGGCTGTGGGCACCCGGCGATGCCTGTAGTGAAAGAGCGCCTGCCGCAGCTTGCGATTCCAGGCACCGCACAATGAAGAAAGCCCCGCAGGTCTCGCGACCTGCGGGGCTTCTCGTCTGGTGGGTGGTACAGGGATTGAACCTGTGACCCTTGCCGTGTGAAGGCAATGCTCTACCGCTGAGCTAACCACCCGATAACTTGTTGCACTGCGTTTGCAGCACAGCCTGCGATTATGCCACAGCTTCTGGCTGCCGTGCACGCCAGACAGTTGCTCCGCCGCTTGCCTTGTCGATCTCGCCCAACACCCGTTCGTGGTCGCCGAGCTCGGCCTCGGTGGCCACCAGCACGGGCAGCACGAATACGCTGAGATCGATGACGGTGGCCAGGTCGCCGTGGTTGCCGCCGCGCTCCTCGGTCATGTCCATCACCAGCGAGTCCTGGCCGCGGGTGAGGCGGATGTAGACCTCGGCCAGCAGGTTGGCATCGATCAGCGCGCCGTGCAGCGTGCGGTTGGTGTTGTCCACCTCGAGGCGCTTGCACAGCGCGTCGAGCGAGTTGCTCTTGCCCGGAAACTGGTCGCGGGCCATCTGCAGCGTGTCGGTGACGGCCCCCACGTGCGTGCTGAACTTGGGCAGGCCGCAGCGGCGGAGCTCCTCGTTGAGGAAGCCGACGTCGAAGCTGGCGTTGTGGATGATGATCTCGGCGCCGCGGACGAACTCGATCACCTCGTCGGCCACGTGCGCGAACAACGGCTTGTCGGCCAAAAATTCGTCGGTGAGTCCGTGCACCGCCACCGCGCCCTCGCCGTTGCGGCGCTCCGGGTTCAGGTAGTAGTGCAGGTGCCGGCCGGTGAGGCGGCGGTTGTCCATCTCGATGCAGCCGATCTCGACCATGCGGTCGCCGCTTTCGGGGCTGAGGCCGGTGGTTTCGGTGTCGAGGAAGATCTGGCGCATGGTGCGTATTCTGTCAGGTCAGGTTCTCAGGCGGTGGCCGGCACGCCGCCGCGCGGCTGGCGCGAGCCCCACCAGAACATCAGCAGGCCGGCCACGATCATGGGCACGCACAGCCACTGGCCCTCGCTCCAGCCCAAGGCCAGCAGGTGGGTGGCCGGATCGCCGACGAGCGTGGTCTTGTCGCCGATGAAATCGTCCGGCGCGCGGAAGAACTCGGCCAGGAACCGGAAGAAGCCGTAGCCGATGAGGAACAGGCCGGAGACCTGGCCGCGGCCGCGTTCCTTCTTGCCGAAGATCCACAGGATCAGGAACAGGCAGATGCCCTCGCCCAGGAACTGGTAGATCTGCGACGGATGGCGCGGCTGCAGCGTGCCCGACTCGGGAAACACCATCGCCCAGGGCAGCGACGGGTCGGCCACGCGGCCCCACAGCTCGCCGTTGATGAAGTTGCCCACGCGTCCGCTGGCCAGGCCCAGCGGCACGCACGGCGCGATGAGGTCGGTCACCTGCAGGAACGGCCGCTTGCGCTGCCAGCCGAAGAACGCCATCGCGACGATGACGCCCAGCATGCCGCCATGGAACGACATGCCGCCGTTCCACACCGCCACGATCTCTCCCAGGTGCTGGGCGTAGTACAGCGGCTTGTAGAAGACGACATAGCCCAGCCGGCCGCCCAGCACGACGCCCAGCACGCCGTAGAACAGCAGGTCTTCCACGTCGCGGCGCACCCAGCCTTCGCGCGCGAACCACGGGTATTGCGCGCGCCGGCCTGCCAGCCACACGAACAGGCCGAACGCGACCATGTAGGTGAGGCCGTACCAATGGATCGCCGGCGCGAAGTCGTGGCCGAACACGTGCCAGTGACCGAGGTTGAGCGCGACGGGATCGATGTGGGGGTGCTCCAGCATCTGACAGGACTCCTTGAACAGCCGACGATTGTCGCCGTTTCGCGCGACATGCCCGGCGCATCCATTTGCGAATCGGTGCGCACCCGCCCGGCGAATGGATTGGACACGGCATTTTCACGCGCCGATACTGGCCTCCCCGCCCCGCCAGAACGACTCCAGGAGACCGCCCATGTCCGCCCCCAACCGCCGCTCGAAGAACATCACCGAGGGCGTCGCCCGCGCGCCCAACCGCTCGATGTACTACGCGATGGGGTACCAGGAAACCGACTTCGGCAAGCCGATGATCGGCGTGGCCAACGGGCACTCCACCATCACGCCCTGCAACTCGGGCCTGCAGCCGCTGGCCGACGCGGCGGTGGCCAGCCTGAAGGACTTCGGCGCCAACGCACAGCTGTTCGGCACCCCCACCATCTCCGACGGCATGGCCATGGGCACCGAGGGCATGAAGTACAGCCTGGTGTCGCGCGAGGTGATCTCCGACTGCGTGGAGACCTGCGTGGGCGGCCAGTGGATGGACGGCGTGATGGTGATCGGCGGCTGCGACAAGAACATGCCCGGCGGCATGATGGGCATGCTGCGCGCCAACGTGCCGGCCATCTACGTGTACGGCGGCACCATCCTGCCGGGCCACTACAAGGGCCAGGATCTCAACATCGTGAGCGTGTTCGAGGCCGTGGGGCAATTCTCGGCCGGCAAGATGAGCGAGGAAGACTTCGTGCAGATCGAGCGCCGCGCCATTCCCGGCACCGGCTCGTGCGGCGGCATGTACACGGCCAACACGATGTCGTCGTCGTTCGAGGCGCTGGGCATGAGCCTGCCGTACTCGTCCACCATGGCCAACGTGGAGGGCGAGAAGATAGAGAACACACGCGAGTCGGCGCGCGTGCTGGTGGAGGCCGTGAAGGCCGACCTGAAGCCGCGCGACATCGTCACGCGCGCGGCCATCGAGAACGCCGTCGCCGTGATCATGGCCACCGGCGGCTCCACCAACGCGGTGCTGCACTTCCTGGCCATCGCGCACGCGGCCGAAGTCGAGTGGACCATCGACGACTTCGAGCGCATCCGCAAGCGCACGCCGGTGCTGTGCGACCTGAAGCCCAGCGGCCGCTTCCTGGCCATCGACCTGCACCGCGCCGGCGGCATCCCCCAGGTGATGAAGCTGCTGCTCGACGCCGGCCTGCTGCATGGCGACTGCATGACCATCACCGGCAAGACGATCGCCGAGACGCTGGCCGACGTGCCCTCCGCGCCGCGTGCCGACCAGCAGGTGATCCGCCCCATCGCAGACGCCATGTACGCCGACGGCCACCTGGCCATCCTGCGCGGCAACCTGGCCACCGAAGGCTGCGTGGCCAAGATCACCGGCCTGAAGAGCCCCGTCATGACCGGCCCGGCCCGCGTGTTCGACGACGAGCAGTCGGCGCTGGCCGCCATCATGGCCAACAGGATCGTGGCCGGCGACGTGATGATCCTGCGCTACCTGGGGCCCAAGGGCGGGCCGGGCATGCCGGAGATGCTGGCACCCACGGGCGCGCTCATCGGCCAGGGGCTGGGCGAGTCGGTGGGGCTGATCACCGACGGGCGCTTCTCGGGCGGCACCTGGGGGATGGTGGTGGGGCATGTGGCGCCCGAGGCCTACGAAGGGGGCGCGATCGCGCTGGTGCACGAGGGGGACTCCATCACCATCGATGCGCACCAGTTGCTGCTGCAACTGCATGTGCCCGACGACGAGCTGGCGCGCCGCAAGGCAGCCTGGACGCAGCCGGCGCCGCGCTACACCCGGGGCGTGCTGGCCAAGTTCGCCAGGCACTCGTCGAGCGCCAGCTTCGGGGCGGTGCTGGACAAGTTCGATTGACGAAGGCTGTGGCCGAGACGACCGCGCCAAACGGCCGGCCAACCCTTGTGTTGTCAATCGAGATGCCGCGTCAAACGCCCGCGCCGACTCCCGAAGCAGAGTCCGGGATCAGGCGAGATAGCAAGACACGGCGCAGGCCACGACGATCATCGACAACTCTCCATCCAGGAGGCCGGCTCGAGCCGATCGCGCTCGCGGTCCCTGGAGATCACAGGGGCTTTCGGTAGACCACGAAGCCTGAATCGTCCGCGACCTGATCGTACAGGTGCCGCGCCGCCGCGTTCGTGTGGTGGGTGAGCCAATAGACACGTGCAGCGCCCGCTGTGCGAGCGCGCTCGTAGACGGCCTCGATGAGGCGGCGCCCGACGCCGCCGCCACGTGCGTCAGGACGGGTGAACAGGTCCTGCATGTAGCAGTTCATCGCGATCTGCGAGGTGCTGCGGTGGTACAGGAAATGCGCCAGGCCGACAATCCGTCCGGATTTTTCGGCGACAAGCGCGTGAACCGGTTCGGACGGATCGAGAAACCGCTCCCAGGTCACTCGCGTCACCTCCGTGGGCAGCTCGGTGGCACCTTGTCGCCCGTAGAAGGCGTTGTAGCCGGACCAAAGGGGCGCCCAGGCCGGAAAATCGTCGTCGACGACTGGCCGCACGACGATGTCGGCGGGATCCGGGGAACGTGTCAAGTTGCGTCCTTGCAGATTGATGCCACGGCCATTCTGCATCGTTCAAATGATTTCGAAGTGAAAGAGCGCTTGCGCCGTTGTCAGCCAAGGCGCCGATGTCCGCGCCGTGCTGCGCGAACGGTCCGAGCATCTGAACGCGCGCGCGGCCCCTTGCCACCCTGTCGACCAGCCAGTGCACTGCGGCATCCCCTCTGGCGACGGCGACCCACTCGTTCAGAATCCTGCGAGACGCCCTCCCATTCCACCCCGAGCGACACGCCGATCCTGTACTCGTTTCGCCGCTGCCCCTACGCCATCCGCGCCAGGCTCGCCATCAAGGTTTCGGGCGTGCGGGTGGCGTTGCGCGAGGTGGTGCTGCGCGACAAGCCTGCGGCGCTCCTGCACGCCTCGCCCAAGGCAACGGTGCCCGTCCTGCAACTGCCTGACGGCCGCGTGCTGGAACAGAGCCTCGAGATCATGTGCTGGGCGCTGGAACAGCATGACCCGCAGCGATGCGTTGATCGCCCTCAACGACGGCCCCTTCAAGCAGGCGCTCGACCGCTGCAAATACGCGTCGCCCCATCCCGAGCGCCCATTGCAGGCCTGGCGCGACGAGGCCGTCGAGCTGATGCTGGCGCGGTTGAATGTGCGTCTCGCGGATCGTCCTTTTCTGCTGCGGGACACCCCCTCGCTGGCTGACATGGCCATCGCGCCGTTCATTCGGCAGTTCGCCGCGGTCGATCCCGGCTGGTTCGACACCGCGCCGTTCGAGCCGCTGCAAACGTGGACGGGCCGCATCGTGTCCTCCGGGTAGTTCGCCTCGGCGATGTCCCGGTTCCCGGCCTGGCAGCCGGTCGATCCCGAAACCATTTTTTGAGGGCCGCTCCCGGGGGTCTGATGTCTTCTTGATCGTGCACGATTGATTTCTCGTTCATGCACGTTTAAGATGGCGCCATGCCTGCACCTCTTCCGCTTGCCCGCCGCGACGTGATCGCCGCCCGCCTGGCCGAAGGCCAGCCCGTGGTGGCCACGACGTTGGCCGAGGAGTTCGACGTCTCCGAAGACGCCATCCGCCGCGACCTGCGCGCGCTCGC
>JBBQYL010000092.1:0-18469 GCA_038208735.1 Burkholderiales bacterium
CGACTTGCTCGGCAAGCGCTCGACCACGCAGAACCCCGAGCTGTCGCTGGGATTCGCGTTCTTCTTCTGACAGAGACCCGCATGATCCGCCTCCTTGCCGTCGCCACCGCCGTCGCCGTTCTCGCGTTCGGCGCCCTGGCACCTGCCGCCGCCGCCACGCCGGTGGCCAACGCCGTCGCGCCCGACTTCACGCTGCGCGACGCCGACGGCCGCAACGTGCGCCTCGACGAACTGCGCGGCCAGGTCGTGCTGGTCAACTTCTGGGCCACCTGGTGCGGCCCGTGCCGCGAAGAGATGCCGCGCCTCGACACCCTGTACCAGAAGTACCACAAGTCGGGCTTCGTGCTGCTGGGCGTCAACGTGGACGACGACCCGCACACGGCGCTGGCCACCGCCGCCAAGCTGGGCGTGAGCTTTCCGGTGCTGCTCGACACCGACAAGAAGGTCAGCAAGCTGTACGACCTGAACACCATGCCGTCGACCATCGTCATCGACCGCGACGGCAAGGTGCGCTTCCTCACGCGCGGCTATCACGCCGGCACGGAGCAGGACTACGAACGGCAGATCCGCGGGTTGCTGAAGGAATGACGATGCGCGCCCTGCGTTCCCTCTTTCTCCTTGCGGGCGCCGCCGGCGTTCTCGCGTGCGCCAGCGGCTGCGCGTTCAAGCCGATCGAACCCTGGGTCAAGCCCTACGAGCGCGAGCGCCTGGCCGATCCGGTGATGAAGGCGTCGCTCAACGAGCTGCCGGGCCGCCAGCAGGACCACGTCTACACCGTTCGCGAAGGCTCGCGTGGCGCCACCGGCGTGCAGGGAGGCGGCTGTGGCTGCAATTAGGAACGCCGCCGCCGTGGCCGGCCTGGTGGGCGGCGCGCTCGCCGCGGGCGCGGTGCAGGCGGTCGACCTGCCCGAAGACCGCGCCGAGACCATGTACCACCTGTACGACGGCGGCGGCGTCATCGCGCAGGGACCGGCGGTGCTGGTGCGCAAGAGCATGCTCGATCGCGTGTCGCTATCGGGCAGCTACTACGTCGACGCGGTGAGCAACGCGTCGATCGACGTCGTCACCACCGCCAGCAAGTACAAGGAGACGCGCGACCAGGGCCAGATCGGGCTCGACTACGTGGTGCGCGACTCGCTGATCCACGTGTCGGGCTCGCGCAGCACGGAGCCCGACTACCTGGCCAGCACGATCAGTGTCGACCTGACGCAGGACGTGTTCGGCGGCATGACCACCGTCACGATGGGCTACAGCCGCGCCAACGACAAGGTGGGCCAGCACGGCACGCCCGGCTGGATCGACACCGCGCGCCACTGGCAGTACCGCCTGGGCGTCACGCAGATCCTCACGCCGCGCTGGACGGCCAGCGCCAACCTCGAGTCGATCAACGACGACGGTTTCCTGGGCAGCCCGTACCGCCTCGCCCGCGTGTTCGGCACCTACGTGCACGAGAACGACCCGCGCACGCGGGAAAGCAAGGCGCTCAAGCTGTCCACCACCGGCGACATCACGCCCGATGGCGCCGACAACCGCCGCTCGTTCCGCGCCGACTACCGCTATTACTGGGACACCTGGGGCATTCGCGGCCACACGCTCGAGCTGGGCTACAACCGCAACCTGGCGCCGGGCTGGCTGCTCGAGACGTTCATGCGCTACTACCGGCAGAACCACGCCGTGTTCTACAGCGACAACGCACCGCAGCAGACGCTCTACGTCACGCGTAACCGCGAGCTCTCCACCATGCACGACTTCGGCCCCGGCGCCACCGTGTCGTACTCGCTGCGCAGCGTGCCGGGCAAGTACGACGTCAAGCTGAGCGCGTCGTACCAGTTCATCGATTTCCACTACGCCGACTACACCGATGCCCGCACCGGCAAGCCCTACTCGTACAAGGCGAGTGTGCTGAACACCGTGTTGTCGGCCACGTTCTAAAGACAAGAGAGAGCCCGCATGCTGAATCGAACTCGCGCGGCGTTGATCGCCCTCGGACTCTGCGCCGCCACGGCGCTGCAGCCCACGTTCGCCGCCGATGCACCCGCCGCCGCGGCCTCGGCGCCCATGATGGCCGCGTCGGCCCCGGAGGCCGCGGCCAGCGGCGCCGCGCCCGCGCCCGACAGCGCGGCGAGCGCCGCCGCCGCCGCCAGCGAGCCTGCGCCCACCGGCAGCCTCGACGACCGCGTGCAGCAGACCAAGGCCGACGTCATTCGCCTGAACCGCGACCTGCTGGTGCTGGAAGAGGAGTTGCTGTTCCCCGCCAACACGCAGGTGGCCGTGTTCGTGTCCATGGACGTGGGCCTGCTGTTCGACCTCGACTCCGTGCAGATCAAGCTCGACGACAAGGTGGTGTCCACGTACCTGTACACCCCGCTCGAGGTGCAGGCGCTGCACCGCGGCGGCGTCCAGCGCGTGTACCTGGGCGACCTGCGCGCGGGCAGCCACGAGATCGTCGCGTTCTTCACCGGCAAGGGCCCGCACGATCGCGACTACAAGCGCGCCACCACCATCAAGTTCGACAAGACCACCGAGCCCAAGTACATCGAACTGCAGATCAAGGACGTGCAGCAGAAGCTGCAGCCGGAATTCGACGTCAAAGTCTGGCAGTGACGACGATGCGACAGCGTTCGCGCTTCTCTTTCCACCTGATTGCGGCGCTGTCCGTCGTGATGACGGGCGTGCTGGCAGTGTCGGGCGCGCGCGCCGCGGACGACGCCGACAAGGTGCCGGCCGATCCGCCGCTGCACCCGGTGCTGGATCCGCACTACGGCGACGTGCTGTTCGAGTTCTACCAGGGGCGCTACTTCCCGGCCATCACCAAGCTGGAGGCCTCGCAGGTCTTCAACCGCATGCAGCATCACGCCGACGAGGCCGAGATCCTGCGCGGCGGCCTGCTGCTGTCCTACGGCCTGCACCAGCAGGCCGGCGAGGTGTTCGAGGCGCTGCTCGCGCGCGGCGCCGCGCCGTCGGTGCGCGATCGCGCGTGGTATTTCCTGGCCAAGGTGCGCTACCAGCGCGGCCTGATGCCCGAGGCGAACAAGGCGCTCGCGCGCATCGAGCATCGCCTGCCCGCTCCGCTGGAGGACGACCGCCGGCTGCTGCAGGCCAACGTGCTGATGGCCCTCGGCGACAACGCCGGCGCCAGCAAGATCCTCACGCCCATCGCCGGGCCGCGCGGCGACGATCTGTACGCGCGCTACAACCTGGGCGTGGCGCAGATCCGCGCCGGTGACACCGCGCACGGCACGCAGATCCTGGACGACCTCGGCCGGCAGACCATGCCCGACGAGGAGAGCCGCGCGCTGCGCGACAAAGCCAACGTGGCGCTCGGCTTCGCCGCGCTCAAGGCCGGCAAGCCGCAGGACGCGCGCACCTTCCTGCAGCGCGTGCGCCTGCAAGGCATCGAGGCCAACGCCGCGCTGCTGGGCTTCGGCTGGGCCGCCGACGCGCTCGGCAGCCCCAAGCTGGCGCTGGTGCCCTGGGTGGAGCTGGCCGGCCGCGACGCCAGCGACTCCGCCGTGCTCGAGGCGCAGCTGGCCGTGCCCTACGCCTACGCCGAACTGCACGCCGACGCCCAGGCGCTCAAGCGCTACGAGAACGCGATCTCCAACTTCGAGACCGAGGACGCCAACATCGACGCGACCATCGCCGCGATCCGCCAGGGCAAGCTCATCGAGGGGCTGATGGCGCGCAATCCCGGCGAGGAGATGGGCTGGTTCCAGACCTTCCGCGACGTGCCGCTGATGCCGCACGCGCACCTGCTCACGCCGGTGATCGCGGGCAACGAGTTCCAGGAAGCGTTCAAGAACTACCGCGACCTGCAGTTCCTCGGCCACAACCTGGCCGAATGGCACGCCAACCTGGGCGTGTTCGGCGGCATGCTGGCCACGCGTCGCCAGGCCTTCGCCGACCGCGTGCCGAAGATCCGCGAGCAACAGCAAGCCAATGGCCAGGATATACAACACCTGCAGAAACGCAGCGACGACAACGCCGCGGCGCTGAAGCAGGCCGGGGACGACGCCGACGGCACCGCCTTCGCCGACGCGAACGAACGCGAGCTGCAGCAGCGCCTGGCGCGCGTCACCAGCACGCTGTCCAGCCTGCCCGCCGACGCCGACCCGGGCCTCGTCGAGGCCCACGACCGCCTGCGTCGCGTGTCCGGCGCGCTTGCGTGGCAGCTGGCGCACGAGTTTCCCTCCCGCGTGTGGGATGCGAAGAAGGGCCAGAAGCAGACCGAGGACGCGCTGGTCGACGCCCGCGCGCACGACGAGCAGCTGGCCAAGGCGCAGCGCGACGAGCCCGGGCACTTCGAGGACTTCGCGCGCCGCATCGCCGAGCTGCAGGCTCGCCTGGACGTGCTGACGCCGCGCGTGGCCACATTAGGCACGGAGCAGCAGGGCGCGCTGCAGGAGATCGCGATCACTTCATTGGCGTCGCAGAAGGAGCGCCTGGCGCAGTACACGGCCCAGGCCCGCTATGCGGTGGCGCAGCTGTACGACCGCGCCACCGAACCGAAGGAGGGCGACCATGCGGCCAAGCCCTAGGCGCCTGCTGGCGCCGCGTCCGCGCACGCTGGCGCTGCTGCTGCTCACCAGCTCCCTCGGTGCCTGCTCGATGTTCGGCCTCGGCCACAAGGCCGGCGCCACGCCGGACGACGCGCCCACGTTGAAGACGCTGCTCACCCGCGAGGTGGTGATCGACTCCGACCCGGGCATCCCGGCCGACGAGGACAAGGCCATCGCGGCCTACCGCAACTTCCTGGCCGTCACGCCCGACGCCAGGCAGCGCGCCGAGGCGCTGCGCCGCCTGGGCGACCTGTCGATGGCCAGCGCCGACAACGCCAACGCCGTCACCCCCACGCCCAACGGCACGCCCGACTACGCCGCGGCCATCGCGCAGTACCGCGACTACCTCAAGACGTATCCGAACGATCCCGCCAACGACCGCATCCTGTACCAGCTCGCTCGCGCGCAGGAGCAGGGCGGCCAGCTCGAGGACGGCCTGAAGACGCTCGACCAGCTGGTGGCGCAGTACCCGAAGACGCGCTATCTCGACGAGGCCGAATTCCGCCGCGGCGAGCTGCTGTTCACGCTGCGCCAATACCCGAAGGCCGAGCAGGCCTACACCCTGGTGCTCAATGGCCAGAAGGACAACCCGTACGTCGGGCGCGCGCTCTACATGCAGGGCTGGTCCAAGTTCAAGCAGGGCAACCTGGAAGAGGCGCTCGCGTCGTTCTTCGGCGTGCTCGACGACAAGATCGTGGGCATCAAGGACGACGACCTCGACAAGTCCGAGTCGCTCACCCGCGCCGACAAGGAGCTGGTGAGCGACACGCTGCGCGTGATCGGAATCTCGCTGGCCAACCTCAAGGGCGCGGAGTCGATCCCCGCCTACGTCACCACCGACGCGCGCCGCTCGTACGAGTTCCGCGTGTACCAGCAGCTGGGCCAGCTGTACCTGCGCCAGGAGCGCCCGAAGGACGCCGCCGACACCTACGCCGGCTTCGCGCGCCTGAACCCGCTCGACGCGCAGGCGCCGGCCATGCAGGCCCAGGTGATCGCCATCGACCAGGAGGCCGGCTTCGACCAGCTGGCGCTCGCCGCGAAGAAGGACTACGTGGCGCAGTATGGCCTGGACGGCGAGTTCCGCAAGGCCAATCCCGAGGGCTGGGAGCACGCGCAGCCGCTGGTCAAGACCGCGCTGGCCGAGCTCGCCCAGCGATATCACGCCAGCGCGCAGAAGACCAGGTCCCGGGACGACTACGTCGAGGCCGCCAAGTGGTACCGCGCGTGGCTGGCCGAGTTCTCGTCCGACCCCGAGGCCGCGGAGAACAACTTCCTGCTGGCCGAGGTGCTCTACGAGAGCGGTCAGTTCGGCGCATCGGCCGTCGAATACGAGAAGACCGCCTACGAATACCCGACGCACGCGCACGGCGCCGATGCCGGCTACTCGGCGCTGCTGGCCCACGCGGCCGAACAGAAGGGCGTCACCGGCGACGCGCTGGTGCCGCTGCAACGCACCGGCGTCGAGAGCAGCCTGCGCTTCGCCGCGGCCTACCCGGCCGACTCGCGCACGCCCGCCGTGCTCGCCAACGCCGCCGACACGCTGTTCAAGCTGCACGACAACGACCGCGCCGCGAGCGTGGCCGAGCAGGTGCTGGCGCTAGAGCCTGCCGCCACGCCGGCACAGCGCCGGGTGGCATGGACGCTGATCGCGCACACGTCGTTCGAGGCCGGCAGGTTCGACCGCGCCGAGAAGGCCTACGGCGAGGTGCTGGCGCTGGCGCCGGCCAATGACCCGGCACGCGGCGAGCTCACCGAGCGCCTGGCCGCGTCCATCTACAAGCAGGGCGAACAGGCGCGCACCGCCGGCGACAACAAGGCCGCCGCCGAGCGCTTTGCGCGCGTGGCCGTGGCCGCGCCCGGATCCGCCATCCGTGCGAACGCCGAGTACGACACGGCCACCTCGCTGATCGCGCTGAAGGACTGGGCGGGTGCCGCGCACACGCTGGAAGACTTCCGCCAGCGTTTCCCGGGCAACGCGCTGCAGGGCGACGTCACCGTCAACCTGGCGCTGGCCTACAGCGAGCAGCGGCAGTGGGCACCGGCCGCCGCGCAGTACGAGCGCATCGCGGCCGCGCCCGCCACCACGCCCGAGGGCGCCGCGCGCGCCCGCGCGGCGCTGTGGCAGGCCGCCACCCTGTACGAGCGCGCCGCCGCCAGCGATGCCGACAGCGTCAAGGCCGGCAAGCCGCGCCCCACCGATGCCGCCGCCAACCGGGCGCTGGCCGCCCGGGCCTACGAACGCTACCTGAAGCAGTACCCGAGCCCGCTGGAGCCGGCCATCGAGGCCCGATATCGACTTGCGCAGATCGCGCACATCGAAGGCAACGCGGCCGTGGAGACCGCGCAGATGCACGCCCTCTTCCTGGCCGACCAGAACGGGGGCGCCGCACGCACCGACCGCACCCGCACGCTGGGCGCGATGGCGGCGCTCGACGCGGCGCAACCGGTGTTCGAGGCCTACCAGAAGGTACCGCTGATCGAGCCGCTGGCCAAGCAGCTGAAGTTGAAGAAGGCGAAGATGGAAGATGCGCTGAAGGCGTACGCGCTGGCCAGCGACTACGGCGTCGCCGAGGTCACCACGGCCGCCACGTTCCATGTGGCCACCGTGTACCAGGACTTCGCCAAGGCCCTGGTCGGCTCGCAGCGTCCCAGGAAGCTGTCCAAGCTGGAGCTGGAGCAGTACAACGAGCTGCTGGAGGAGCAGGCCGATCCGTACGTGGAGAAGGCCATCGCGCTGCACGGCGTCAACGCGCACCGCACCACCGACGGCCTCTACGACGAGTGGGTGAAGAAGAGCTTCGACGCGTTGAAGACGCTGCAGCCCGCGCGCTACAACAAGACCGAACGCAGCGAAGGGAGCGTCGATGCGATCCGCTGAACGCCTTGCCCTGGCCGCGCTCGCGCTGGCATCCGCGGTGTTGCTGGCCGGCTGCGGTTCGGTAGGCATGCGCCTGCGCGGAACGCCCGAGCCTGCGCCCGCGACGGTCGCCAGCGCGCCCGCGCCCGAGAGCGCGGCCAGCGCCGCCGTCGCGGCGGCGCCCCGGGCCGCGTCCACCGGCCCCATTGCGCCGGCCACGCAGCGCGCGTACGACGACGCGCTGGCGCTGCTGCGCGCCGGCCACGCGGCCGACGCCGAACGCGGCTTCCGCGCGCTCACGCAGTCCGACCCCGACCTGGCGGGCCCGCACGCCAACCTGGGCCTGCTGGCGCGCCAGGCGGGACACCTGCCCGAGGCCGTCACCGAGCTCGAGAAGGCGACGACGCTCGCCCCCGGCCTCGCCGTCGCCTGGAACCAGCTGGGCCTGGCGTACCGCCAGGGCGGCGAGTTCACCAAGGCGCGCGACGCCTACGACCACGCGCTGGCCCTCGATCCGAACTACACCACTGCGGTGCTGAACCTGGGCGTGCTCGACGACCTGTACCTGGGCGACAGTGCCCGCGCGCTGGAGCTCTACACGCGCTACCTCGCGCTGACCCCGGGCGGCGATCCGGTCGTCACGAAGTGGGTGGCCGACGTGAAAAACAGAAAGTCCGCCGGCGCCGCTGCGCCCGCGGCATCCACGGCGGCCCCGGCCGCCGCGCCGAAGGAGAAATCATGACCCGTCGCCTCGCCGCGCTGCTTACGATCAGTTGCCTTGTCGCCCCCGCGTTCGGCCAGGATCGCGCCGAAATCGACCCCACCAAGATCATCGGCAACCGAGAATTGCCGAAGGTGCTCTATATCGTTCCCTGGAAGAAGCCGCTGCCGGGCGAACTGGCCGGCCGACCGCCGGTGAGCGTGGTCGACGAGGCGCTGGCGCCGGTCGATCGCGACGTCTTCAAGCGCCAGGTGCGCTACGACAAGCTCGAACAGGCGCACGCGGCCGCGGTCGCTCCGCCTGAGCCGCCCGCGGCCCCCTGATCTTTCCCTAATTCCCGTCTTTCCTTCCCGTTTTTCGAATCTGTTCCCCGGAGATTTCCAGATGAATTCCATCGAGTCGATCATCAAGTTCTTCCAGGACTGTGGTCTGTTCATCTTCCCGAGCCTGGCCATCATGGCCACCGGCCTCGCCATCGCCATCGAGCGCTTCGTGTTCCTGCAGAAGGCCCGCGTGGCCAACCGCAAGGACTGGTCGAAGGTGCTGCCGCTGCTGCAAGGCGGCCAGTGGAAGGAAGTGCTGGGCCTGACCGCGTCGTCCGACTCGGCGATCGGCAAAATCGTGCACAACGGCCTGTCGCGCCTGCAGTCGTCGCGCCGCCGCGACGACATCGACGCCGCGATGGAGGAAGGCATGATGGAGATCGTGCCGCGCCTCGAGAAGCGCACCCACTACATCGCCGTGTTCGCCAACGTCATCACGCTGGTGGGCCTGCTGGGCACCATCACCGGCCTGATCCACGCGTTCACCGCCGTGTCGCAGGTCAATCCGGCCGAGAAGGCGGCGCTGCTGTCGGCGTCCATCTCCATCGCCATGAACAACACCGCGTTCGCGCTGATGGTGGCCATTCCGTTCCTGCTGATCCACTCGTTCCTGCAGGCCCGCACCACCGACATCGTCGACGGCCTGGAGGCCGCCAAGATCAGCTTCCTGAACCTCGTCCAGCGTCTCGCTCCGGAACACAAGGCGGCCTGAACATGAGCCGCTCCAACCACCCGAATCAACGGGGGTGCCGCCATGCCGCGTAGACGCCTGAAGAAGGGTTCGGAGGCGCTCGAGGTGAGCGCGTTCATCAACCTGATCGTGGTGTTGATCCCGTTCCTGTTGTCGACGGCGGTGTTCTCGAACATGTCGGTGGTCGACCTCACGTTGCCGGCCAAGTCGGCCAACTGGGAAGGCCTCGACAAGAACCCGCTGAAGCTCGAGGTCGTGGTGCGCCACGACAAGATCGAGGTGGGCGACAAGGTGGGCGGCCTGCTGTTCCCGGCGATCCCCAACACCGCCACGGGCCCCGACCTCGCCACGCTCAACGCCGACCTGTTCGTGGTCAAGCAGAAGTTTCCCGATGTCACGGCCGCGTCGCTGTTGCCCGAGCCGAACATCCCGTACGACACCGTGATCCACGTGATGGACGCGATGAGCATCGTCAAGTCAGCCAACGGGGGCACCGAGGTGAAAGACATCCCGATGTTCCCCGGCATCTCCATCGGCGATGCGCCGGTGCGTCACTGAACGGGGCCGGTGATGAAGCTCACCCCCCTCCAGAAACGCACCGCGCGCAACGCCCGCCATGGCAGCGGCCTCGACATGAACCTCGTGTCGCTGATCGACGTGTTCACCATCCTGATCTTCTTCCTGCTTTCGAGCTCGGGCGTCGAGACGCTGCCCGCGACCTCGGTGCACCTGCCGGAGTCGATCGCCAAGAAGGATCCGAAGGAGACGCTCGTGGTCGTGGTCAGTGCGACCGAGATCACCGTCGACGGGCGCAAGGTGGCCGACTCCGCGCCGCTGGCCACCGCCACGGAAGACCTCATCCCGGGCCTGAAGTCCGAGCTCGACCTCGTCTCGTCGCGTCCGGTGGCCCAGGCCGCCAACGCGTCGAACGCGCACGCGGTGACGATCATGGCCGACAAGGACATCCCCTACCAACTACTGCGCAAGGTGATGTACACCGCGGCGCTGGCCGACTACACCGACGTGTCGTTTGCCGTGAATCGCAAGGAGTGAGTGATGACCCCCACGCTCCTTTCAGTCGCTGCCCCCCAAGGGGGCGTCAGCTTGCTCCGGACGGCCGTTCGCGGCGCTGAGTCATGACCGCCATCTCCTTCCGCACCTCCACGTTGCCGTGGGCGCTGGCCCACGACGACGAGGAGCGTTTCCGCAAGTTGTTCCTCGCGCTGCTGGGCTTCGTGATCGTGTTCGGCATTGCGCTGCCTTTCATCACGCTGCCCGAGCCCGAGCGCACGGCGGCGCCGTCGCTGCCGCCGATCGCCGCCAAGCTGCTGCTGGACAAGCCCGCGCCGCCGCCTCCGCCTCCTCCCAAGGCGGAGAAGGTGGAACCGCCCAAACCCGACGCCGCCGACAAGCGCGAGCCGGCGCCGTTGCCCACCAAGCCCGTGCCGCGCGAGCGTCCGGTGGTGGAGGCGCGCCAACCGATCGTGGGCAAGCCGCCGGGTGAAGACCGCGAGGCGGCGCGCAACAAGGCGGCCGGCATCGGCCTGCTGGCCGCGCTGAAGGACCAGTCGCCCGAACTCCACGGCGCCCCGGTGGCCGTGCAGCTGAACCAGGACATCAAGAAGGGTGCGGGCGTGGGCTCCGGCATTGGCGTGGGGGTTGGCGCCGGCAAGGAGCAGGGCCTGCCCGATCGCAACATGATCACGTCCAACGCCGCGGGCGGCAGCGGCGGCATCAACACCGCCGGCTTCAGCCGCGACAGCGGCGGCGGCGGCCTGGCCGGACGCGCCACCACGGCCGTCCTGGGCGCGGCCGGTGGCGGCGGTGGCGGCGGCCCGGGCCTGGGCGGCCAGATCAGCGGCAGCGGCGGCCATGGCATGGGCACCGGCGGCGGCAAGGGCGCCTCGATCCAGAAGGGCAACAGCGGCAAGGTGTCGCGCTCGCAGGAGGAACTCATCCTGGCGGTCGCGCGGGCCAAGGGCGCGCTCTACGCGATCTACAACCGGGCGCTGCGCGAGGATGCCTCGCTTCAAGGCAAGGTCGTCGTCGAGTTCACCATTGCCCCCAACGGCGCCGTCACGGACTGTCACATCAAGTCCAGCGAGCTCAAGAATCCCGAAGTGGAACAGAAGCTGCTCGCGCGCCTGAAGTCGATGGAGTTCAAGCCCGAAGACGTCGACGTCATGATCACGATGTCCACCCTGGACTTCCTGCCGAACGGAAACTGAACGCGCTTCAAGGGCCGAGCTCCTGACGCGCTCGTTGTCGCGCGTGTGAAAGCGGCCTGGCGATGCTTCGCGAGGCCGCTTCTTCATCTCAGGCCGATGCGATCCGGAACGTGTTGCGCCCGCCGTCCTTGGCCTCGTACAGCGCCTTGTCGGCCAACGCCAGCAGCTCGGACGGCTGGAGGCGGCCATCGGCCTGCCACGCGATGCCGATGCTGGTGGTGACGTCCAGGGAGATGCCTGACACGTCGAATGGACGGCCCATCGTGGCGAGGATCTTGCGCGCGATGAACTGCGGCTCGGCCGGCGTGTGCAGGCTCTCCAGGATCACGACGAACTCATCACCGGCGAGGCGCGCCACGGTGTCGGTCTCGCGCACGCTGGCCACGAGGCGCTCCGCGAAGATCTTCAGCACCGCGTCGCCGGCGGCGTGGCCCAGCGTGTCGTTGATGCCCTTGAACTTGTCCGCGTCGAGAAAGAACAGCGCGATCGGCATCTCCGTGCGCCGGCTGCGCGCCAGCGCCTCGGCCAGCTTCTCGTTGAACGCGTGGCGGTTGGCCAGCCCGGTGAGCGAATCGGTACGCGCCTGCAGAGCCAGTTTCGTCTCGGCGGCCTTCTCGGCGCTGACGTCCGACACCAGCACGTAGATGCCCTCCACGCGGCCTTCGACGATGTCGGGCACGTCGGTGCCATGGAGATGACGATGGACGCCCAGCCAGGTGGACTCGATGTCGAAGTCGGCGCGCGCTCCCGCCAGCGTCCGGCGCAGGTGCACGTCGCGCTTCGCGTACTCCTCGGGACCCAGCACCTCGGCCAGGCTGCGCCCGATCATGCCGGCCGCGTCGATGCCCATCCACATGCCGTACGTGCGGTTGCAGAACTGGTACCGCTCGTCCTTGTCGATGTAGGAGATCAGCACGGGCAGGTTGTCGGTGATCGTGCGCAGGCGCTGCTCGCTGCGGGCCCGTTCCTGTTCCGCGCGCAGGCGCGCCGACACGTCGTGCAGGAAGGCGTAGGCCACCTCGCCGGCCTCGGTGCGCTGGCCACGCTCTCGGGCTGGCGCAACACCACGTCCCAGCCGAGCCCCGGAAACCGGCCGGCGCCCCGCGCTAGCGACTCCACCGACAGATCGCCCTGGCGCAGCACCGGCAGCTTCTTGCCCTGGAGTTCGGGGGAGCCCAGCAACACGATGCCGTCGGTGCCCACGATGAAGGCCTCGGCCTGGTGCTGTGCCAACGTGGCGTCGACCAGGTCGTGCTTGATGCCGGCGGCCCAGCTCCAGCTCAGGTGCGCGCCCAGCACGCCGCGCAGGCTGCCGTCGTCCGCGTAGACCGGTGTGGCGATGTCGACGAAGCGCCAGGGCTCGGCCTGCGCCGGCAGCAGCTGCTCCAGCAGCAGCGCACGGTGCACGTCGCCCACGAACATGCCGTGCTGCGCGCCCGAGAACCACGGCCGCGCCGAGACGCTCGCGCCCTGCAGCAGGCCGTCGATGGAGGCGATCACCTTGCCGTCACGTCCGGCGAATCCCAACCACGCGTATTGCGGAAAGCTGGCATGCATCTGCTCGAGCGCGCGCCGCGTGACCGCGGGATCGGTGCTCGTGGCCACCTGGTCGAGCTGGCCCAGCGCGCGCACCTGCTCGTAGTTCTGCGCCATGCCACGGTCGAGCGCGTCGCGCAGCGAGTCGGCATGGGCCTGGAGGTATTGCGACGCCGCCCGGCTCGCCTCGTCGTGGACGAAGCGGTCGATCACCAGCGTGCAGGTGAGCACCGCGGCCATCGTCGCGCCCAGCACGCTGACGAACAGCCAGGTGGCCAGCGGTGGACGCGAAGAGCGTGCGGCGGGAAGCGAATGGGTCATTTTGGCGACAGCGAGGGACTGCACCCCGGCATATCGGCCAGACCGTCCGGATCTGAATGCGCGCGGACCGCCCGCCCGCGACTTTCTGGAGAGATGTCCAGGAATCGACACAGGCCGCGCCGCCCGCGCACAATGCGTCCTCCTGCCGCCACCCACCCATGACGACTCCCGCCCCCTGCATCCTGCTGACCGGTTTCGAGCCCTTCGGGGGCGAGTCCGTCAATCCGTCGTGGGAGATCGCGCGCGCGCTCGACGGCTGGAACTGCGAAGGCCACGTGGTGCACGCAGCGCTGCTGCCGTGCGCCTTCGGCGACGCCCTGGCGGCGCTCGACGCGGCCATCGAGGCGCACGCGCCCCGCATCGTGCTGTGCCTGGGCCAGGCCGGCGGCCGTCCCGAGATCTCCATCGAACGCGTGGCCGTCAACGTCGACGACGCGCGCATTCCCGACAACCGCGGTCGCCAGCCCATCGACATGGCGATCGAGGCCGGCGGCCCGGCCGCGTACTTCTCCACCCTGCCCATCAAGGCCATCGCGCGCGACGTGCGCGAGGCCGGCGCGGCCGCGTCGGTGTCCAACACCGCGGGCACCTTCGTCTGCAACCATGTCTTCTATGCGCTGATGCACCGCGTCGCGACGCGGCCCGGCCTCGCGCGGGCCCGCGCCGGGTTCGTGCACGTGCCGTACACGCCTGGGCAGGTGGCCGGGCGCGTCGACGTGCCGTCGATGCCGCTGGCCATGCAGGTGGCGGGCATCCGCCAGGCGCTGCGCACCGCGGTGCAGGTGCGCGTCGACGCAAGAGAGAACGCCGGGCGCGAGCACTGATCGCCAGCGCGGGACGCACGGCGCGGATGAAGCCGCTCGCGCAGGGTTAAAGTCGCACGCGACGGTCAGCGCGCCGCTCGGCGCGGCCGAACTCCGGACGCAGGATGAATCAGCGGTTTGTAGAGGCGTTCTACTGGGTCGCCACGCTCAAGAGCATGACGCGCGCGGCCGAGAAGCTGTTCATGACGCAGTCGGCCATCTCCAGCCGCGTCTCGGCGCTGGAGGAAGAACTGGGCATCCTGCTGGTCGACCGGCGCGACCGCCAGCAGTTCGCGCTGACCAACGCCGGCGTGCGATTCCTGAACTACGCCGAGCGGCTGATGACGCTGCACCGGCAGCTGCGCGACGAGCTGGGCACGGAGGAGGCCGGCGTGCACCTGCTGCGCGTCGGCGCCATCGAGTCGGTGCTGCACACCTGGCTCATTCCGTTGCTGAAGCACCTGCGCAGCGTGCACCCCAACCTGCAGCTGGAGCTGACGGTGGAAATCACGCCGGTGCTGGTGGAGGCGGTCAAGCGCGGCACGCTGGACCTCGTGTTCGCGGCGCAGTCGATCTCGGCGCCCGATATCCGCACGCGGCCGCTGCCCACCATGGAGATGGTGTTCGTCGGCGCCAAGCCCATGAAACGTCGCGCGCCATACACGCTGGCGGAGATCGTCTCCAACGAGATGATGACGTTCCAGCGCGGGTCGCAACCCCATCTGGCGCTGCTGGAGCAGCTCCGCGGCGAGGGCCTGGAGCCGCCCCGCCTGCACACCATCTCGTCGATCCCCGCCATGGTGCATCTGATCGAGAGCGGCTTCGGCATCGCCACCTTGCCCATCGTCGCGGCCAATGCGCTGATGCGCCAGCACGAGATCGCGATCCTGCCCTGCGAGACCGCGCTCTCGCCGCTGCCGGTGCAGGCCAGCTATCGCTACGACCCCGGGTCGTCGTCGCTGCACTCGGTGATCCAGGACGCCCTGAAGTTCATCGACGCGTTCGGTGGAAACCCCAAGAAGGCGCGCGCCGGCACCAAGCCGGCTCACAAGAAAACTCGATGAGCTGAGAGAAAATATTTGCGCTTGCCCGGGCCGGCCACCCTTTTCACAATCAGCCCATTCCTCCCCGTCCTGTCCTCACTTCGCGAGATGCCGATGAACACCCCCTGGAACCTCAAGCTCGTCGCCGCGGCCATCGCCGTCGCGTTCACCGCCAGCGCGCAGGCGCAGCAGGAGATCAAGATCGGCGTGATCTATCCGCTGACCGGCGCGCTCGCCTCCAGCGGCGCCGAGATGCGCGACGCGCTGGAGTTCGCCGAGGACATCATCAACAACGGCCTGAAGGGCGTGCCCGAGCTGCCGTTCGCGGCCGGCGGCGGCCTCACCGGACTGAAGGGCGCCAAGATCAAGCTGGTGTTCGCCGACCACCAGGGCAACCCGCAGGTGGGCGCCACCGAGGCCGAGCGGCTGATCAGCCAGGAGCACGTGGTCGCGCTGATGGGCGCCTACAACTCCAACGTCACGCAAACGGCCAGCCAGGTGGCCGAGCGCGACAGGATCCCGTTCCTCAACGCCGAGTCGTCGTCGGCCACGTTGACGCAACGCAACTTCAAGTACTTCTTCCGCACCACGCCGCACGACGAGCTGTTCGTCAAGAACGCGGTCGAGTTCATGCATGACGTGGAGCAGGCCAAGCACATGAAGATCGCCAGCGTCGCCACGCTGTCCGAGAACACGCTGTTCGGCAACGAGGCCGCCAAGCTGCAGCTGAAATACGCCACGGCCCAGGGCTACAACGTGGTCAAGCAGGTGAGCTACCCCGCCAAGACCACGCAGCTCACCTCCGAGGTGCAGACGCTCAAGGCCGCCAACCCCACCGTGCTGCTGCAGTCGTCGTACTCCGAGGCGATCCTGTCGATGAAGACGTACAAGGAGCTCGGCTACCTCCCCGACATGCTCATCGCCAACGATGCCGGGTTCGCCGACACCGAGTTCATCAAGACGCTGGGCAAGGACGCCGAATACGTCATCTCGCGCGAGGTCTGGGCGCTGGACATCGGCGACAAGAAGCCCATCATCAAGAAGGTGGACGAGCTGTTCAAGGCCCGCTACAAGATCGACTTCACGGGCAACTCGGCGCGCAGCTTCACCGGCCTGATGGTGCTGGCCGACGCCATCAACCGCGCCGGCAGCACCGACCCGGAGGCGATCCGCAAGGCGCTGGCCGCCACCAACCTCCCGGCCTCCGCGTTGATCATGCCGTGGAAGGGCGTGAAGTTCGACGAGACCGGCCAGAACACGCTGGGCGCCGGCATCCTCGTGCAGGTGCGCGAGGGCAAGTACACCACCATCTGGCCGTTCGACCTCGCGTCGCACGAGGTGGTGTGGCCGATGCCCAGGTGGGACGCGCGCAAGTAGGCACCACGACGAACCCCGCACGGACCACCAGATGACTGCAGAGCTGCTGTTGCAGACCCTCGCCTCGGGCGTGTTGATCGGCCTGATCTACGCCCTCGTCGCGATCGGCCTGACGATGATCTTCGGCGTGATGGACATCGTGAACTTCGCACACGGCGAGTTCCTGATGCTGGGCATGTACGCCAGCTTCTGGATGTTCGCGGTGTTCGCGCTCGACCCGCTCGTCACGCTGCCGCTCACGGTGCTGATGCTGTTCGCCTTCGGCGTGCTGCTCTACAAGCTGGTCATCCGGCGCATCATCGACGCGCCGCCGCTGAGCCAGATCTTCACCACCTTCGGCCTGATGCTGCTGCTGCGCGGCCTGGCGCAGTTCTTCTGGAAGCCCGACTACCGCACGATCGAGAACTCGCTGGTGAGCGGCAGCGTGCACCTGGCCAACTTCCAGATCGGCCGGCCGCAGGTGGTGGCGGGCGTCGGCGCCATCGTGGTCACGTCCGTCGTGTGGTTCTTCCTGCATCGCACCAAGCTCGGCTCGGCGCTGGAGGCCACGGCCTCCGACAAGGAAGCCGCGCGCCTGATGGGCATCGACTCGCACAGGATGTTCGCGCTCGCCTGGGGCATCGGCGCGGCCTGTGCCGGCGCGGCGGGAGCGCTGCTGTCCACGTTCTTCCCGATCTTCCCGGAGGTCGGCGCCAACTTCATCCTGATCGCCTTCGTCGTGGTCAACCTCGGCGGCTTCGGCAGCGTGGCCGGCGCGTTCTGGGCCGGTATCCTCGTCGGCGTGATCGAGGTCATGGGCGGCCTGCTGCTCGGGCCGCAGTACAAGATGGCCATCGTGCTCGCGCTGTTCCTGGCGGTGCTGATGTTCCGCCCGCAAGGCCTCATGGGGAAGACGCAATGAAGCGCGCCACCGTCGTCCTGGCCGCGAGCGGCGTCGTCGCCCTCGCATTGCCCTTCTGCGTGAAGGATGCCTACTGGATCAACCTGGCCGTGCTCGCGTTGATGGCCGCGCAGGCGGGCGCCGCCTGGAACCTGGTGGGCGGCTATGCCGGCCAGGCCTCGCTGGGCCACGCCGCGTTCTACGGCATCGGCGCGTACACGTCGACGCTGCTGCTGATCAACTTCGGCTGGAACCCGTGGCTGGGCATGCTGGCCGGCGGCGTGGTGGCGGCGCTGCTGAGCGCGGTGTTCGGCGGGTCGTGCTTCCGCCTGAAGGGCCACTACTTCACGATGGCGACGATCGCCGTGGCCGAGATCGTGCAGATCGTCGTCACCAACTGGGAATACGCCGGCTCCGCGGTGGGCCTGTCCATTCCGATGGACAAGCAGGGCCTGGGCGCCATGGTGTTCTCCGACAAGGTGTCGTACTACTGGCTCGCGCTGGCGCTGCTCGCGCTCACGCTGCTGGCCACCTGGGCGGTGGAGCGCAGCTTTCTCGGCTTCTACTTCCGCGCCATCAAGGACGAGCCGGACGCCGCGCGCAGCATCGGCATCGACATCGCCCGCTACAAGCAGGTGGCGCTGAGCCTGAGTGCCTTCTTCACGGCCATCGGCGGCAGCCTGTACGCGCAGAAGGAGCTCTACATCGATCCCGGCTCGGTGCTGTCGACCGCGCTGTCGATCAAGATGGCGCTGGTCTCCATCCTCGGCGGCGTCGGCACGCTGTTCGGGCCGGTCATCGGCTCGGTCGTGCTGACCGTGATCGAGGAGCTGTCGCGCGCCAGCTTCGGCGGCTCGGGCCGCGGCACCGACACCGTGATCTACGCCGGCCTGATCGTGGTCGTGGCGGTGTTCTATCCGAGCGGCATCCTGGGCTGGTTCAAGGAGCGCGCGGCGAGCCGCCAGGCCCGTCGCGACGGCGCCAGCGCCCAGGAGGCGCACGCCGCGGCGCAGGCCACGTCCGCGCTCGCCGCGCCTTCGCACGAATCGACGGGAGCCCCGCTGTGAGCAGCCTTCTCCAACTGCGCGCCGTCAGCACGCGCTACGACGGCCTGGTGGCCAACGAGGACG
>JBBQYL010000093.1:0-18458 GCA_038208735.1 Burkholderiales bacterium
AACCCTTCTTCCACGAGTTCAGCCGCGCGAATCAGCGCCCGCGCCTTGTGCTCGGTTTCCTTCCACTCCATCTCGGGAATCGAATCTGCCACGACGCCGGCCGCGGCCTGCACGTAGAGCGTGTTGTTTTGCACGATTCCCGTGCGAATCGCGATGGCCACGTCCATGTCGCCCGCGAAGCTCAGGTAGCCGCAGGCCCCGCCGTAGATGCCGCGCTTGACGGGCTCGAGCTCGTCGATGATCTCCATCGCGCGGATCTTGGGCGCGCCGCTGAGCGTGCCGGCCGGAAAGGTGGCGCGCAGCACGTCCATGTTGGTGAGCCCCGGCTTGAGCAGGCCTTCCACGTTGCTGACGATGTGCATCACGTGGGAGTAGCGCTCGACGACGAACGCGTCGGTCACCTTGACGCTGCCCGTCTGGGTGATGCGGCCGATGTCGTTGCGCGCCAGGTCGATCAGCATCAGGTGCTCCGCGCGCTCCTTCGGGTCCTCCAGCAGCTCCTTCTCGATGGCCACGTCGGCCTCGGGCGTCGCGCCGCGCGGACGCGTGCCGGCCAGCGGGCGGATCGTGATCTTCTCGCCCTCGGCCACGCGCTCGTGGCGCACCAGGATCTCGGGCGACGCGCCCACGATCTGGAAGGTGCCCATGTCGTAGAAGTACATGTAGGGCGACGGGTTGAGCGAGCGCAGCGCGCGGTACAGGCTCAGCGGCGATTCGGTGTAGCGCTTCTGCAGCCGCTGGCCCACCTGCACCTGCATCATGTCGCCGGCGGCGATGTACTCCTTGGCCTTGAGCACGGCCTCGATGTAGGCCTCCTTGGAGAACTCGCGTTGCACCGCGTACGACGGACCGCGCCTGACCGCCGGGGCCGTCACGGAATAGCGCAGCTTGTCCGACAGTTCGCCCAGGCGCTTCTTCGCGGCGAAGAACGAGTCGGTGCGCGACGGGTCGATGTAGACGATCAGGTACAGGCGCCCCGACAGGTTGTCGATGACCGCCAGCTCCTCGGTCTGCAGCAGCAGGATGTCGGGCGTGTCGAGGCCGCCCGGCTTGGTGGTGCCGGCCAGCTTGGGCTCGATGTAGCGCACGGCGTCGTAGCCGAAGTAGCCGGCGAGGCCGCCGCAGAAGCGCGGCAGGCCGGGCCGCAGCGCCACCTTGAAACGCTTCTGGAACGCCTCGATGAAATCGAGCGGGTTGCCGGCGTGCGTTTCCACCACCTCGCCGTCGGTGATCACCTCGGTGAGCGTGCCCGTGCTCTGCACGCGGGTGCGGGCCGGCAGCCCGATGAACGAATAGCGGCCAAAGCGCTCGCCGCCCACGACGGATTCGAGCAGGAAGCTCTGCGGCTGTCCACCTGCCAGCTTGAGGTACAGCGACAGGGGCGTCTCGAGGTCGGCGAACGCCTCGAAGATCAGCGGGATGCGATTGAAGCCCTGGGCGGCGAGGCTCTTGAATTCGAGTTCGGTGATCACGTTGGAAGACTCCGGTGGCCGGGGACGCAGCGACGTCGACGTCGGATGAGGGCTGCGCCCCGGCAAAGATTCTCGGCGACGCCGTGTCGGGCGTCGTCCCTGGTGCACGCGCGGGGCTCGCGCCACCGCCGTGCGGCACCGGCGCACCGCGACGGTGCCCGTGGCGGCCGTGTCAGCGGCGGCAGGCGCGCGCGTTCGTCACGAACGGCGTCGCCAGACCCAGGCTCCCTGGTCGTGCGACCGCACCGCGCACGCTTTCGCGGCGGTGCAGGAGGAAAAGAGGCCTTCGGACATGCGAGTCAGTTTAGCCGATGCGTTCGCCGAGTCGAAAGCGCGAAGTCGACGCGGCTCGAACCGGCTGCCTTCGGACTTGGCGAAAGCGCCGGCCACCGTGAAGTGACGGAATGCGCATTCCGCGGGCTTTGGCAATCCCTTTTTCCCGGCATACGCCTTGCATGCGGTTGCTTGTCGCTAAACTTCGCTACAACGTTGCGTTGTCGTCGTTGGGACGCAAAGTCACCTGGTTTCCCCACGCAAGACGGAGCCCCAAAGCTCCCGATCTGCGCCTTCAACGTGTCACTTGAGCACGACCGCCATGACTGATTCGAGAATCATCGCGCGCTGCGTCCTGATGCTGTGCGGCATTGCTGCATGCTCGGGGGCGATGGCCCAGGTGATGGCACCGTCGGCCGCCGCCTCCGCCGCCGCCGAGCGGGCGCAGAAGGAGACCGACCGGACCATGTACTGGATCCGCGTCCTCTCCGCCACTCCGGCGCCCAAGACGCCGGCCGCCCCCAAGCCCGTGGCGGCCGCGCCGGCAGCGGCGCCCGCACCGCAGGCCAAGGCGCCCGCGCCCGAACGCGTCAAGGTGGCCTCCGCCACGCCCGCGGCCACCGTGGTCGCGGCCAACACGGCCGACATCGCCAACGCCACGCCGGCGTCGGTCGTGGCCGCCGCGTCGGCCGCGATCGCGCCTTCGCTGGCCGCCGGCAACGGCAACACCAGCGCGATGACCACGGCCGGCCTCGACGCCGGCGTCTCGTCGGCCGGCGTCGCCGCCGGACTCGCCGCCCCCGCCGCCACCACGCCGCAGATCGACCTGCCGCCGGTGGAGGAGGAGCCGGACCCGGGCCTGATCATGGTCAAGTCGGCCGATCCGCAGTTCCCCGTGTCCACCATGCGCCGCCTGCGCAAGGGCGAGGTCGAGGTCAAGTTCGAGGTCAACCCGGACGGCGTCGTCGACTCCGTGACGGTGGTCAAGACCACCAACGCCGGCCTGAACACGGCCGCCATGGACGCCGTCAAGCAGTGGCGCTTCAAGTCGACGCCCAAGGGCCACACCGCCGCGGTCGCACTGGCGTTCAACCTCGACCTCTGAGTCGCGTCAGGTCAACGCGTCGAGCCGCTCGATCACCCGATCAGGGTGCGCGTCGGCCACCGGCTCGCCATGGTTGTAGCCGTATCCCACCAGCACCACCGGGCAGCCGGCAGCGCGCGCGGCGTCGCAGTCGTTGCGCGAGTCGCCCACCATCAGCGTGCGCGCCGGGCGGGTGCCCAACGCCTCGCAGGTCTTGAGCAGCGGTAGCGGATCGGGCTTCTGGCGCTCGAACGAATCGCCGCCGAACATGTGCTCGAACAGCGGCAGCAAGCCCTTGGCCTCCAGCAGCGTCAACGCGAACGCACGCGGCTTGTTGGTGACGCACGCCAGCCTCCAGCCGCGCTGGCGCATCGCCGCCAGGCCCTCGTGCACGCCCGGGTAGACGTCGGCATGCCGGCCGTTCACGTCGGCGTAGTGGCGCTGGTAGCGCGTCCACGCCTGCGCGAGCAGGTCGGGCGCGCCGCCCGCGTGCGCGAGCGTCTGCGTGAGCAGATGCATGCTGCCGCGGCCCACGGTGCGCGCGATGAACGCGCGATCGACGGGCGCCAGGCCGAGGTCGGCGAGCGTGCGGGCCAGCGCCTGCTCGAAGTCGCCGACGGTGTCGACCAGGGTGCCGTCCAGGTCGACGATGGCGGCGTCCAGCGCGGACAGATCCAGGGGCTTCTGTGTCATCGCGCCATTGTGGGCGATTTCGTCCGCCCCGCCTGCGGATAGAGTGCGAGCCATCCCCTTCCACATCGAGGAACCGCATGCGCCCGTCCGCCCTCTTCCGCCACCTGTCCCTCGCGTTCGGGCTGGCGTTCGCCTGCATCGCCCACGCCGAGCCCATCGGCGACGTCGACACCGCCTTCCAGTGGATCGGTCCCGACCACAAGATCGTCGTCGACGCGTACGACGATCCGAAGGTGGTGGGCGTCACCTGCTACGTGTCGCATGCCAAGACCGGCGGCATCAAGGGCGCGCTGGGCATCGCCGAGGACAAGTCCGACGCGTCCATCGCCTGCCGCCAGGTGGGGCCGATCTCGGTCAGGGAGCCGCTGCGCCAGCAGGAGGAGGTGTTCAGCGAACGCCTGAGCATCCTGTTCAAGCGCCTGCGCATCGTGCGCATGGTGGATCGCACGCGCAACACGCTGGTGTATCTGACGTACTCGGATCGCCTCGTGGACGGCTCGCCGCAGAACGCGGTCACGGCCGTGGCCGTGGACCGCGGCACGCCGATCCCGCTCAGGTAGACGTACGCCCCAGCGCCTTGCCGAGCCGCTTCACCAGGTCGGCCAGGTCGTCGCGCAGCAGCTCGAGTTCGGTGCGCAGCTGTTCGTCGCTGGACTGCTTCGCGCGGTCCCCGCGCACCATCGTGTCGATGTGGTGCGCGGCGTTCTCGAGCTCGATGGCGCCCAGGGCCGCCGCGGCGCCCCCCATCGAGTGGATCTCGCGGCCCGCGGCCTCGCGCGTGGCCCCGTCCGCCCCGGCGATGTACTTGTCGACCGCCGCCAGGCCGTCGCCGTACAGGTCGACGAAGTAGCCGAGGGCCTGCATGTACAACGCGCGCTGGCCGGCGAACAGGCTCATGCCGCGCACGACGTCCAGCGCCTCGATGTCGGCCAGGACGGCGGTCTCCAGCGGCGCCGACGCGGACGCGGGCGCTGCCGGGGCGTCCACCGGGGCGGGCCGCGGCGCCTTGCGCGACTCGTCCAGCCAGCGCAGCAGCTTCTCGTAGAGCGTGGCCGGATTCACCGGCTTGCCGATGTGGTCGTTCATGCCGGCCGCCAGGCAGGCGTCGCGATCGGCGCCGAAGGCGCTGGCCGTCATGGCGACGATGGGGGTGGAGTCGAGCTCGGGCACCGTGCGGATGAGACGCGTGGCCTCCAGGCCGTCCATCTCGGGCATCTGCATGTCCATCAGCACGAGATCGAAGCCGCCGCGGCGCGCCATGTCGACCGCGATGCGGCCGTTGTCGGCCACCTCCACCTGCAGGTCGACCAGGCGCAGCAGCTCGGTGGCGAGCTCCTGGTTGATGCGGTTGTCGTCGGCGATCAGCACGCGCGCGCCGCGATGGCGCTCCTTGAGCGTCTGCTCCACGCCGCGGCTGGCCGCCACGGCCTGGTGCGGCGTGGGCATGGCCTGCTCGTGCGTGCCCGAGGTATGCAGCCTGGCCGTGAACCAGAACTCGCTACCGCGTCCGGGCGCGCTCTCCACGCCCACCGTGCCGCCCATCAACTGCACCAGCTCGCGCGCGATCGACAGCCCCAGTCCGGTGCCTCCGAAGCGGCGCGTGGTGGAGCCGTCGGCCTGCTCGAACGGGCTGAACAGGCGCTCCTGCGACTCCGGCGAGATGCCCACGCCGGTGTCGCGCACGGAAAACCGGATCGTCCACTCGCTGCCCGCGCGCGACAGGACGTCGCAGCGCAGCACCACGCTGCCGCGCGACGTGAACTTCACCGCGTTGCTCAGCAGGTTCACGAGAACCTGCGACAGCCGCAGCGCGTCGCCGCGCAAGGCCTGCGGCAGGTCGCCGCGATCCACCGTCAGCGCCAGGCCCTTGCGGCGCGCGCCGTCCGTGACCAGCGCCGTGGCGCGCGCCAGCAGCGCGTCCACGGTGAAGTCGACCGGCGCCAGCACCAGCTTGCCCGCGTCGATCTTGGACAGGTCGAGGATGTCGTTGATGATGTCGAGCAGATGCATCGCCGCGTCGCCCACCTTGGCCAGGCGGTCGGCCGTGACCGGCTCGTGCTCGTCGCGCAGCATCAGGTGCGTGAGTCCGATGATCACGTTCATCGGCGTGCGGATCACGTGGCTCATGTTGGCGAGGAAGGCCGACTTGGCCTGCGCCGCGTCCTCGGCCACGTCGCGCGCGGCCACCAGCTCCAGGTTGAGGGTCTCCAGGTCGGCCTGCGTGCGCTTGGTGATGGTGATGTCGGAGGCCAGCACGAAGAAGCCGCGCACGCCACCGCGCAGCACATCGGGGATGTATTGCACCTCCCAGATGCCGAAGCGGCCGTCGGCGCTCACCTCCTCGCTCTCGAACTTCTGCGGCACGCCCTGCAGCGCCCCCTGCGAATGCGTCAGCCGCTCGGGCGAGCGATCCTCGCCGAAGATCTCGGTGGTCGTCTTGCCCAGCACCTGGTCGAGCGACTTGCCGAACCAGTCGCAATACACGCGGTTGGCGAAACGGCAGCGCTGGTCACTGTCCCAGTAGGCCACGCGCACCGGCAGGTTGTCGGCGATGCCGCGCGTGAACGACTCGGCCTGGATCAGCTTGCTGTTGAGCTCCTGCAGGCGGCGTTCGCTGCGGCGCATCTCGGTGACATCGGTGGCGATGAAGAAGTAGCCGCGGATGTCGCCGTCGACGACGTCGGGCAGGTGGTAGATCCAGAAGTTGCCGATGCGATTCTCGGCGCCGCGCATCTCGGCCGGCGTGCCCATGGCCTCGCCGCGCAGCACCTTGTCGATGACCTCCTCGTTGGACTGCAGCAGGACGTCGCCCACCGACTCGCGGCCGTCGCGACCCAGCACCTCGTCGCGCGTCTTGCCGAACCAGTTGAGCCACGCGCGGTTGGCGAACTGCACCTTGCGGTCGCGATCGACGTAGGCCAGCAGCGTGGGCTGGTGGTCGGTCATCGTCTGCGCGAAGTTCTCGCTCTCGATGCGCGCGGCCACCGCGGCTTCGAGCTCGCGCGTGCGGTCGTGCACCAGTTCCTCGAGGCGGTCGCGATGGCGCTCGAGTTCGGCGGCGGCACGCTTGCGCTCCGCGATGTCGCGCAGCACGCCCAGCACGGCGGGCCGGCCCTGGTACTCGGTGCGATTGGCCACCAGCTCGAACTCGGCCAGGCTGCCGTCGTGGCACAGGAAGCGCACCTCGTAAGTGTGCAGCGGCTCCGGCCCCGCGGTCGTGCGGCCGCGGAATCGGTCGTTCCACACCTGCAGCAGGTCGGGTGCGACCACGCGCTCGAACGGCAGGCCGCTGAACTCCTCGCGGGTGTAGCCCAGCCGCTCCAGCAGCAGCCGGTTGGCGTAGACGAAACGGAAGTCCTGGGCCACGAACACGCCGTCGGCCAACGCATCCATCAGCGTGCGGTTGGTGCTCTCGCTCACGCGCAGCGCCTCTTCCACGCGACGCGCCTCGGTGACGTCGGTCATCGACAGCAGGCCCCCGGTGACGGTGCCCGAGCCGTCACGCACCGGTTCGCAGTTGACGTCGAGCCAGCGGATGCCATCAGCCACGGGCATTCCCAGCAGCGCGTGGCGCACGGGTTGGCCCGTGGCCAGGACGACGGCGATGGGAATCTGGTCGACCGGCAGCACGGCGCCGTTCAGGTCGAGCGGCTGCCAGTCGGATACCGGGTTCCGGCGCAGTTGGTCGAAGGTGGATTCGAGCAGGCGTTCGGCGGCCGGGTTGATGCCCTTCAGGCGCGCCTGGTCGTCGAAGATCATCACGCCCTCGGTGAGCGACTCGATCATCGTCCGGTAGCGCTCCTCGCTGCCCCGCAGCGCGGCCATGGCGGCGCGCTGGCGCGAGATGTCGTGCAACACGCCCAGCATGGCCGGACGACCGACCCAGTCGGTGCGCGTGGACGACACAGCCAGGTGGCGCACGCGCCCATCGGGCAGCGTGAGCCGGTACTCGCTGTAGTCTTCCTCGATGCGGCCGGCCACGATGGCCGCGAGCGTTTCGGCGGTACGCTGGCGCTCGTCGCCGGGCACCAACGACGCCGGATCGGCGCCCACCAGCGCGGCTGGTTCGCGCCCGAGCATGCGCGCGGCACGCGCGTTGGCGTAGGCGATGCGGTCGTCCTGCAGGACGATGACTCCCGCGGCCAGGCTGCCGATCAACCGGCCCAGTGCGGCTTCGTCGGCCGCGAGACCTTCTGGTTCGCTCATCTGCTTGACACTCCCTGGGCCGCCCGATCCAGGCATCGGCTCATTGGCCGGGCCTTGTCCAGGACAGCGTGCAGGTCAGTTCACTCCGATGCCCACGCCGTGTCAAGCCACATAACCCTCTTCTTGAGCGCCCTTACAACGCGGCCTGGACGATCATCCAGCGGGCACGCCGACCTGCTGGAACCAGCGGTTAGCCGTAGTAACGGGTTACTACGGCGCGCGGTGTCAGGCCTCGCGCCGCAGCAGGTAGACGGTGAAGCCCGTGCGGCCGCCGTCCTGCCACGAGCGCTCGAGGCGCCACTGCGCGGCGTGGGCCATGTGCAGGAACTGGCTGGGCGAGTACTTGTAGCAGTTCTCGGTGTGGATGGTTTCGCCCGGCGCGAACGCGAACGTGCGTCCGCGCACCCGCACCTCGTGGGCGCGCTGGCTCACCAGATGCATCTCGATGCGGCCGTGCTGCGGGTCGTGGCGGGCCTGGTGGCGGAAGTCGCGACGGTCGAAGTTGCCGTCCAGCTCGCGGTTGATGCGGTCGAGCAGGTTGAGGTTGAACGCCGCCGTCACGCCGGCGGCGTCGTCGTAGGCGGGGATCAGCAGCGCCGGATCCTGCGTGGTGTCCACGCCGATCAGCAGGCGCGAGCGCGGGCCCAGCGTGCGCCCCAGCTGGGTCATCAGGTCGACGGCCGCGTCGGGCGTGAAGTTGCCGATGGTCGAGCCCGGGAAGAATCCCAGGTTGCCGGCGCTGTCGCCCGCCGCTCGGTCGACCGACGGGAGCGCGAAGGGCTGTGTGAAGTCGGCCACCACCGGCTGCACCGCCAGGCGGGGGAAGTCGCGCGCCAGGCCGGCAGCGGCGTCGCGAAGGAAGTCGGCCGAGATGTCCACCGGCACGTAGCGCACGAGCGAGCCCATGGCCGCCAGCAGCAGGCGCGTCTTGCGGCTGGAGCCGCTGCCGATCTCCACCAGGCTGTGGACGCCGCCGATCTCGCTTTCCAGCTCCGGCGCGAGGCCGGCGAGCAGGCGCGTCTCGGTGCGCGTGGGGTAGTACTCGGCAACCTCGGTGATCTCCTCGAAGATCTCGGAGCCGCGACGGTCGTAGAGCCAGATGCTGGGAATGTGCTTCTGGTCGTCATCGAGCCCGTCGAGCACGTCGGACTCGAACTGTGGATCGACGCGATAGGCCGGCGTCAGCGGCGTGACGTTGTAGCGCGTGGACAGCTCGGCCGGCCGTTCGGCGTTCGACCACTGGGTGTCTGGTTTCATGCATCCTCCGCGAGGCGCAGCCCGCTGAACTGCCAGCGCTGCCCGGGTTGAAAGAAATTGCGATAGCTGGCCCGCAGGTGGTTGCGCGGCGAGGCGCATGAGCCTCCGCGCAGCACGTACTGGCCGTTCATGAACTTGCCGTTGTATTCGCCCACCGCGCCCGGCGCGGTGCGGAATCCGGGATAGCCCACATAGGGACTGGACGTCCACTCCCACACGTCGCCGAACATCTGCTGCAGGCCTCGGCCACTGGCCGGCGCCGCGCGCCACAGGCCCTGCTCGACGAAGTTGCCCTCGATGGGCACGTCGCGCGCGGCGCGCTCCCACTCGAACTCGGTGGGCAGGCGCTTGCCGGCCCAGCGCGCGTAGGCGTCGGCTTCGAAGAAGCTCACGTGCGTGACGGGCGCGTCGGGCTCGCGCGCGCGCAGGCCGTCCAGCGACATCTGCTGCGGCGGCGAGCCCGGGGCGCCGTCTTCCCAGTACAGCGGCGCCTGCCAGCGCTGCGCCTGCACGGTGTCCCAGCCATCCGACAGCCACAGCTGCGCGTCGGCGTAGCCGCCGGCGTCGATGAAGGCCTGCCACTCGCGATTGGTGACCGCGCGCGACGCGAGCCGGAACGGCCGCAGCGTGGCGGCATGGCGCGGCGACTCGTTGTCGAAGGCGAAGGCCGCGCCGTGGTGCCCCGTCTCCCCCTGGCCGGCATCGAACGCGATCCACTCGGGCGCGGACGCCGCCGACTCGGCGAGCGCCGCCGGCGGCGCCACGCCGCCGCGCACCGCGGGCCGCAGCGGGTTTTGCGCGAACAGGTGCAGCAGGTCGGTGAGGATCAGCTCCTGGTGCTGCTGCTCGTGGTGCAGGCCCAGCTCCACCAGCGCGCCGACGTCGTCCGACACGCGGCCGCCCAGCACGTCGGCCATCGCGTGGTCGACGTGGGCGCGGAACGCCAGCACGTCGGCCAGCGTCGGCCGCGTCAGCAGCCCACGGCGCGGGCGATCGTGGCGCGCGCCGACGGCGTTGTAGTACGAGTTGAACAGGAAGCCGAAGCGTTCGTCGAAGCGGCGGTAGCCAGTGCCGTGCGCCGCCAGGATGAACTGCTCGAAGAACCAGGTGGTGTGGGCGAGGTGCCACTTGCCCGGGCTGGCGAACTCGGCCGACTGCGGCGTCAGGTCGGCGTCGTGCAGGTCGTCGACCAGGCGTAGCGTGGCAGTTCGCACCTGACGATAGGCATCGATCGAAGGCGTCATCGTGGCAAGGCGGGTGAGGCGCGACGGGAGCCGCGGGAGAGCGCTGGGAACGAACGGCGCTGACGGGCGCCGCCGCCGGCCGCGAGACCGGACGGCCATGCTAGGGGCAAACGTCGAGCCCTGCCGTGACTCCCTGCCGCGCGACCATGGTGTCAGCAGGGGACATTGCGCGTCGGCAAACCTTGCAGTCGGCC
The DNA here is from genome assembly GCA_038208735.1 of Burkholderiales bacterium. Taxonomy (GTDB): domain Bacteria; phylum Pseudomonadota; class Gammaproteobacteria; order Burkholderiales; family Burkholderiaceae_C; genus Scleromatobacter. Next base: position 10,424 of record JBBQYL010000093.1, read on the forward strand.
TGGCATGCTGCCTGGGCCGTCTTCCATCCGGAAGGTCATCCTGCGCGCAGTCGCAGGATGACAAGCTGCCTATCGCGCCAGCTCGGCGCGCATCTCCGCGATGGCCGTGGCGTAGTCCTCCTGGCCGAAGATGGCGCTGCCGGCCACGAACGTGTCGGCGCCGGCGTCGGCCGCGGCGCGGATGTTGTCGGCCTTGATGCCGCCGTCCACCTCGAGGCGGATGTCCCGGCCGGAAGCGTCGATCACCTTGCGCAGCTTCTCGATCTTGCGCAGCGCGCTCGGGATGAAGCTCTGGCCGCCGAAGCCGGGGTTGACGCTCATCACCAGCACGAGGTCGACCTTGTCGATGACCCATTCCAGGATGTCGATGGGGGCGGCCGGATTGAATACGAGGCCGGCCTTGCAGCCCTCGGCCTTGATCAGCTGCAGCGTGCGGTCGACGTGCGTGCTGGCGTCCGGGTGGAAGCTGATGAGATCGGCGCCGGCCTTGGCGAACTGCTGCGCCAGGGAGTCGACCGGAGAGATCATCAGGTGCACGTCGATGGGCACCGGCGTGCCGTCGGCGCGCACCGCGTGCTTCTTCAGCGCCTGGCAGATCATCGGGCCGAAGCTGAGGTTCGGCACGTAGTGGTTGTCCATCACGTCGAAGTGGACCCAGTCGGCGCCGGCCGCGATCACGTCGGCGAATTCCTGGCCCAGGCGAGCGAAGTCGGCGGACAGGATGGACGGGGCGATGCGATAGGTGGGCTTCATGCGGGGCCGATCAGGGATTTCACTGGATTTTAGGTGAGCAGCGCGCATCGCTCATCGCGGACCCGCTCGGGCGGCGGCAGCGACGGGAGGAGCGAGGGGGCGCCCCCGGGAAGCGAGGGTCGCACCCGAGCCGATCCGGGCTCCCCCTCGGGGGGCAGCGACGGGAGGAGCGAGGGGGCTCCCGTTTTGCATCAAAATGCGGCGATGCCACGTCCCGAACTCACTTGCAGCGTCGCCACGCGATTCCTGCCCGACCAGTCGTCCAGCGCCGACGACACCTACGCCTTCGCGTACACCATCACCATCCGCAACACCGGCGAGGTGACCGCGCAGGTCATCGGCCGCCACTGGGTGATCACCCATGGCAGCGGCCAGGTGGAAGAGGTGCGCGGCCTGGGCGTGGTGGGGCAGCAGCCGCTGCTGCGACCCGGCGAGCAGTTCGAGTACACCAGCTGGACGCGCATCGCCACGCCGCGCGGCAGCATGCGGGGCGAGCTGTTCTGCATGACCGACGCGGCCGAGGCCTTCGAGGCGGCCATCGAGTCGTTCCCGCTGGCCATCGCGCAAGCGCTGCACTGATCCTGCGCGGCTTCAGCGCTCGTCGCCGGGCGCGTCGGCGTCCGCCTCGGCGACGTCGGCCCGGCCGCGGAACGTCCACCACACCACGGCCAGCATCACGGCCAGCGCCAGCAGCGCCTCGAACACAATCCAGCCCATGAGATCCCGTTTCGCAGTGGTGGCCCAGGCGTCGATTCTAGGGACGCTGGCAGCCTGCGCGTCTTACGCCCCCCACGTCAACGCGCCCGTCGAGTCGCGGATGCCCGGCGGCGTGGCCCCGACGCCCGTGCCGACGCCCCCCGCCGCGCGCCCGCTGCCGCCCTTGCCGCCACTGGCCGGCGAGCCCGATCACCCGCATGCGCGCTGGGTGCCCGCCGCGTTCGCCGAGCTGCCCGGCTGGCGCGACGACCGCACCGCCGAGCTGTGGCCCGCGCTGCGCCAGGGCTGCGGCGTGCCCGCGCCGCGCTGGGTCGCGCTGTGCGGCGAGGCACTGCGCTTCTTGCCGCGCGACGACGCCGACGCGCGCCGCTGGCTGGAGCAGCGCCTGGAGGTGTTCCGCCTCGAGTCGGCCGAGGGCGATGCCACCGGACTGGCCACCGGCTACTTCGAGCCGCTGGTGGAGGCGCGCCGCAAGCCCGGCGGCGCCTTCCGCACGCCACTGTGGGGGCCACCGGCCGGCTTCATCCCGCACAAGCCCACGTACACGCGCCAGGAGATCGACACCCTGCCCGACGCGCAGGCCTCCGTGCGCGGCCGCGAGATCGCCTGGGTGGCCGACCCGCTCGACGCGCTGGTGCTGCAGGTGCAGGGCTCGGGCCGGCTGCGCATCGTCGAGCCCGACGGCAGCGACCGCGTGGTGCGCCTGGCCTTTGCCGGCAACAACGAGCAGCCGTACAGGTCGGTGGGCCGCTACCTGGTCGACCAGGGCGAGCTCAGGCTCACCGAGGCCTCGTGGCCGACGATCAAGGACTGGGTGCGCCGCAATCCGCAGCGCCTGCAGGAGCTGCTGTGGGCCAACCCGCGCGTGGTGTGGTTCCGCGAGGAGCCCTTGCCCGACCCCCGCGTGGGCCCGCGCGGCGGCCAGGGCGTGTCGCTGACCCCGGGACGCTCCATCGCCGTCGACACCGCCTCGGTGCCGTACGGCAGCGCGGTGTGGCTCGACACCACCGAGCCGCTCTCGTCGCGCACGCTGCAGCGCGCCGTGATGGCGCAGGACACCGGCGCGGCCATCGTCGGGCCGGTGCGCGCGGACTATTTCTGGGGATGGAGCGACGACGCCGAGGCGCAGGCCGGGCGCATGAAGCAACCGCTGCGCATGTGGGTGCTGTGGCCGCGATGAAATGAAAAAAGGGCCGCGAGCCGTCGAGGCCGGTGAAGGTCAGCGCGCCCGTGGTCCCGCCGGTGACGGTGAAGGTGAGAGATTCCTGGTTCCAGCCCCCGCCGACGTTGATGTTGAAGGCGGTCGCGGACAGCGGCGTGCCACCGAACGACACGTTGTAGCTCTGGTTGCTGCCGTTGCCGCTGGCGATGCTCACGAAGCTGCCGGTCCTGTGCTGCACGACACCGTCCGTGTCGCCGAAGCCGGGCATCGCGGCCTCGATGCTGGGCGCCACGCCGTTGTAGACGTAGCCGGACGTCACGCCGTCGAGGCTGCCGCTGTTCGCCGGGCGGCTCGGCAGGCAGTGGAGCGGGGGTTGGCGAACGGACCCGGCCAGACCGAGGTCCGACCGGGCCGACGCGCTTTTACCTCGCGAGCCGCGCGAGACATCGTCGGCGGCTTCTCTCTCACAATCAGCCTTGCAGCATGCACTCGATCATTGGCGAGGCCGCGGCGGCGGTCAATGCCTTGAAGCCCCACGATCGTGCCCGGCCGGTGACTTGCGTCACGCGGGGCCCGTTCGTTCGACCCGATAGCTCAGCGCCAGGTGACGCGGATCTGCAACTCGTCGCCGCCGTCGCCGACGCTGGCCACGGACAACCATTCGTCGAAGCTGGCCTGCACGGTCGAGTGGAAATCGACGTCGCGGCTGCCGAGCGCGCCCGCGGTCGCGCTGCGCGAGACGCCGCCGGGCCCCACGTGCGTGAGCGCGATGTCGAGCTCCAACGTGTCGCCCTGCGTCCAGCGCGGCGTCACGCGCAGACCGTCCACGCGATGGATGACCACCTCGTGGCTCTGCACCTCGGCCTGGTGCGACCGCGAGCCCGAGCGCGACCCGCCCGTGGCGCTCACGCTGGAGGCCGCGCCCGTCACGACCTGCGACGACGCGTCGGTGCTCGCGCTGGCGCTGCTGCTGGCCGTCCAGGCCATGTCGTAGACGGTGTGGGTCTCGGAACGGTCGAACTGGATCGCCCCCTCCTTGCCGTTGGCCACGCGCAGGCCCTGCGGCTCGGCGGGCTTCGCGGTGCCCACCACCACGGCGCCGGGGCCGAAGCCGGTGGTGCCGGTGGCCGCGCTGCCCGAGGTGATGACGACGTCGCCGCGCGGCGAGGGTCGGGCGTCGGACGCCTGCACCCGCCACTCGACGAGAAAGTTGGCGGCCGGCACCCGCGCGCGCGCCGCGTGACGCGCGTCCGGGCCGGACGCGGCGGGGTCGGGCGCGTGGAAGCCGGCGGTGACCGGATCGGCGGCGCGCACGGCCGCAGCCGCGCCCAGCGCCATGCAGGCCGCGGCGAAGGTTCGGAAAATGATCATGCGTCAGGCTCCTCCGCGCCCGGCAGCGGCGTGGGACCCCTGGTACAGCGCGGCGCGATAGCGGCCCTGTTCCTTGGCCCGGTACATCGCGGCATCGGCGTTGGCGATCAGCGACTCGGGCGTGTCGCCGTCGCCGGGGAAGATGGAGATGCCCGCCGAGAAGCCCATCGTGAGCGACTGGTCGCCCACCAGGAACGGCCGCTTCATCTGCATCAGCAGCTTGTCGGTGAGCTCCATGGCGTTGCGCGGGCCGTCGTGCAAGGCCTCGGCCACCACGATGAACTCGTCGCCACCCAGGCGCCCGAGCAGGTCGCTCTCGCGCAGGCAGCCCTGCAGGCGCGAGGCGATCTGGCGCAGCAGCTCGTCGCCCGCCGCATGGCCCAGGGAGTCGTTGACCGCCTTGAACTTGTCGAGGTCGATGAACACCACCGCCACCGACCACTTCTGGCGCGCGGCCAGCGCCAACGAGCGGCGCAACGCCTCGGTGAGCGCGGCACGGTTCATCAGGCCGGTGAGCGGATCGTGCTCGGCCAGCGTGCGCAGCCGCGTCTCCAGCCGCTGGCGCTCGGCCAACTCCTTCTGCAGCGCGTCGGTGCGCTGCGCCACGGCGCGCCGCAACGCACGGTTCCACAGCAGCAGGCCGCCCATCAGCAGGCCGGTGCCGATGGACGCGGTGCCCAGCACCCGTTGCACCTCGGGGCGCTGCCACCAGGCGATGTCGGTCAGCGGGATCCAGCGCGCGATCATCTGCGCGCGCTCGGCCTCGCTGATCTGCGCCAGGCCTTTTTCCAGCACGCGCCCCAGCATCGGCCAGTCCTTGCGGTAGCCCAGCGTGAGCGTGGAGAAGTAGCCCGTCTCGCCGGCCACGCGCAGGCCGCCCAGGCGGTCGCGCTCGATCACGTACGACGCCGTGGCCAGGTTGACCGCGCACGCGTCGACATCGCCGAAGACGAGGTCGCGCAGGCCTTGCGCGGCCACGTCCACCTGCACCAGCGTGACGTCGGGATACGTGTCGCGCACGAAGGTCTCGGCGGCCGAGCTGCGATCCACCGCCAGGCGTTCGCCCTGCATCTTCGCCAGGTCGCCGGTGCGGTGGTCGCCGCGCCGGCGCAGCACCACGGCGGGCGAGCTCACGTAGGCGCTGGTGAACGAGATGGACTGCTCGCGTTCGGTGGTGGGGCGTAGCGAGGTGAGCAGGTCGACCTCGCGGCGCTTGAGGCGGTCGATGTTGTTGCCGCGGTCGCTGGCCGCCACCGCCTGGAACTTCAGGCCGGTGTGGGCCTGCACGAGATCGAGCACGTCGGCCGACAGGCCGCGGTGCTGGCCCTGGCTGTCGACGAAGCTGAACGGCGGGAAGTCGCGCTCGGGGGCGAACAGCAGCACGGGGTGCTTGTCGACCCAGGCCTGCTCCTCGGCGGTGAGCAGCGTGTCCTGCGCCGACGCCGCGCCGCCGGCCAATCCGGCCAGGGTGGCCCCCATGCGCGCGATGACGTCACGACGATTCATCGCTTGCCCCTTACCTCGCGCCGCCCAGGTGGCCCAGCGGCAGCGCGGCGCTGGCCTTGATCTCGCCGAGCGAGAAGCTGGTGTGCAGGTCTTTCACGTTGGGCAGGCGGAACAGCGTCTCCATCGTCCAGCGCGAGTAGGCGTCGAGGTCGGTGACCAGCACCTGCAGCTCGAAGGTGCCGGCGCCGCTGATGTAGTGGCACGAGATGACCTCGGGCAGGCCGCGGATGGCATCCTCCAGCACGCGGGTGGCGTCGGCGTTGTCGCGCTCGGCGTCCACGCGCACGAAGGCCAGCACGCCCAGGCCGATCTTGCGGCGGTCGATCTCGGCGCGGTAGCCGGTGATGACGCCCAGTTCCTCGAGCCGGCGCACGCGGCGCCAGGTGGGCGCCGGCGAGAGGCCGATGCGCGCGGCCAGGTCGGCGTTGGACTGGCGCGCGTCGCGCTGGAGCTCGCCCAGCAGGAGGATGTCGTAGCGATCGAGACCGCCTGCCTCGCGCGCCTCGGCCTCGCGTGGCGGCGACGGCGCCCGCGCGGCCGCCGGCGGGGCACCGGGTTTTCCCGACTTCTGGGTTCTCGGCAAGGCTGGTTCTCCAGAGCCATACGTACAGCAAGATTGTTGCGCATACCGCGCGCCAGGACAAGCATAAAGCAAGCACATGGCTGAAGCTTTTCCATAAACTGGATTTTTCTTTTGACGTCCTGCCCCCCAGGAGACGCGACCATGAACGCCCCCTTGCCCGACAGCATCCGCAAAGCCCTCGAGACGGTGTCGCTGGACGACAAATACGCGCTCGACACCGGCCGCGCGTTCATGAGCGGCGTCCAGGCGCTCGTTCGACTGCCCATGCTGCAACGCACGCGCGACGCGCTGGCCGGCCTCGACACTGCGGGCTTCATCAGCGGATATCGTGGTTCACCACTCGGCGGCTACGACCAGGCGCTGTGGAGCGCCAAGAAGCACCTCTCCGCGCAGAACATCGTGTTCCAGCCGGGCGTGAACGAGGAGCTGGGCGCCACCGCGGTGTGGGGCACGCAGCAGCTGTCGCTCTATCCGCAGACCAACAAGTTCGACGGCGTGTTCGGCCTCTGGTACGGCAAGGGCCCGGGCGTCGACCGCACCGCCGACGTGTTCAAGCACGCGAACATGGCGGGCACCTCCGCGCACGGCGGCGTCATCGCCATCGCCGGCGACGACCATGTCTCCAAGAGCTCCACCGCGGCGCACCAGAGCGACCACATCTTCAAGGCCTGCGGGATGCCGGTGTTCTTCCCCTCGTCGGTGCAGGACATCCTCGACATGGGCCTGCACGCGTTCGCGATGAGCCGCTTCTCCGGCGTGTGGACGTCGATGAAGACGATCCAGGAGGTGGTCGAATCGTCGTCCACCGTCGACGTCGACCCGCACCGCGTGAACATCGTGATGCCGGAAGACTTCATGATGCCGCCGGGCGGCCTGCACATCCGCTGGCCCGATCCGCCGCTGGAGCAGGAAGCGCGGCTCATGGACTTCAAGTGGTACGCGGCGCTGGCCTACGTGCGCGCCAACAAGCTGAACCACAACGTGGTGGCCACCCCCGACGACCGCTTCGGCCTGATCGCCAGCGGCAAGGCCTACAACGACCTGCGCCAGGCGCTGGCCGACCTGGGCCTCGACGACGCCACCTGCCGTTCGCTGGGCATCCGCATCCACAAGGTCAACGTGGTGTGGCCGCTGGAGGCCACCATCACGCGTGACTTCGCGCAGGGCCTCAAGGAGATCCTGGTCGTCGAGGAAAAGCGCCAGATGATCGAGTACCAGCTCAAGGAGCAGCTGTACAACTGGCGCAACGACGTGCGGCCCACGGTGCTGGGCAAGTTCGACGAGCAGGAGGGCGACCTGTCCGGCGGCGAGTGGAGCAACCCGAACCCGGGCGACAACTGGCTGCTGCGGCCGAAGGCCGACCTCACGCCGGCCATCATCGCCAAGGCGGTGGCCAAGCGCCTGAAGAAGCTGGGCGTGCCGGCCGACATCGTGCGCCGCATGGACGAGCGCCTCTCGGTGATCGAGGCAAAGGAACGCGCGCTCGCCGCGCTCAAGGCCGACACCGCCGGCGCCGTCGGCGACCGCACGCCGTGGTTCTGCTCGGGCTGCCCACACAACACCAGCACCAAGGTGCCCGAGGGCTCGCGCGCCGTAGCCGGCATCGGCTGCCACTACATGGTCAACTGGATGGACCGCTCCACGGCCACGTTCACGCAGATGGGCGGCGAGGGCGTGCCCTGGGTCGGGCAGTCACCGTTCACCACCGAGAAGCACATCTTCGCCAACCTGGGCGACGGCACGTACTACCACTCGGGCCTGCTGGCCATCCGCCAGTCGTTGGCGTCCAAGGTCAACATCACCTACAAGATCCTGTTCAACGGCGCGGTGGCGATGACCGGCGGCCAGCCGGTGGACGGCCAGATCGACGTGGCGGGCACCAGCCGCGAGCTGGAGGCCGAAGGCGTGAAGCGCATCGTGGTGGTGAGCGACGAACCCGAGCG
>JBBQYL010000094.1:0-18296 GCA_038208735.1 Burkholderiales bacterium
CCGGCGCCCGCGCCGTCGTGGGTGTTGGTGTCGCTGTTGGTGTTGGTGTTGGTGTTGGCGTAGGCGGCGGTGCGGCGTTGTCGCGGATCACGACGGACGGCTCGACGACGGCCGTCGCCTCCGCCGCGTCGGCCACTACCTGGTTGGTCGCTGCGGCGGAAGCCCGGTCGGCCGGAGGCAGCGCCGCCGACGCGTCGGCGTGCGCCAGCGCCACGTCGGTGGGCTCCAGCGTGGCCGTATGCGACGCGGTGGCGCGCGACGGCTCGGCCTCGGGCATGTACACCACCAGCGCGCCGGCCTTGCGGCTGCCCGCGGGCGAGTCGCCGCCGGGCGCGGTGCCCACCACCAGGAACAGCAACAGGTGCAACAGCAGCGCCAGCACCACGCAGCGCTCGAGGCTGGGCTGGCTCACGCCGGGCTGCGGCCAGGGCAGCCCCGCCACGCCGTCGAACGCCGAGCCACGCAGCGCGAGGCCGACCGGGGGCACCGGCGGGCGCTTGCGGGCCAGGGCCCTGGCGAGGACGTAGCGAACGGGTCGGAGCAAGCTGGAGGATCCGGGGAAGGTCGAACGGGAGCTCGACAGCGGCGATGCGAACGCTCCCGATCCTTATCGTAGTCGCAACCCATGGCGCCTCGCCGAACGGGTGGCTTGATCGCCAACGCGCACCGTCGAGATCGTGACGAACTTGCGGAGCCGGCGGTCAAGCGCCGAGGGCCACAATGGCCCGATGAAGACGCCCGTCGAATCGATCTCCGTCGCGGCCAACGGCCTGCGATTCCACGCGCTGGCGGCCGGCCCCGCCGCCGGGCCGCTGGTGATGCTGCTGCACGGCTTTCCCGAGACCTCGCACGGCTGGCGCCACCAGATTCCGGCGCTGGCCGAGGCGGGGTATTGCGTGGTGGCGCCCGACCAGCGCGGCATCGGCGGCAGCAGCAAGCCCCCCGGCGTCGCCGCCTACCGCATCGACCATCTGGCCGCCGACATCGTCGCCATGGTGCGCGCCCTCGGCCGCGAGAGCGCGCAGGTGGTCGGCCACGACTGGGGCGGCGCCGTCACGTGGACGCTGGCGCTGCACCATGCCGACGTGATCGAGCGCGTGGCCATCCTCGACGCGCCGCATCCGGTGGCGTTCTCCGCGTGGATGCGGGCCCATGCGTCGCAGCGCCGCAAGAGCTGGTACATGGCGTTCTTCCAGCTGCCGTGGCTGCCCGAATTCATGCTGCGCGCCAACGGCTTCCGGCTGCTCGCGAAGGCGCTGGTGCAATCCAGCCGCCCTGGCACCTTCACGCCCGACGACCTGGCCGCCTACCGCCGTGCCTGGGCGCAGCCCGGCGCGCTCACCGGCATGCTCAACTGGTACCGCGGACTGCGCCTGCGCAGCGGCCTGCCCTCCGGCCACACGCGCGTGGCCATCCCCGTGCGCCTGATGTGGGGCGACCGCGACGCGGCGCTGGAATCGGGCATGGCCGAGGCCTCGATCGCGTATTGCGACGCCGGCGAGGTGATCCACTTTCCGGAGGCCACGCACTGGCTGCCGGCCGAGGAGCCGGCGCGCGTCAACGCGTTGCTGCTGGAGTTCCTTCGCCGCTGAGGCCTCAGCCCGGCACGATCATCGACCACGCCGCCAGCGACGACGACACCACCAGCACCAGGCAGTCCACCACGGCCAGCATGCCGTAGACGCCGCCCTCGCCTTCGTCGGTGCCGATGCGGATGGAGATCGGCTGGCCGGCTCCGGCCGCGGCGATCACCGGCAGCGGCAGGCCCACGCGCACGAGCGGCGGCGCGGTGACGTAGGCCGCGCCGGCCTGGGCCGCCGAGCGGAGGTCACGAAACGGGAGCGGATCGCCGCTGCGGAGGGTGGCCTGCGACGCCTCGGTGCGCGCCACCAGCGTGGCCGTCTCGGCCTGCAGCGCCAGCGATTCCGGCGACGCGGCCACGAGGCGGCCCACCACATGGATGCGATCGCCGTTGCGCAGCAGTCGCTCGCTGGCCTGCGGATCGCGGGTGCCGGCGATGTCGGCGCGGCCCTGCAGGCCCGAGCGCGTGGCCGTGAGCGGCACCGGCCCCTGCCCGGTGACCTCCGCGCCGACCGGCAGCACGATGCACTCGCCGCTCTCGTCCACCAGCAGGAAGGGCCGGACGCTGTCGCGCGCGTCGAGATGGCCGGCGAACTGCCTGGCATGCCTGAACCACAGGCACAGCTCGCCGTCGGGCGAGATCAGCGGCACGGCGTCGTGCAAGGCGCGGGCGCGTCCGCGCAAGGCCACCAGGCCGGCAAGCTGGCCCGCCTGCGCCAGCGCGACGGCCTCGGCCACCGGCAGCGTGGACGCCGTGCGCAGTTGTCGCGCCGTCCACCAGGCCACCGCGGTGCCCAGCGCCGCCACCACCGCCAGGATGCTGCGCGCGACCACCGATCGGGCGACGTCGGCCTCGCCCTGGGCCGCGGCCCAGACGAAGAACGCGACGCCGATCACCGGCGCGGCGCCGACCAGCAGTCGCCACTTGGACTCGTGCGTCGTCACCGCCATCGCGCCACTCCCCGCAGGTGGAGGTTTGCCAGACGTCGGATCTTGAGCGGGGGGGCGGCGCGCGGCCATCCCGCAGATCGCATTGGGTCGACCTGCGAACGGTCGAACCGGCGTCTCCACCGGCGTGGATCCTGCGACTTCGCGCAGGATGACTGGATCTATCAGGCACGCCCGTCGATCGGGCGACTTCGCTCAGGAGACGCGCATCGTCAGGGCCGCAGCGTGCCGTCGGCCACCTTCTTGCCGTCCTCGAACGCCTCGAAGGACAGCCCGTTGTCGTAGAGCTGCCAGGGCGTGGTGCACAGGATCGTGCCGGTGGCGGTCTCGCCGCGCTGCAGCACCTGGCCGGCCTTGGGCAGATGGAACGCGCAGGTGTGCGGGTCGGTCTGGCCCGCGAAGCGGAACTGCGGCGACCAGCCGTCGGTGACGGCGCCGTCGCGGCGCACCGTCAGCGTGGCCGGCACCGCGTGGTGCGTCGTGAACTTCATCGTGCGCACCGCGGTGGGCGCGCTGGCGGCACTGGCCGGGTGGGCGTCGGTGATGGCTTGCTGCTCGGTCGCGTGCGCGGCCGTCGCGAGTGCCAGCGCGCCCGTCGATGCGAGCGTGGCCCGGCGCAGGGAGGAGGCGAAGGTCATGGTGGTTCCGTCGAGGTGAAGCGACTCGTGTCGCGATCCAGCCCGACGGCAAACGGTGGGCCTGCCGCCGCGTCGCGGAATCAGCGGTCCGGCATCACATCGTCGATCATCGAGGTGGTGTTCAGCGCGTGCTGCGCCACCTGCTCGATGCTCATGCCGATCACCGACAGCGGGTACGTGCCCGACACGACGCGGTCGTACCAGATCTCGGTCGCCACGGCCTCGGGTGGCATGCCCTCCACCGCCGCGACCAGGCATTCGACGATGGACTCCAGGCCGTCGTCGGCGTACATCTCTTCGGATTCGTAGCTCACGCGGTAGCCGAACGAGTCGGCTTCGCGGTCGATGTCGATGCGCACGATCATGATGGCTCCTTGGCGCGTTCGCCGGTCTGCAGGCGCCACAGCGCCGCGTAGAGGCCGCCGCGGGCGACCAGTTCGTCATGGGTGCCCGACTCCGCGATGCGGCCGGCCTCCATCACATGGATGCGATGCGCCTGCCGCACGGTGGACAGGCGATGCGCGATGAGGATGCTGGTGCGGCCCTGAACCAGCTTGTCGAGCGAGCGCTGGATGGCGGCCTCGGTCTCGTTGTCGATGGCCGACGTGGCCTCGTCGAGGATCAGGATGGGCGGGTTCTTGAGGATCGCGCGGGCCAGCGCGAGCCGCTGGCGCTGGCCGCCCGACAGCTTCATGCCGCGCTCGCCCACCGGCGTGCGATAGCCCTGCGGCAGCGCGCGGATGAACTCGTGGGCCTCGGCCGCCTGCGCGGCGCGCACGACGTCGGCCTCCGACGCGTCGCTCAGGCCATACGCGATGTTCTCGGCCACCGTGCCGTCGGTGAGGAAGCTGTCCTGCGACACATAGCCGATGGCGCGTCTCAGGTCCTGCAGGTCGAGCGTGCCGATGTCGATGCCGTCGAGGCGGATGCTGCCCGGTACGGTGTCGTAGTAGCGCAGCAGCAGCTTGATCAGCGTGCTCTTGCCGCTGCCGGTGCTGCCGACGAAGGCCACGGTCTCGCCGGCGGCGATGCGCAGCGAGATCCCGTCCAGCGCGGGCCGCACCGTGCCCGAGGCGAGCGCGCCCGCGAAGGCGACGACGTCACCGCCCACCGGCGACGAGTGGTACGCATGGCGCAGGTCGTCGAACACGAGCTCCCCGCGCACTTCCGCGCGCGGCAGCGCGCGTCCGGCGTAGGGAATCGCGATGGGCGTCTGCAGCAGGTTCATCACGCGGTCGATGGAGGCCATCGACCGCTGGTACAGGTCGGTCATCTCGGCCAGGCGGGTGAGCGGCCACAGCAGGCGCTGCGTCAGGTAGACCAGCGCGGAGTAGCTGCCCACGCCCAGCGCGCCGTCCAGCGTCATCAGGCCGCCGTAAAGCATGGTGACGCTGAAGCCGGCGAGGATGGCGATGCGGATCACCGGCGTGATGGCCGCCGACAGCCGGATCGCCTCGCGGTTGCGCTCGCGATAGGCGATGGACGCCTGCGCGATGTGCCCGGCCTCGAAGTCCTCCGCGGTGTAGGCCTTGATGGTGGCGATGCCCTGCAGGTTGTTGTTCAGCCGCGTGGCCATCGCGCCGGCGGCCTCGCGCATGGCCGTGTAGCGCGTGGCGAGCTTGCGCTGGAACCAGAACGCGCCGTACAGGATCAGCGGCACGGGAATGAGTGCCAGCGTCGCCAGCCTGGCCGTCAGCGCGAAGAACACGCCGCCCACCATCAGCGAGCCGACGAACACCTGGATCAGGTCGTTGACGCCGCCGTTGAGGAAGCGCTCCATCTGGTTGACGTCCTCGTTGAGCACCGCCAGCAGGTTGCCGCTGCGGTTGCGCTCGAAGTACGCCATCTCCAGCCGCTGCACGTGGGTGTAGGCCTCCATGCGCACCTCGTGCTGCAGGCTTTGCGCCAGGCCGCGCCACTTCAGTTCGTACAGGTATTCGAAGAACGACTCGCCCAGCCAGATCACGATGGTGAGCACGGTCAGCAGCACCAGTTGCTGCTTCGGGTCGACGATGCCCAGCCGCGCCACGAAGGAAGTCCTGCGATTGACGACGACGTCCACCGCGATGCCGATCAGCAGCTCCGGCAGCACGTCGAAGAACTTGTTCAGCACCGAGTAGACGGTGGCCAGGATCATGTCGCGCCGGTAGCCGCGGGCATGCGCCAGCAGGCGGCGAAGAGGATGGACGTGGACAGCGGTGTTCGACATGGGCGACGAAGTGTACCGACCCCGTCGCGCGGGTCGGTGAGAATGCCGGCATGAAGCGCCACATCGCCCTCCTCCGCGGCATCAACGTCGGCAAGGCCAAGCGGGTCGCCATGGCCGACCTGCGCGCGCTGATGGAAGACCTCGGCTTCTCCAACGTGCGCACGCTGCTGAACAGCGGCAACGCGGTGTTCGACGCCAAGGCCGGAACCGCCGACGCCCACGCGAAGCGCCTGCGCGCCGCGATCCTCGAGCGCGCCGGCGTCGACTGCGAGGTGATCGTCAAGACCGCCGCCGACCTCGCCGCCGCCATCGCCGAACACCCGCTGCGCCATCACGCCAACGACGACGCCCGGATGCTGGTGATGTTCACGCAAACGGCGGCCACGCTGGCGGAGCTCAAGACGCTGGAGGCCGGCGACTGGTCGCCCGAGGCTTTCGCGATGGGCGCGCATGCGGCGTGGCTGTGGTGCGCCGACGGCGTCATCGAGAGCCGCATGGCGAAGGCGGTGGGCAAGGTGTTGAAGGAGCGGGGGACCGCGCGGAACTGGGCGACCGTGGAGAAGTTGCAGGCGATGGTGGGGGCGGAGTAGCGAAACCTGATGCTCGATCGCTTGCTTCAGGAGCAGCGACATGGCCAACGAACTACCGTCGAAACGCGGCAAGACCAAGACGATTGCCGACGATGTGTCGGCGCAACTGCGCACACCGGAAGAGAGGGCCGCCTACCTCGATGCATGGCTCGTCGAGGCTCCCGAAGATGCCGCAGGCATCGCCCGGGCCCTGGGTGATATTGCTCGAGCCAAGGGAATGACCCAGGTCGCGCGAGACACGGGACTCAGCCGCGAAAGCCTCTACAAGGCGCTCGGCCAGAACGGCAATCCGAGCTTCGCGACCATCTTGAAGGTGGCGCGCGCTTTGGGTGTCCAGCTGCACGCTCAACCTGTTCGATGTCGTGCGGAAGTCGGATACCGGCGGTGCGAGTCATGGCAGCCAGCACGCCTCGCGATCTGCGGCGATTGCTTCGACCGGCAAGACCTGAGCTCGGCCTTCCAGGCCGCGGATGGCAAAGCGGCCGCTTCGAAGCAGGCTGCCATACTTGCCGCCAGCGGACGTCTCGATCCGCCGTGCATCTCTCAGCATCGCTTCGCGACCACCCCACCAAAGGAACGAACATGAATTCCAAGAACCTGCTCCGCATCACCCTGGTCTCCGCCTCCCTTGCCTGCAGCACCCTGGCGTTCGCCGCAGCGCCGGCCTCCGCACCGGCCTCCGCGCCGGCCAAGGGCACCGGCACGGCCCAGAACCATCACTGCAAGCAGGCCGACGGCAGCATGGACATGACCAAGACCAGGAAGGCCTGCATGGCCGACAAGGGAACCTGGCTCAAGGACGGCGCCGCGGCCACGGCGCCGGCGCCAGCTGCTTCCGCAGCGGCCAAGAAGTAAGTCGGGCAGCCATCCGGCGGATGAACGGCTCTTGGTGGCCGCACCGCAGGCGTCGTCACGGTGGCTCGATGCCGCGTGAGTACTTGATCAATTTCACGAGCGCGCCGCCGCGCCACGGCTTCATCTCGTGCCCGACGACTTGAAACCCGTTCTTCTCGAGAACCCTGCCCGACGCCGGATTGGATTTCAGATGCCGCCCCTCCAGGACGGCGTGGCGTTGGCGGACAGCCGGATCCAGCAGAAGCAGCGCCAGCGCGCGCGTGGCGACTCCCCGTCCCCAGTCGTCCTGACCGACCCAATAGGCGACGTTGCCTGGCGCGGTGTCCATGTCCAGGGTCGAACAGGAGATCACGCCAATCAACTTGCCTGAACCCTCCGCAGCGATGGCATGGTCGATCCTGTTGCCACCCGAGGTTGCAAGGGATTCGATCCAGCGCTCCGCGTCATGCAGTCCATATCCGGATGGAATCGTGGTGGTGCC
Organism: Burkholderiales bacterium; assembly: GCA_038208735.1. GTDB lineage: Bacteria > Pseudomonadota > Gammaproteobacteria > Burkholderiales > Burkholderiaceae_C > Scleromatobacter. Next base: position 7,303 of record JBBQYL010000094.1, read on the forward strand.
GAGTGCAACGCGCCCATCCTTCAGCAGCAGCGCTATCTCTTGCGCATCCGCGCGTTCAATTTCTCTCAAGGCGATGTTCATGATCGTGATGGTGTCGTCCGTTGCGTAGCAAAGGCGTGCCCTCCATTTTCCTCGTCAGCGATACTTGATGCAGGACGATTTCGGACTACGAACTTTTCCACGGCGTTGGCGATAGCGGCAACGGCATGGGGATCTTCGTTCCCGCGTTGCTCTGGCTCATCGTGGCGTGGTACCTCGCGAGATTCGCCAAGCGCGTCTGGACCGCCGCGCCCGCCTTACGGATTGAGCGCCGGCGTGGACGCGTGCGGCTGGTGCGCCACAGCGTCGTTCGCCTCGTTGCGCCACAGGCCGCCGGTGGGCAGGCGCAGCAGGCGGCGGATGCCGCGATAGAAGAACCGCAGCGTGGTCAGGAACGCCAGGAACTCGAGCAGGGTGATGAGCACGCCCCCCACCGCCGTGAAGCGCTCCGAGCGGCGGCGGAACTTGACGCCACAACGCACCGACATCATCTCGATGGAGTCGTAGAAGCACGGGATGACCAGCAGCGTCAGCAGCGTCGACGTGATGGTGCCGCCGATGATGGTGACCGCCATCGGGCGGTAGAACTCGCCGCCCTCGCCCAGGCCGATGGCCACCGGCAGCATGCCGGCGATCAGCGCGAACGTGGTCATCAGGATGGGGCGCAGGCGCTTGCGGCCGGCGTGCATCAGCGCCTCCTCGCGGTCGGCGCCCAGCCGCTCCTCGGCGCGCGCGGCGTCCAGCAGCAGGATGGCGTTCTTGGCCACCAGGCCCATCAACATGATGACCCCGATGATGCTCATGAGGTTGAGCGTGGCATGCGTGGACACGAGCGCCACCACCACGCCGATGAGGCTCAGCGGCAGCGAGATCATCACGGGGATCGGCGCGGTGAACGAGCCGAACTGGATCACCAGCACCAGGAACATCAGCACGATGCCCGACAGCAAGGCCGTGCCCAGCGACGAGAACACCTCCTGCTGGTCGTGCGAGGCGCCGGCCAGCTCCACGCCGAAGCCCGGCGGGAACTGGATCTGGTTGACGATCTTCATCGCGTCGCCGGTGACCTCGCCCGACGAGCGGCCTTGTGCGTTGGCGGCCACGGTCATCATCCGCTTGCCGTTGGCGTGCTCGATGGCCGACGGCGCCTTGCCCATGGACACGGTGGCGATCTGCTCCAGCGGCACCACGCGGTCGGTGCCGGCGATGGCGATGGGCAGGTGCTCGATGTTGCTGGCGTCCACGCGATCCTCGGGCGCGAGCCGCACCGCCACGTCGCGCGTCTCGCCCGTGGGATCGACCCAGTCGCCCGACTCGACGCCGGCGAACGCCACGCGCAAGGTCTGCGCCGCGTCGTTGATGGACACGCCCATGGAGTTGGCCAGGCCGCGGTCGAGGTCGATGCGCAGTTCCTGTTGCGGGTCCTGCTGCGACAGTCCCACGTCGACCGCGCCCGGCACCTGGCGCAGCTTGGTCATGAAGTCGTTGGTGATGGCCAGCAGGCGGCGCGCATCGGTGCCGTAGAAGCGCACCTGGACGGGCTTGTCGGTGCCGCTGTTGAGGTTGTCGATCACCACGTATTCGCCGCCCACCAGGCTGGCGACTCGCGCGCGCAGGTCGTTGGCCACGTCGCTGGCGCTGCGCTTGCGTTGGGTGCTCTTGCCGATGTCCACGTACAGGCGGATGTTGTCGGGCGAGATTCGGGCGCTGACGTGCTTGTATTCCGGCAACTGCTGCGCCAGCCGGGTGACGGCCTCGGCCTTCATGCGGGCGTATTCGAGGCTGCTGCTGGGCGGCATGCGCGCGGTGACCGCGATGGTGCCGACGTCGGACTTGGGCAGGAAGTCGGTGCCGCCGAGCGTGGACTGCAGCGCGATGGCGGCCACGAAGCTGAGGAACGCCACCCAGCCCATGGTCCAGCGGTGCTTCAACGCCCAGGCGATGACGTTGCCGTAGCGATCGGCCTGGTGGTCGAACCAGTCGTTGAAGCGCTTGAGCACGCCGCCGATGCCTTTGCGCGGGGCGTCGTGCATGTCCACCGGGTCGCCCCAGTAGGCCGACAGCATCGGGTCGAGCGTGAAGGAGATCAGCAGGCTGACGATGACCGAGGCCACCACGGTGAGGCCGAACGGCCGGAACCACTCACCGGAGATGCCCGAGATGAAGGCCACCGGCGCGAACACCGACACGATGGAGAACGTGGTGGCGGCCACGGCCATGCCGATCTCGGCCGTGCCGTTGAGCGCCGCGGTGCGCCGGTCTTCGCCGCGCTGCATGTGGCGCACGATGTTCTCGCGCACCACGATCGCGTCGTCGATCAGCACGCCGATGGCCAGCGACAGCCCCAGCAGGCTCATGAAGTTGAGCGTGAAGCCGCACAGCCACACGGCGATGAACGCGGTGAGCACCGACGTGGGCAGCGACAGCGCCGTGATGAGCGTGGAGCGCCACGAGTTGAGGAACACGAACACCACGGCCACCGTGAGGAACGCGCCGAAGAACAGCGAGTGCACCACGTTGTCGAGGCTGCTCTTGGCGTCCTTGCCGCCGTCGCGCGTGACCTCGATCTCGACCTTGCCGGCCTGCTCCTTGTTGATGGTGCCGACGAGGTCGCGCACCTGCTGCGCCACGCTGACCGTGCTCGCGTCACGCGTGCGCGACACGTAGATGCCCACGTTGGCGCGGCCGTCGCGCTGGCTGTGGCTGGTGTCCTCGGCGAACCCGTCTTCCACCGTGGCCACCTGGCCCAGGCGGATGAGCGTGTCGCCCATGCGCTTGACCGGGATCTGGTTGAACTCGCCGGGCGACTCGATGCGGCCCACCAGGCGGATGCTCTGGTCCTCCAGCGCGCCGCGCACCTTGCCCACCGGCGCCGTGGCATTCTGCGTGCGCAGCGCCGTGACGACGTCGGTGACGGACACGTTGTACTCGCGCAGCTTCTGCGAATGCAGCAGCACCGACAGCTCGCGGGTGCGCGCGCCGGTGATGTCGACGGTGGACACGCCCGCGATCGCGCGGAAGCGGTCGGCCAGCTGGTCTTCGGCGATGTGCGAGAGCTCGGCGTGGCTGAGGGTCTTCGACGACATGGCCAGCGACATCACCGGATCGGACGACGGGTCGACCCGCGTGAGCACCGGCTCGCGCATCTCCACCGGCAGCTTGTAGCGCACGGTGCCGATGGCGTTGCGGATCTCGTCGGATGCCTGCGTCATGTCTTTGTGGAAGTCGAAGAACAGCAGGAACTGGGCATAGCCCTCCTGGGCACTGGCCTGCGAGCGCGCCTGGTCGACGCCCTCGATGCCCTGGAACGTGCGCTCGACGCGGTTGACGATCTCGCGCTCGACGGTGTCGGGAGACGCGCCCGGGTAGGTGATGCCCACCACGATCAGCGGGAACGCGACGTCGGGGTTCTGGTTGACGCGCAGCTTGGACAGCGCGATGGCGCCCAGCCCCATCAGCGCGATGATGATGACGATGGCGGCCACCGGCCGCTTGACGGAGAAATCGGACAGGAACATGGGGCTCCTCGTTCAGGCGCCCGAGGCGGCCGATGCGGCGCCCGCGGGCGCCTTCTGTTGCGTCACGCGTTGCCCGTCCACCAGCGTGGAGCCCGGCGTGCGCAGCAACTGGTCGCCGGCAGCGATGCCCTTGGCGATCACGAACTCGCCGCGGCGGGCGTCGCGATCGCCGAGCGTGACGGGCGACTTGTGCAGCGCGCCCCCGGCAATTCGCCAGACGAAGGCCTTGTCGCCCTCGCGCGCGATGGCGGCCTCGGGCAGCACCAGCGCCTTGGCGGTGCCGGTGGCCACGTGGCCTTCGGCGTACAGGTTGGACGTTTTCGGGGCGGTGCCCGGCGCGAAGTCGACGATGATCGACACCTGGCGGGTGACGCTGTCGGCGGCGGCGTCGACATGCCGGATCTTGCCGACGAAGTCGCCCCGCTCGAAGCCGTTCACGCGGAACAGCACGGTCTGGCCAACGCCGACCTCGCCGATGCGGTCGGCCGACACCAGGCCCTCGAAGCGCATGCTGGACGGGTCGATGACCTTGAGCAGTTCCTTGCCGACGGCGGCGGTGTCGCCGGCCGAGACCTTGCGATCGCTGACCACGCCGTCGAACGGCGCGCGCACCTCGGTGCGGGCCACCTGCTGCTTGGCGGCGACGGAGCGCGAATCGGCGGCCACGCGGTCGCTCTGCGCCGTGTTGCGGCGCACCTCGGCGTCGTCGAGCGCCTGTTGCGAGACCATGCCCTCGCCCTGCAGCGTCTTCACGCGGGTGAGCTGGCGTTGGGCCTGGTCGAGCGCCTGGGCGGCCGCCCGGCCCGACTCCTGGGCTGACTGCAGGCTGTCGCGGATGGAGGTGTCGTCCAGGCGCACCAGCAGGTCGCCCTTGTGCACGGCCTCGCCGTTCTCCTTGAGCACCTGCAGCACCACGGCCGACAACTCGGCGCGCAGGTCGGCGCGCCGCTCGGGTTGCACCGAGCCGGTGATGACCGGGCCCGCCGCGTGATCCTGCAGGCCCACCGTGAGCACGTCCTCCGGCGCGATCTGCAGGGCGACCGCCGGCGCGGAGGCCGCGTCGGCCGCGCCGCCGGCGCCTGGCTTGTGGCAGCCGGCCAGGAGACCGGTAGCGAGCGCCAGCGCCACTGCGGCGGCGATCGTGGACGAACGGGGTGCGGCGAAGCGGCGGGACAGCGTCATCTGGCAGGCTCCTCAGATTCTTTTATATGCAGACCGGCGAGCCGGGGGAATCGGCTCGAAAGGCGCAAGCATATCGGCACCGGCAACCCGCGGGTGCGATCAAGCGACCGACCGTCGTTTTTGGGGCCTGAATCGACGCCCCCACGTCGTGATGCGACGCCGCGGCGGCGCCGGATGGCGTCTGCCTTCAAAGCCTGGTGAAGCGCCGCCGCATCTGCCCGTCGACCTCCAGCTCGCCGAAGAACATGGCGTGCGGCCGCGCCCACAGCCCCGTGGCGTTGTAGAGCGGACGGTAGATGACCAGCGGCTCCAGCGTCTCGCTGTGGCGCGCCACGCCGACGAGCTCGTACTCGCCGCCCTTGTAGTGGCGGTAGCGGCCGGGCTCGGCGGGCGGCAGCGACGGCAGGTCGTCCGCCGCCGCCGCGGACACGGCGTCGGCGGGCTTCACTTCTTCTCTTCGAACGTGCCGGTCGTGGACCAGTCGATGCTGCCCGGAACGATCCATTTGCGCATCGCGGCGTTGACCTGTTCCAGCGTCAGGGCAGCGATCTTCGCGTCCTGGTCGGCGCTGAAGGCCCAGGTACGGCCGGCCTCCAGGCGGGCCGACCAGCCGCCGGCCACACCGGCGTCGTTGGTGCGCGACGTGGCGCGTTCCGCCTGCATCGCCTTCTTGGCCGTGGCCAGCTCGTCGGCGGTGATGCCGTCCTTGACCACGCGCGCGATCTCCTCGTCGAAGCCGGCCTCCATCTTGCTGCGGTTCTGCGGCGCGTAGATGGCGTAGAACTGCAGCTTGCCGGCGGGCTCGAACGCGGAGGCGTTGATGCCGGCGCCGACGCCGTACGAGATGCCTTCCTTCTGGCGCAGGCGCGTCAGCAGGCGCGAGTCGAAACCGCCGCCGCCCAGCACGTGGGTGGCCAGCATCAGCGCCGGGTAGTCGGCGTCGGTGTCCTGCAGCTTCAGAGGCAGCTGGCCGATCACGAACGCATTGGCCTTGTCCTTGAGCGGCGTCACCAGGCGCTTGCCGAGCACGTCGGACGCCGGGTTGTCGAGGCGCTTGTAGGCCACCGGCGACTTCCAGTCGCCGAGCAGGCGCGTGACGGCCGCCTTGACCTGTGCCGGGTCGAAGTCGCCAACGACGGCCATGTCCGCGTGGTCGGCGCCCCAATGGGTGCGCCAGAAGGCGGCGGTGTCCTCGACCTTGGCGGCCTTGGCGTAGTCGACGCTCTCGGAAAACTCGGCAGCGTAGCGCGGGTCGTCGGCTGGCCAGTGCTGCAGCGCGCGGTTGAGCGCCAGGCTCGCGTTGCTGCCCGGGTCGTCCTGCGCCTTGTCCAGGCCCTGGATGGTCTGGCGGCGAAGTTGCTCGAACTCGTCGGCATTGAACGCGGGCTTGCGCAGCACCTCGGCCAGCAGGTCGAGCGCCGGCAGCAACGTGTCGCGCTTGGTGGTGAGCGTCGCGTTGGCGCCGCCGGCCGTGCCGGTGACGGTCCAGTCGGTCTTGAGCGCGTCGAAGGCGTCGGCCAGCTGGGCGCGGGTCTTCGTGGTGGTGCCGGTGCCCAGCATGGGCGCGACGAAGCCGCCGGCCGTGCGCAGGCCGCGCAGGTTGTCGAGCGCGCCGAAGTGCAGCGCCAGGTTGACCTCCACCGTCTCGCCCTTGGTCTTCTTGGGCAGCAGGGCCAGCTTCAGGCCGTTGGGAAGCGTGATGACCTGCGAGCGCTTGTCGAGGTTGGCCGGTGCGGAGTCGAAATTCTCGCCGGCGGCCACGGCGGCCTTCGGCTTGAACGTGGCCACCGCCGCCTCGACGTCGCTGCGCGTGGCCAGCGGCGTGCGGTCGGGCGCATCGGTGGGCACGAAGCGTCCCAGCGTGCGGTTGGACGACTTGATCCACTTCGCGGCCGCGGCGTTCACTTCGTCCAGCGTGGCGGCGTCGACGCGGTCGCGGTCGAGGAACAGCAGGCGCCAGTCGCCGCCCGCGATGTATTCGGACAACGTCACGCACAGTTGTTCGGGATCGGCCAGCAGCTGGTCGAACTGCTTGTCGAGCTGCAGCTGGGTGCGCTTGAGCTCCTCGGCCGTGATCGGCTCGGACTTCAGGCCCTCCACCGTGTCGAGCAGGATCTTCTGCGCGGTCTCGAGGTCGTCGTCCTTCTTCAGGCGCAGGCCGGCCGCGAACTGGCCAGGATCGGCGTTCTGGTCGGCGCCGGCGAAGGCGGCGGTGGCCTTGCCCGTGGCCACGAGGCGCTTGTACAGGCGGCCGTTGGGCGTGTCGCCGAGGGCGACGGCAATGATCTCGAACGCCGGCATCTCGGGGCTGGCCATCGAGGGGATGTGGTAGGTGACATACAGGTCCTGCTCGCCGCCGACGCGGCGCAGCGTGACCTGGCGCTCGCCGTCCTGCACCGGCTCGACGGTGTAGCCCGGCTCGATGACGCGCGCGGGCTTGGGCAGCGGCGAGAAGTCCTTCGTGATCTCGGCCAGCACCACTTTCGGGTCGAACGCGCCGGCCACGATCAGCGTGGCGTTGTCGGGCTGGTAGTACTTCCTGTAGAACGCCTGCAGGTGCGGGATGTTGACGTTCTCGACGTCGGAGCGCGCGCCGATGGTGTCCTTGCCGTAGGCGTGCCACTGGTAGGCAGCCGCGTTGGTCTTCTCGATCAGGATGCGGAACGGGCTGTTCTCGCCGCTCTCCATCTCGTTGCGCACCACCGTCATCTCGGTGTCGAGATCCTTCTTGACGACGTTGGCGTGCGTCATGCGCTCGGCCTCGGTGCGCAGCGCCCAGGCCACCTGGACCGGGTCGGCCGGGAAGGTCTCGTGGTAGTTGGTGCGGTCGGCATTGGTGCTGCCGTTGAATTCCATGCCGCGCTTGGACAGCTCGGCGCCCACGTTGGGGATGTTCTTCGTGCTCTTGAACATCAGGTGCTCCAGCAGGTGGGCCATGCCCGTCTCGCCATAGCCCTCCATGCGGCTGCCCACGCGGTAGGTGACGTTCACCGTGACCGTGGGCTTGGACGCGTCGGGAATCAGCAGCACCTGCAGGCCATTGGCCAGGCGGTATTCGTGCACGCCCTCCACTTCGCGCACCGGGGTGGGCAGCGTGGAAGCAGGCGCGGCCAGGGCGGAGGCGGCGGCGATGGCGGCACTGAGGGCCAGCAGGCGGTGGGGACGAATTTTTTGCATGAGGCACATCTTGGCATGACTTGCGTGCGGATTCCGTCGGAGCTTTCTCGGGTCTGCATGGTTCCGTGCGCATCGTCCTCGCGCGCCTCGTGCGATAGTCGGTCCACCCTTGTGATCCGCGAAACGAGCGTCCCACCATGACCATCCTCGTCCTCGGCAGCGGCGTGATCGGCACCTCGGTCGCCTACTACCTGGCCCGCGCAGGCCACGACGTGACCGTGATCGACCGCCAGGCCGGCCCCGCGCTCGAGACCAGCTTCGCCAACGCCGGCGAGGTCTCGCCCGGCTACGCGTCACCCTGGGCCGGGCCCGGCGTGCCGATGAAGGCCATCAAGTGGCTGCTGATGAACCACAGCCCGCTGATCATCAAGCCGATGCTGGAGGCGTCGATGTGGCGCTGGGGCTTCGCGATGCTGCGCAACTGCACCGAGGCGCGCTACCGCGTCAACAAGGCGCGCATGGTGCGCGTGGCCGAGTACAGCCGCGACTGCCTGAAAGAGCTGCGCGCCGAGACGGGCATCACCTATGACGACCGCGCCCAGGGCACGCTGCAGCTGTTTCGCACGCAAAAGCAGCTGGACGGCGTGTACAAGGACACCGAGATCCTCGACCGGTACGGCGTGCCCTTCCAGGTGCTCGATACCGACGGCTACCTGCGGTACGAGCCGGCGCTGGCCGGCGTCAAACACAAGTTCGTGGGCGCGCTGCGCCTGCCCGGCGACGAGACGGGCGACTGCTTCCTGTTCACGCAGCGCCTGGCGAAGATGGCCGAGGCGCTGGGCGCGAAGTTCCGCTTCGGAGTCGACATCCAGGGCATCGCCAGCGACGGCAAGCGGGTCACGGGCGTCGACACGAACGAGGGCCGGCTGGTGGCCGACCACGTGGTGCTGGCGCTGGGCAGCCACTCGCCGGCCTGGCTCAAGCCACTGGGCATCGACATCCCGGTGTATCCGGTCAAGGGCTTTTCCATCACCGTGCCCATCAAGGACGCCAGGGCGGCGCCCGAGTCGACCATCATGGACGAGACGCACAAGGTGGCCGTCACGCGCCTGGGCGACCGCATCCGCGTGGGCGGCATGGCGCAGCTCTCGGGCTACGACATGGCGCTCGACGAGGCCCGGCGCAAGACGCTCGAGTTCGTGCTCACCGACCTGTTTCCCGACGGCGGCGACCTGAGCCGGACCACGTTTTGGACCGGGCTCCGCCCGATGACCCCCGACGGCACCCCGGTGATGGGCGGCACCAGGCTGGCCAACCTGACGCTGGCCACCGGCCACGGCACGCTCGGCTGGACGATGGCCACCGGCACCGGCCGGGCCATCGCCGACCTGCTGAGCGGCAAGAAGCCCGAGATCGACTTCGAGGGGCTCACGGCGGCGCGCTACGCCTCCTGATGCCCGGCCAGAAGGTGCCTATCGGCATCCGCGCGTCGCGCTGAAGCCCGGATCCCGCCGGGAAACGTCTTGTAACCGTGACGTTTTGGGCATCGCGCTGCCTCGTGACGCGCCGCGTAGTGGTTCGCGCGCCCTTCCCTCGCCCTACGATGAATTCGCGCTGCTCAACAGGTCTCCGTCGGAGGCACGGCGCGAATCAAGCCGCGGCGCAGAACCGCCGGCATCATCCAATACGAGGGATTCCACATGACCGCCACTTCGCCCAAGACCCGCGCCCCGTCCACCGCCAGGCTGTTGCGTCCGTCCACGCTGCTGCTCGCCGCTGTCATCGCACTCGAGGTGGTGGGCGTGCGCGTGCTGTCCACGGCCGACGCTGACCCGGTCGTTGCGTCGATCGACGGCACCGCGGTGGCGGCACCGGCGGGGCCCGCGCGCCAGCTGCGCGCCGGCGCGGTGGAAGTGCGCATCGTCGCCCAGGCCGACCTGCCCGCGCACTGATCGCCCTGAAACGTCGATTGAACGGCCCGGCGGCACCACCCATCGGAGGGGACGCCCCGAGGCCATGCATGCGTCTATGATCCGCCCTGAATGCAACCAGCAGCCAGCGGAGGCAGCATGTCATTGATGGGATTCATCAAGAAGCAGTTCATCGACGTCATCGAGTGGCAGGAGCCGGGCGACGGCATCCTCTCGTGGCGTTATCCGATGCAGGACAACGAGATCCAGAACGGCGCCCGTCTGACGGTTCGCGAGTCCCAGGCGGCGCTGTTCGTCAACGAGGGCCGTGCGGCCGACGCGTTCCCCCCGGGGCTGTACACGCTGAACACGCACACGCTGCCGCTGCTCACCAACCTGATGAACTGGGACAAGCTGTTCGCGTCCCCGTTCAAGAGCGACGTCTACTTCTTCTCCACACGCCTGCAGGTCGACCAGCGCTGGGGCACGCCGCAGCCCGTCACGCTGCGCGACAAGGACTTCGGCGCGATCCGCATCCGCGCGTTCGGCAACTACTCGTGGCGCGTCGCCGACCCGAAGCTGTTCCAGCAACAGGTGTCGGGCACGCGCGGCACCTACACCGTCGAGGAGATCGACGGCCAGCTGCGCGGGCTGATGCTGCAGCACCTGTCGGACGCGGTGGCGCAGAGCGGCATCCCGTTCCTCGACCTCGCGGCCAACCAGGTGGAGTTCGCCGCGCAGATCAAGACGGCCGTGGCCCCCGCGTTCACCGCGCTGGGCCTGGCGCTGGACATGGTCACGGTGCAGAACGTGTCGCTGCCCGACGAGCTGCAGAAGATCCTCGACCAGAAGATCGGCATGGGCATGGTGGGCCAGAACATGGGCGCTTTCATGCAGTACCAGACCGCGCAGTCCATCCCCAAGTTCGCCGAGAGCGCGGGCGAAGGCGGCGGCGGCATCGCCGGCAGCGCCATGGGCCTGGGCGCCGGCGTGGCGCTGGGCCAGGTCCTGGCGGGCAACATCGCGCAGGGCCTGGGCACGGGCATCGCCACGGCTGCGGCGGCCAGCGGCGAGCCGCCGCCGGTGCAGGACGTGATGGCGCTGCTCGAGAAGCTGGGCGAACTCAAGGCCAAGGGCATCCTCACCGAGGAAGAATTCGCCGCCAAGAAGACCGAGCTGCTGAAGAAGCTGTGATGCCGTCGCAAGTCGCTCTCGGCGCTCCAGGCGG
>JBBQYL010000095.1:0-18180 GCA_038208735.1 Burkholderiales bacterium
TCGGGCGCATCGCTGCCGCCCAGCGTCCAGCCGAGTTCGACCTGCACCAGCTCGGGCAGCAACGCGCGGAAGTCGGGGTGGCTGTTGCTGGCCAGCAGGTGGCAGGCGGTGCAACGGCCGCACGGCGCGTCGGCGCCCGCGGTCTCGCACAGCCAGGTGCGCGCCACGCGCAGCGCGAGCTCGAACACGCCCGCGCCCGGGTGGCCCTGGATCAGCAACGCGTGGCCGCGCTGGCGGGTGGCGATGTCGTGCGCGGGCTCGGCAAGCCAGGGCAGCGAGGCGGCGTCAGGCGCGACGGTCATCGGCGTCCTCGCGCTCGGGGAACCAGCCGCGCGACGCGAGCGCGGCGATGGCGTCGGCGCGCACGGCCTCGCGCGTCTGGGCGGCGTCGATGCGCGCGAAACGCGCGGGCGTGGCCTGCGCGCGCTGCGCGTAGCCGTCGCGCACGCGGGTGAAGAAGTCCTCGTCCTCGCGCTCGAGGCGGTCGGCGCTGCGCACGGCGGCGCGGCGGCGCGCGGCCTCGGCGGGCGCCAGGTCGAACCACAGCGTCAGGTCGGGCTGTCGGCCCTCCTGCACCCAGGACTCCAGCTGGGCCAGCACCGCCACGTCGAACCCGCGACCGGCGCCCTGGTAGGCGAAGGTGGCGTCGGTGAAGCGGTCGCACAGCACCATCGCGCCGCGCGCTAGCGCCGGCTCGATGACCGTGCGCAAATGGTCGCGGCGCGCGGCGAACACCAGCAGCGCCTCGGTGAGCGCGTCCATGGGCTCGTGCAGGAACAGCTCGCGCAGCCGCTCGGCCAGCGGCGTGCCGCCCGGCTCGCGCGACAGCACCACCTCCACGCCGCGGGCGCGCGCCCAGTCGGCCATCGCCTCGATGTGCGAGCTCTTGCCGGCGCCGTCGATGCCTTCGAAAGACACGAAGTGGCCGGCGCTCATTTCCTGGGGCCTCGGATGTACTGGTTCACGGCCGCATTATGGGCGTTGAGCGTGTCCGAGAAGACGCTCGTGCCGTCGCCGCGCGACACGAAATACAGCGCCTTGATGGCCTCGGGCCGCACCGCGGCGCGCAGCGCGTCGCGCCCGGGCAGCGCGATGGGCGTGGGCGGCAGGCCCTGGCGGGTGTACGAGTTGTACGGCGTGTCGGTGAGCAGGTCGGTCTTGTGCAGGCTGCCGTCGTAGGCGGCGCCCAGGCCGTAGATCACCGTGGGGTCGGACTGCAACGGCATGCCCAGGCGGAGCCGGTTGGAGAACACCGCCGCCACCTTGCCGCGATCGGAGGCCGCGCCGGTCTCCTTCTCCACCACCGACGCCAGCGCCAGCGCCTCGTCGGCGCTCTTGAGCGGCGAGTCGGCGGCGCGCAGCGCCCAGGCGGCCTGCAGCTGCCGCTCCAGCGCCTCGTGGGCGCGCTTGAGGACGAGGATGTCCTGCACGCCGCGGCTGTAGACGTAGGTGTCGGGAAAGAAGCGCCCTTCAGCCTTCTCGTCGGGCGCACCGATGGACGCCATCAGCTGCGCGTCGGTCATGGCCGCCGTCATCGGTTTCAGGTTGGGCGCGGCGGCGAGCGCGGCGCGCATCTGCTTGATCGTCCAGCCGTCGATGATGTGCACCGACTCGAGCTCCTCGTCGCCGCGCACCATCTTGTCGAGCAGGTCGCGCGGCGTGGCGCCGCGGGCGATGAGGTAGCTGCCGGCGCGGATGCGCTTGGCGTCGCCCGACCAGCGGAACCACTCGTACAGGTAGAGCGGCTTGTCCTCCACGCCTGCGTCGTGCCACAGGCGCACGATCTCGCGCACCGGCGTGCCCGGCTCGACCGAGACCTCGACCTCGTCGTGCGCCAGCGTCAGCGGATGCTGCAGCCACCAGAAGACGGTGCCGCCGGCCGCCGCGGCGAGCACGATCAACAACAGGAATAGACGATTCAACATTGAGGCAGGAACCTTCACGTGGGGGAGGCCCTGTTCGCGCAAGGATGGGTGGGCCGCCATGATAATCGGCGCCATGACGACCCTCGACCACGCCGCCTCCGATCTCGCCCTGGGCACCCCCGTGGCGGTGCGCCTCGCCGACTGGGGCGTCATCCGCGCCAAGGGCGACGACGCCGGCGCGTTCCTCAACGGGCAGCTCACGCAGGAGGCCCTGAAGCTGGACGTGGGCCAGGCGCGACTGGCCGGCTACTGCTCGCCCAAGGGCCGGCTGCTGGCCAGCTTCGTGATGTGGCGCACCGCGGCCGACGAGATCCTGCTGGCCTGCAGCGCCGACCTGCTGGCGCCCACGCTCAAGCGGCTGTCGATGTTCGTGATGCGCGCCAAGTGCAAGCTCACCGACGCGTCGGCCGAGATCGCGCTGTGGGGCGTCGCCCTGCCCGGCCTGCTGCACGGCGACTCGGCGCATCCGGTGCCGGCCACGCCGTTCGACACGTCGGCCATCGCCGGCGGCACCGCCATCCGGCTGGCCGACGCGGCCGGCGCCACGCGCCTGCTGTGGGCCGCGCCGGCCGACGCCACGCCGCCGTGGGATCCCACGTCCAGCGCCGACGTGTGGAACTGGCTGGAGGTGCAGTCGGGCGTGCCGCGCATCGTGGCCAGCACCGTCGAGGCCTTCGTGCCGCAGATGGTCAACCTCGAACTGGTGGGCGGCGTCAACTTCCAGAAGGGCTGCTACCCGGGCCAGGAGATCGTGGCGCGCAGCCAGTACCGCGGCACGCTGAAGCGCCGCATGGTGCTGGCCGAGGGCGCGTCGGCCGGCGTGGCGGGCGCCGAGGTGTTCGCCGCGGCCGACCCGGGCCAGCCCGCGGGCCAGGTGGTGTTGTCGGCCAGCCTGCCGCACCCCGACGGCGGCGCCCGCCACGCGGTGTTGATCGAGGTGAAGCGCGCCCTGGCCGAGGCCGGCGAGCTGCACCTGGGCGCCGCCGATGGGCCCTTGTTGCGGCTGCGCGCGCTGCCGTACGACGTGCCGCTGGAACAGGACTGACGGAGGTCGCGGATGCCGGCCGCGCCAACGGAGCCATTCGTGACGGATCGCACACCCGTGATGCTCGTCTGCGTCTATTACCGCGTCGCGGCGGGTGACTCGCAACGAGTCATTTCGGCTGTGCGTGAATTCCAGCGCACATTGCCCGACAGCGGCCACGCGGACGAGGCGGAAGTGCTCTTACGATGCGACCTGCCTCCACCTCCCGCACCCGCCACGTCGCCCGATGCACGCCCCGCTTCCTCGCCAACGCACGCCCCGCCTGTCGACCCCGTCGACGCCGGTGCCGATGCAACCGTGATGGAAACGTATCGCCTTCGCCTGCCGCTCGCCGGCACGGACGCGGACGCCACGGTGCGCGACTTCCTGGCGCTGCTGGAGACGGCCTCGTCCCCCTTCGCGAGCCTGCTGCGCGGCGCCCGCCACGTCGAATTGTTCTCCCCATGTGCCTCGTAGCCCTCGCCGTCGACGAGAACCGCCGCTTCCCCCTGGTGATCGCCACCAACCGCGACGAGTTCTTCGACCGTCCGGCCGCGCGCATGGGCTGGTGGACGCCGGCCGAAGGCGGCCCCGAGATACTGGCCGGCCGCGACCTGCTGGCCGGCGGCACCTGGCTGGGCCTCACCGCCTCCGGCCGCCTCGCCCTCGTCACCAACGTGCGCCGCCAGGTGGAGAACGACCCCGAGGCGCCCAGCCGCGGCGGCATCGTGCCGCACTGGCTGCGCACCGAGATGCGCCCCGACCAGTTCTGGATGCATACCAGCCTGTCCGGCTACGCCCCGTTCAACCTGATCGCCGCCGACTTCAGCCGCGGCGACTGCTTCTGGGCCAGCAACGAGCACGCGATCCCGCGCCGCATCGAACGCGGCATCTTCGGCCTGTCGAATGCGGCGCTCGACACGCCGTGGCCCAAGGTCAACAAGCTCAAGATCCGCCTGGGCGAGGCGCTGAAGACCGCCGAGTCGGTCGATTCGCTGTCCGCGCAGCTGTTCGCCGCGCTTTCGGACCGCGACGCCGCGCCCGACGACCAGCTGCCCAGCACCGGCATCGGCCGCGACCGCGAGCGCCTGCTGAGCCCCGCGTTCATCCGCACGCCCGACGGCCAGTACGGCACACGGTGCTCGACGATCATCATCACCGAGAAGAACAAGCGGCAGCTCGTCACTCACGTGTTCGAGCGCACCTTCAGCGCCGGCCCGGGCCTGGCCCTGCTGCGCCGCACCGTGCTGAAGGACTGGCCGCCACGCTATGCGGATCGCTCACACCATCCGGTGGAGACGTCCGTCGTCGCCGAATCCGAGGTGGATGGCGCGAACGTGACGACGATGGAGATGCCGCCGCCGATCAAGAAGACGCGCGTGCGCAGCCTGCTGAAGCCGATCAGCCGCTGATCTTGCCGACGATCACGCGCCCGCGAGACGCGCGCGCAGGTCGTCCAGCAGCCAACGTCCCGCCCTGCCCGGCTCGCGATCCCGCAGATGGGCCGCGTGGATCGTCAGGCCTTCGGGCGGCGTCGAATCCTCCGCCAGCGCGATCTTCACCAGGCGGCCGTCCGCCAGCGGCGCATCGACCAGATGCAGCGGCATGCGGCACCAGCCGAAGCCGGCGAGCAGGAAGTCCAGCCGGCGTCCCAGGTCGACGAAGCGCCACAGCCGGTCGCCGGCCACGCCGTAGTTCGGGCTGCCCGCATCCACCGGGTCGGACAACACCAGTTGCACGTACGGCGCCAGGTCAGCGCGCGCTGCGGGCCTTTGCAGGCTGGCCAACGGATGGTCGCGCGCCACCACCGGCTGCAGCGGCACGCGCATCAACGGGAACGCCGCCACGTCGTCAGGCACCACCGGAAGCAGAACGCAGATGCCCAGGGCCGCCGACTGCGCGCGCAGCCGCCGCAGCGAGCCGCCCAATCCTTCGGTGGAGAACGTGACCGGCAGCTCGGGAAAGGTGTCGTTGAGCGCGCGCAGGCTCGCGATGAGCGGCCCGGTGGGCACCAGCGGATCGATGGCCAGCGCCAGCTCGGGCTCGAGCCCCGCGCGCGTGCCGGCCGCCACCGCCTCGAACTGGCGCGCCGTGGCCAACACGCGGCGCGCCTGGTCGACCAGCACGCGGCCCACCTCGGTGAGCCGCGGGCGATGGCCGCCGCGATCGAACAGAGTCACGCCCTGCACGTCCTCCAGCGTGGCCACCGCCTGGCTGATGGCGGACTGGGCGCGGCGCAGCTGCCGCCCGGCCGCCGAGAAGCTGCCGGTGTCGGCGATCGTGACGAGCACGCGCAGCTGGTCGAGAGTGAGGCTGCCGATCATTGGCCAGGGCGTTCCATCGGTCTAGGAGATGGATTCAATCATATTTATATCTCTTCCGCCGAAGAGTCGTATTCCGTAGATTTCGTCCATCGCCTCCTGTGGAAGAACCATGTCCCGACTCCTCGTCATCGAAACCAGCCCGCGTGGCAACGCGTCCATCTCCCGCCAGCTCACGCGCCGCTTCGTCGACCAATGGCGCGCCGCGCACGCCGGTGGCGAGATCGTGCTGCGCGATCTGGCCGAGACCGCGCTGCCCCACGTCACCGCGCCCTGGCTGCAGGCGTACTTCACGCCGCCCGACCGGCAGTCGCCCGAGATGCAGGCCGCGCTGCGCCAGTCGGACGAGCTCGTGGCGGAGCTGCTCGCCGCCGATCACCTGGTCATCGCAACGCCCGTCTACAACTACAACGTGCCCGCAGCGCTGAAGGCCTGGTTCGATCACGTCGTGCGCAAGGGGCGAACGCTCGGCTTCGATGGCAAGGGGCTGCTCGAAGGCAAGAAGGCCACCGTGCTGATCGCGTCGGGCGGCGTGCATTCCGAGGGCTCGCCGATGCGCGACCGGGACATCGCGGCCACGTGGCTGCGGCTGATCCTGAATGTGATCGGAATCTCCGACGTCACGATCGTGGCCGGCGGCGGTGCGAAGGCGGTCGACATGGGCGAGGCGACGATGGAGGACTTCATCGGGCGGCACGCGACCACTATCGAGGCGGCCGCGTCGGCGTGAGCATGAGCGTGGCGTGGCGCGCCCGTGGCCTCATTGAAACCGCACGGCCACGCCGACGGCGAATGCGCCATACAACCCTGCCATCGCGAACAACCGCTTCGCGGTCAACGCATGGCGCCACAGCAGCATCAGCATGACGACGATCGCCACCATCGTCACCGCCGCGCCCCACAGCAGCGCCGGACTCAACAGCCACGGCGTGAAGAACAGCCCCAGCGCGCTCGGCACTGTCGCCTGGATCATCATCGCGCCGCTGATGTTGCCGAGCGCCAGCGACGTCTTGCCCTGCCGCACCCAGATCACCGCGTTGAGGATCTCGGGCAATTCGGTCGCGATCGGGCTCAGCAGCAAGGCCACCAGTTGCGGCGACAACCCCAGCCATGGCCCCACGGCTTCCAGCTGATGCACGAACAACTGCGACGCGAAGAAGATCACCACCAGCGCGCCGCCCGTCTGCAGCACGGCCCAGGCCGTGGACGGGTGGTCGGTGTGCGGCCGCAACTTGAGCGCCTCGCGCTCGAAGCCCTCGCAGTTGTCGATCTCCAGGCCTTCGCTCTTCAGTTCGCGCCAGACATAGACGCCGTAGGCGGCGAGGAACACCCAGCCCAGCCAAGGCTTCCACGCGAACGCCACCAGCCCGAGCGCCACCTTGAACACGAACACGCCCAAAAACCACGCCTGGTCGTGCGCGAGACGCGACGTGCTGAACTCCGACGCGATCTTCTTCTGGTAGCGTGAGCGATCCAGCAGGAACATCGCGCCGACCACCGCGTAGGCCAGCGTCGACAACGCCAGCGGCCCGCCCAACGCGGCCCCCACCCCGATGTCCTTCTGCGCCTCGGTCTTGCCGAACACCACGGCCACCAGCGTGACCACGCTCTCGGGCAGCGCCGTGCCGAACGCGGCGAGCACCGTGCCCACCGCCGTCTGCGACACGCCGAAGCGCTCGCCGACCCACTCGACGCCGTTGACGAAGTACTCGCAGGCGAGATAGATGACCACGGCGGAGCCGAGGAGCAATGCGAGGGTGAGGATCATTGCGGTGCTCCCGTCTTGACGAGGGAGCCGCGTGTGCGCGCGGGAGACGTCGGCACGTTCAGGTGTCTAACGTTCAAAGCTGGATTTCCACGGGGCCGGATTCGTTCAACCAATGACGCCGCGTCCTCCCCAGCCCCGGGTCGAGGACACAACGCCAAAGGTCTTGCCAAGCCCGCGCTGCGGGCCGCACCGACCATGCCGCGATGGGGCGGCAAGCATGTTGATCGGTGCTCTTCACCCGGGAGGCGGGTGGAGGTGGCTACTCCCCTAAGGACGGCAGCACTTTAGCATGACCGGCACAACGCGACTTCCGTCACGCCGCCGCGCATCCGCGCCACGCGCTGCCCCGTAAATCCCGTCTTTGATGCCGGAATCCAGCATGCGCAGACGCCTCCCCACCCCGAGGATCCTGTCGACGGCCTCCTCGATGGATTGCCCATGCGAGTGACTCGCACGGAGCGGCCTTCGGGCACGGTGTACCGGATCTACCGCAGCAGCGAATCGATCGCTGAAAAGATGAAGGCGTTGATCCCGTTCCTGCTCCAGGTTCGGCAGAACGTGCTGATCGGGGACACGCTGGAGGATCCGCGGCTGGTCGTCACCATCGCGCCGCTGCCGCGCGGCGCGGCGCAGGAACTCGATCGCCGGCTGCGAGCGCATCTGGGCAAGCCGGCACTCTGACCCCGCGTGGGACGGCGCGCCCTCAGTCCGCCGTCATCCGCGTGCCCCTGATGATGCCGCCGATGTGCCCCAGCAGCGTCGTGCCGTCCGCCGCGTACTGGTCGATCGTGAACGGCCCTTCGTAGCTGTTGCCCGATGGGTTCAGCGTGATGATCTGGCGAATCATGCTCGGCCCGAGGAACACGGCCGGTGACACCGGGCCGAAGGGCGGGGGCGAATCGCTGCTGGCCCATCCCAGGGCGAGGTGGTTGAGCTTGAAGGTGCGCGCGCCGATCCTCTTCCACGCGCCCATGCAGACGTCGCCGATGCTGGGTGCCCGGCCGCCCGACACCATGATCTCGGTGCCGTCGGGATGCCACTGCACCGTTCCGAAGTCGAACTCCACGCCCGCCGGGATCGCCCCCGGATACGCCGTGCCGTCTGACGTGAACGTCACCTTCCAGAGCCCGATGATCGAATCGTGCCACGACGAGTCGCCGCCCGGCGTGTGCCAGCCCTCGATGCGCCCTCACCTTCTCAAGGAACGGACATGGATCTCGGACTCCGCGGCAAGGCCGCCCTCGTGTGCGCGTCGAGCAAGGGCCTCGGGCGCGGTTGCCCGCTGGCGCTGGCGCGCGAAGGCGTCGACCTGGTGCTGGTGGCGCGCACGGCCGACACGCTCGCCGTCACGGCGGCGGCCATCCGGCAGGAAACCGGCGTGACGGTAGTCGAGATCGCCGCCGACATCACCACGCCCGACGGCCGCGCGCAGGCGCTGGACGCAGCACGCCAGCTTCGCTGGCAGCAGCCGGTGGCCTACGACATCGTGGTCACCAACGCCGGCGGGCCGCCCACGGGCAACTTCCGCGACTTCGACCACGCCGCCTGGCTGAAGGCCGTGGAGGCCAACATGCTGACGCCCATCGCGCTCATCCAGGCCGTGATGGACGGCATGGGCGAGCGCGGGTGGGGACGCATCGTCAACATCACCAGCTCATCGGTGAAGGCGCCGATCGACACGTTGAGCCTGTCGAACGGAGCGCGGTCGGGGCTGACCGGGTTCGTCGCGCGAGTGGCGCGCGAGGTCGCCGGAAAGGGCGTGACGATCAACAACCTGTTGCCGGGGGCGTTCGCCACGGATCGGCTGCTGAGCACGTTCGCGCCGCGGGCGGCGAAGGCGGGGATCGACGTGGCGCAGGCGATGCAGCAGCGGCGGGCGGCGATTCCGGCCGGGCGCTTCGGCGAGCCGGACGAGTTCGGGGCGACGTGCGCGTTCCTGTGCAGCGTGCACGCCGCCTACATCACCGGGCAGAACGTGTTGATCGATGGTGGGGCGTATCCGGGCACCTTCTGAGGATCCGGGTCAGGCGCCGGCGATCCATTGGCGGAGGTGGGCCTCGCGGGCGTCGGGCGCCTCGCGCTCGAACACGCCCCAGTTCTCCACCAGCCGAGCCGAGGCCCGCACCAGCAACTCGCGGGCGTCGACCTGTTCGTCTTCCTTCACCAGGCGGCCGGCGGGGCTCGCCGGGTCGACCTCGTCGCAGCGAACCAGGGTGCCGACCTCGTAGAGGCGCTCGATCAACTCGCCCTCGCCGTCGAAGGCGGCGCGCATCGCCATCGCGCTGTTCCAGCGCTCCTGGAGCTGGCGCTGCACGACGGCGGTGAACTCGTCGAGCATGGCGGCGAACTCGGTGGCGTCGGCCGCGTGGTCGGTGGAGAAGCCCTTCTTGCTCAGCCGGAACTGCACCAGCCGCACCTGGCCGTTGGCGCCCACGAAGGCGAGCGAGAACCCGCGCTCCATGACCACGTGGTCGGCGTCGGCGCCCAGGGCGTTGGCGAGCGGGTCGCGGGAGGCATCGTTGGACATGGCGGCTCGCGGGAAAACGGGAAGCCGGCAGTCTAAGCGAGCGGCCGTGCGACGCCGTACGGATCCGGATGCTTGATCTCCATCATCCGCTCGGGCGCCGTGACGATCTTGAACCCGAACCGCGCGTACAGGCCGTGCGC
This sequence comes from Burkholderiales bacterium, assembly GCA_038208735.1. Lineage (GTDB taxonomy): Bacteria > Pseudomonadota > Gammaproteobacteria > Burkholderiales > Burkholderiaceae_C > Scleromatobacter. Next base: position 9,706 of record JBBQYL010000095.1, read on the forward strand.
GTTCGCGGTGGCCAGCAGGAAGCGGCGCAGGCCCTGCAGCTCGGGTCGGTGCTGATGTCGTAGGTGTTCACCCTGGTTATTCTGGCGTCTTGACGACAGGCATGCGCTTTCGTATTCAGGCATATCGAAACCGATATGGATTCGTGCCAGAAAACGATTTGCCGGATATCGCACAGCTGCCTAGCATCCGGGCCACTGGCAGTGCATGACATCGTCAGGGACCGCCTCGTTCACGGCGGCTAACGAACGACAGGAGACACAAGACATGAGCACCCAACGACGCGCAATCCTGATCGCGGCCCTCGTGGCCGCGGCCTTCGCCACCCCTCAGGTCGCGCTCGCGCAGAAGAAGATCACGCTGGGCTTCGCCCAGGTCGGCGCCGAGAGCGCCTGGCGCACGGCCAACACCGACTCGATCAAGAGCGCGGCCAAGGACGCCGGCGTCGACCTGAAGTTCTCCGACGCCCAGCAGAAGCAGGAGAACCAGATCAAGGCCATCCGCTCCTTCATCGCGCAGAAGGTGGACGTCATCGGCCTGTCGCCGGTGGTCGAATCGGGCTGGGACACCGTGCTGCAGGAGGCCAAGGCCGCGCACATCCCCGTGATCCTCACCGACCGCGCGGTCGATTCGAAGGACACCAGCCTGTACGTCACGTTCATGGGCTCCGACTTCATCGAGGAAGGCAAGCGCGCCGGCCGCTGGCTCGAGGAGTTCGAGAAGGGCAAGCCGGGCCCGATCAACATCGTCGAGCTTCAAGGCACCGTGGGCTCGGCTCCGGCCATCGACCGCAAGAAGGGCTTCGCCGACGTCATCGGCACCGACCCGCGCATGAAGATCATCCGCTCGCAAACGGGTGACTTCACGCTGGCCAAGGGCAAGGAAGTGATGGAGGCGTTCCTCAAGGCCGAGGGCAAGAACATCAACGTGCTCTACGCGCACAACGACGACATGGCCCTCGGCGCGATCCAGGCCATCGAGGAAGCCGGCCTGAAGCCGGGCGTGGACATCGTGGTGATCTCCATCGACGGCACCAAGGGCGCGTTCGAGGCCATGGCCGCGGGCAAGCAGAACGTGGTCGTCGAGTGCAATCCGCTGCTGGGCCCGCAGCTGATGCAGGCCGCCAAGGACGTGGTCGCCGGCAAGAGCATCCCCAAGCGGATCCTGACCAACGAAACGGTCTACACGCAGGCCCAGGCCGCTGCCGCACTCCCGAGCCGCAAGTACTGACCTGTGCTGATCGCCTCCGGAATCGACAAGCGCTTCGGCGCCGTGTCCGTACTCGAAGGCGTGCAGCTGCACCTGCGCGCCGGCGAGGTGCACGCCCTGATGGGGCAGAACGGCGCTGGCAAGAGCACGCTCATCAAGGTGCTCACCGGCGTCGTGCGAGCCGACGCGGGTTCGCTCGCGCTGGACGGCCAGGCCATCGCGCCGGACTCGCCGCTGGCCTCGCAGCACCTGGGCATCAGCACGGTGTACCAGGAGGTGAACCTCTGCCCCAACCTGACGGTGGCCGAGAACATCTTCGCCGGCCGCTACCCGCGCCGCGGCTGGGCCGGCCTGAAGGCCATCGACGGCCCGCGCATGCTGCGCGAGACGCGCGCCCTGCTCGCGCGCCTGCATCTCGACATCGATCCCGCCGCCACCCTCGGCTCGCTGCCAGTGGCGGTGCAGCAGCTGGTGGCCATCGCCCGCGCGCTGAGCGTGGACGCCAAGGTGCTGATCCTGGACGAGCCCACCTCCAGCCTGGACGACAGCGAGGTGGAGAGCCTGTTCACCGTGCTGCGCGGCCTGCGCGAGTCGGGCCTGGCGATCCTGTTCGTCACCCATTTCCTGGACCAGGTGTACGCCATCTCCGACCGCATCACGGTGCTGCGCAACGGCCGCTTCGTGGGCGAGTGGACGCCGGCGCAGCTGCCGGCGCCCGCGCTGGTGTCGGCGATGGTGGGACGCGACGTGGCGCTGGCCTCGGCCGAGTCGGTGGACGCCGACGCCCCGGCCAAGCCGGTGGCGCCGGAGGGCTCGGCGCCGCGCATGTCGCTGCGCAACCTCGGCGCGCAGCGCCGCCTGCATCCGCTCAGCCTCGACCTGAACGACGGCGAGGTGATCGGCGTGGCCGGCCTGCTGGGCTCGGGCCGCACCGAGCTCGCGCGCCTGATGTTCGGGCTGGACGCGGCCGACTCCGGCACGCTGCAGGTGCAGGGCAAGACCGTGCGCTTCACGCACCCGGCGCAGGCCGTCAAGCTGGGCCTGGCCTTCTGCCCGGAAGAACGCAAGGCCGACGGCATCGTCGGCGAGCTGAGCGTGCGCGAGAACATCGTGCTGGCGTTGCAGGCGCGCGCCGGCCTGTGGCCCTGCATCAGGCCCACGCGCCAGCGCGAGCTGGCCCAGCGCTACATCGACCTCCTGGGCATCCGCGCGGCCGATTCCGACATGCCCATCGCGCTGCTGTCCGGCGGCAACCAGCAGAAGGCGCTGCTCGCGCGCTGGCTGGCCACGGCGCCGCGCGTGCTGATCCTCGATGAACCCACCCGCGGCGTCGACGTCGCCGCCAAGCAGGAACTGATGAACGAGGTGATGCGCCTGGCGCGCGAAGGCATGTCGGTGCTGTTCATCTCGTCGGAGATCGACGAGGTGATCCGCATCTCCGACCGCATCGTGGTGATGCGCGACCGCCGCAAGTCCGGCGAGCTGCCGCGCGGCGCCGGCGAGGCCGAGGTGATGGCGCTCATCTGCGAGCCGACGGCATGAGCGCCGCTCGGCCGCCCGAAGGCGCTCGCCCCGCAGCCGTCAGGCGGAGGATTTCCTGATGACGAGTCCCGACTCGATCTGGGTGCGCGCGGCGCGCCATCCGCTGCTGTGGCCGCTGATGACGCTCGCCATCATCCTGGCTGTCAACGCCAGCCTCAACCCCGGCCTGTGGCACCTGCAATGGCGCAACGGCCACCTGTACGGCAGCCTCATCGACATCGTCAACCGCGCCGCGCCGCTGGCCGTGGTGGCGCTGGGCCTGACGCTGGTGATCGCCACGCGGGGCATCGACATCTCGGTGGGCGCGGTCGTTGCCATCTCGGGCGCCGTCGCGGCGCTGTTGATGGGCAACGCCGTGGCCTTCGTCAACGGCACGCTGGTGCATCCGAGCCGGTTTCCGCTGATCGTGGTCATCGCGGGCGCGCTGGCCGCCGGCGGCCTGTGCGGCGCCTGGAACGGGCTGCTCGTGGCCCGCGCGGGCCTGCAGCCGATCATCGCCACGCTCATCATGATGCTGGCCGGCCGCGGCGCGGCGCAGTTGCTTACCAGCGGACAGATCCTGTCGATCAGCTACCCACCCTACTTCGCCATCGGCAGCGGCTTCCTGCTGGGGCTGCCCGTGGCCGCGCTCATCGCGCTGGCCGTGTGGGGCGGCATGACGCTGATGCTGGAGCGCAGCGCGCTGGGCCTGTTCATCCGCGCCATCGGCATCAACCCGCGCGCCGCGCGCGTGGCGGGCGTGCGCTCGCGCACCATCACCATCTGCGTGTACGCGTTCTGCGGGCTGTGCGCGGGCGTGGCGGGCCTCATCGTGAGCTCCAACGTGAAGAGCGCCGACGGCAACAACGCGGGCCTGCTGATGGAGCTCGACGCGATCCTGGCCGTCACCATCGGCGGCACGCTGCTGACCGGCGGCCGCTTCTCGCTGGCGGGCACGGTCATCGGGGCGCTGATCATCCAGACGCTGACGTCCACCATCTACGCCATCGGCGTGCCGCCCGAGATCAACCTGGTGGTCAAGGCGGTGGTGGTGTTCGCGGTGATGCTGTTGCAGTCGGGCGAGTTCCGGGGCCAGCTGCGCGCGATCGCGTTCCGCGCGTCGTCGGGAGGCCTGCGATGAGCGCGATCGCCCGCAAGGGTTTCCGCATCTCTCCGGTGGTGGCCAGCGTGCTGCTGCTGCTGGCCATGGTGGCCTTCGGCAGCGTCATGTACACGGGCTTCTTCAGCGCCCAGGTGTTCCTGAACCTGCTCATCGACAACGCCTTCCTGTTGGTGGTGGCGGTGGGCATGACCTTCGTGATCCTCACCGGCGGCATCGACCTGTCGGTGGGCTCGGTGGTGGCGCTCACCACCATGGTGTCGGCCACGCTGGTGGAGCATCATCACTGGGCGCCCGGCGTGGTCATCCCGCTGGTGCTGGCGGGCGGCGCGGTGTTCGGCGCGCTCCAGGGCTGGCTCATCCAGCGCTTCCGCCTGCAGCCGTTCATCGTCACGCTGGCCGGCATGTTCCTGGCGCGCGGACTCTGCTACGTCATCAGCATCGACTCCATCAGCATCACCGAACCCACGTTCACGCACATCGCCCAGGAGCGCGTGCCGGTGGGCGGCGGCAATGCGCTGTCGATCGGCGCGCTGATCTCGCTGGCCACGTTCGCGCTGGCCGTGTTCGTGGCCCACGGCACGGCCTTCGGCCGCAACGTGTACGCCATCGGCGGCAACGAGCACTCCGCCGTCCTGATGGGCCTGCCGGTGGCACGCACCATCGTCGGCGTGTACGCGCTGAGCGGCGCCTGCGCGGCGCTGGGCGGCGTGCTGTTCACGTTCTACATGCTGTCGGGCTACGGCCTGCACGCCACGGGCCTGGAGCTGGACGCGATCGCGTCGGTGGTGATCGGCGGGACGTTGCTGGCGGGCGGCGTCGGCCTCGTGGCCGGTACGCTGTGCGGCGTGTTGATGCTGGGGCTGATCCAGACGCTGATCACGTTCGACGGGTCGCTCAGCGCCTGGTGGACGCGGATCGTGATCGGGGCGTTGCTGCTGGCGTTCTGCCTGTTGCAGCGGTTGACGCAGCGGGCGGCCGAGGGTGAGGCGGGGTAGCGAGCGATAGCCGGCCGCGAACGTCGGCTTTCGGTCAGGCTGGCGTGAAGCGTGTCGGTCGAACGCCGGCCCCTGCACCGGGGTTCGGGGTCAGGCATTGCCTGCGAGTACGCAGGAGATGCCAGGCCCCCTTCCGGACCGTCTAGGCGCGGGGATGGGCCAGGAAGAATCGCAGCATCTCGGCACTCGCGTCCGGCCCGCGCGGGTCGGTGTACGAGCCGGACGGATCGCCGCCCGACCACGCGTGGCCCATGCCGTGCAGCGTCCATTGCTCGCCGCGTTCGATGCCGTGCGCGTCTACCCAGGCGCGGCGCAAATACGGCACGCCCATCGTCGACGATCCGCGCCGTGCGTCGGCTCCCGCCTTCAGGCCGCCCGCGGCGATCACGCGCTCGCCGTTGACCACGTTGACCGTGGCGTCGGCGTCGCCCTGGAACACGATGGTGGGCGGGGTCGCGCCCGGCCGCGGCGCGCGGCGCGGCGCGGTGGCATCGCCGCGCATCGCCGCGAACGCCGACGTCACATCGGTGGCCGAGCCCGTGGCCAGGCCCGAATGCACGCCGACGGCGGCGAACAGGTCGGGATACGCGTCGCCGAGGATCGCGGCCATCGCGCCGCCGGCCGACAGGCCCGCCACGTACACGCGCTGCGGATCGACGCCATGGCGCGCCACCACGTCGCGCGCCATGCCCGCGAGGATGGCCGGCTCGCCCTTGCCGCGCGCCTGGTGGTTGTGCTTGAACCAGTTCCAGCAGCGCTGCGCATTGCCGCGCTGCGACTGCGCCGGGTACAGCACCAGGAAACCTTGCGCCCGCGCGAGCGCGTTCATGCGCGTGCCGCGCGCGAAGTCGTCCGGATCCTGCGTGCAGCCGTGCAGCATCACCACCAGCGGCAGCGCGCGGCCGTCGCGCGTGGGTTCGAACAGCTTGTAGTCGCGGCCGCCGCACTCGTTGCGGTAGTGGCCTGCGGTGAACGATTCAGCGGCGGCGGCGCGCGGCGACGCGTCGGCCGAGGCCGAGGCCGCAGGCGCCCCCACCTCGCGCGCCTCCACGTCGATCACGTCGTCGTCGTCGTTCCTGCGTGCGGTCGCGGGCGCCGACGGGGCGAATCCGCCCAGCGCCTGCTGGATGGCGGCCGTGGCGTCGCCCAGGCTGCCGCCGCGCATCAGGCGCGCGGCCTCCTTCATCATCCGTTCGAAGTCGGCGTTCATTGCAGGCGCTCCGCGAGGGCGGCCTTCACCGCGGGACTGGCGTGCAGCGAGCCCAGCACCACCACCGAGTTGAGCGTCTGCAGCGCGAGTTCGGGCGTGACGTCGGCGGCGATGTTGAGCAGGCCCAGCACGCGCACGTCGAGCGTCTCGCGGCGCGCCCGAACCGCCTCCAGCTCGGCCACGCCCAGGTGCTGGATGCCGAGCACGAGGGTGCGCCGGTTCACCACCTGCCTCACCGCCTCGGCGTGCGCGGCGATCTGGTTGCGGATGGCGGTGCGGATCAGGTCGGTGCGGTTGGCATAGAACCCTTCCTGCACGAGAAGATCGATCTGGCCGAGGTCGACGAAGCCCACGTTGATCGTGATCTTCTCGTCGACGGGCTTGGCGTGGGCGGCGGGACGGAGGGCTGGCATGAAGCCATCCTACCACCATCCACTTGGATGGTTAAATTTACCATTGGCCAGGAAAAAGCCGCGCAGGCCCGGCTTTCGCTCGATGCGGCTGGCGCTCAGGCGGCGCGGCGGCGGCGAGCCATCACGCCGACCATGCCGATGCCGGCCAGCAGCAGCGCGAGGTTGGCGGGTTCCGGCACCACGGCGACGCCGCTGAGCTTGTAGACCGCATCGTTGTAGTCCCAGTCGCTGGCTCCGTTGGGCAGATCCTCGAAGGCGATCAGCACGCCGTCGGACAGTTGCTTCGCCCAGACGTGGTTGTCATGGTCGGAGTTCTGAGTGGAGGTCGACCAGAACTTCTGGCCATTGCCCGTGATGTAGATGGCGAACGTGACGATCTGGCCGGCCGTCACATGTCCCAGGTGCAGGGTCGTGCCCACCGGGTCGTGGTTCAGCGGGCCCGGCGTCGCGCTGGGCCATGCGCCCATGAAGATGTATTCGTTGTACGCGGCGTCCGCGCTCACCAGCGTGGCGGTGATGTCACCCGTGAACGTGGCTTCGAACGTGTACGTGTACGGGTTCTGGGTACCCGGGTTGCTGTAAGGCGAACTGGCCAGGGCGGAACCCATGGCGCAAACCGCCAGCAACGCCGCTGCAATCGTCTTGATCTTCATGAGGTCCTCCACATCGCTGCCCCGACCGTCTCGGCGTGCGCTGATCGCGCAAGCTCGGCCGTTGAACTCAGCATAGACAGGCGGCCGGCCGAGCAGAATCACCGTTTCTGGTCAATTCCGGCTCGGATGCCACGCACCCCCCTAGTTCAAAGCGTGCTATTTACAACTTGAGGCTTGCACCGCATCTCGAGATGGCCAATTCCCGCCTCCTCGAAGCGTTCGCCATGAGCCTGGAAACCGGCCCGCTCGTAGAAGCCGACGGCCGAGACCTGGGCGTGCAGCATCACCTCGGGGTCGCCGCGGCGGGCCGCCCCCGCCATCAGCGCCTCGAGCAGCGCGTTGCCGATGCGCGCGCCGCGCAGGGCCCGGCTGACGGCCATGCGCCCGATGCGCGCCGGCTCGCCCGCGCCGTCGCCGGCCAGCAGCCGGCCGGTGCCCACCGCCAGGCCCAGCCGGTTGCGGGCCAGGGCGTGGACGGCGGTGTCGTCGGCGGCGTCGCGCTCCAGCGCCATCGGCACCTTCTGCTCGTCGACGAAGACCGCCGTGCGGATCGCCTGCGCCTCGACGCCCAGCGCGGCCCAGTCGCCCACCGTGACGCTGACCATGGGCTCGCCCGCGGCGTGCGCGCGGAACGCGTCCACCAGCGCGTGCGGCGCGGGCGACGGCCGACGCGTGGCCGCGTCCGTCCACACGTAGACGATCTCGCCGTGCACCAGCAGCTCGTCGCCGCGGAACACGGCGGTCGCGAAGCGCAGCGAGCTGGTGCCCGCCGACTCGAAGCGGATGCCCACGTGCAGTGCGTCGTCGTAGTGCGCCGGCGCCAGGTATTCCAGCGTCGACTTGCGCACGAACAGGTCGCCGTCGAGCGCCGCCAGCGTGGCCTCGTACGGCAGCGCCAGCGCGCGCCACCAGTTGCCCATGGCGGTGTCGACGTACCGCAGGTATGACAAGTTGTCTACCCACACATGGGTTCGAACTGCTGGCTCGGTCTCACCTCTTACCTGGTACAGACATCTGAATGAGGCCTTCATTAGGGAGCTACTTTTCGTCATTTTGTGCTTTAAATGAGGCGGATTGGCGCAAAACTGAGGTTTAAATCACATTGGACTGCGTGGTACTCATGATGCTAAGAGATGCGCGGCTTTTGTCGTCGGTCTTGCGCGTGTTGATTGATGCAGCCTTGGACGCAGGGTCCGCTCGGCGATCAGTCCCAGGAGTCTGGGCGGCAGAAGCTTTGGAGGCGAATTGAATCGGCTTTAGAGTCGGCGCGATGCTGATTTCGGGAACCGGCGGAGGTCGGGGTTCAGTGCAGGCCGTGTTGAGGCCTCTGGCAGAAGCTGCAGGCGGCTATTT
>JBBQYL010000096.1:0-18122 GCA_038208735.1 Burkholderiales bacterium
TCGCACGCCGCCCATCGCCACGTAGTTGGCCACGCCCGGCGCGAAGACCGGATTGGTGAGCGACAGCGATTCCAGCAGTTCCTCCGGCAGCTTGGTCACGCGCGCCATCGCGGGCACGCGCATCACGCGGATCTCGGCCTCGGGCAGCGCATGGCACGCGTCGGCCATCAGCCCCGACGTGATGAACCCGCCCGACAGCGCCTGGTCGTAGACCAGCCCGATCACCGGATGGCCCTGGCGCCGGGCGAGATCGAGGCAGCAGCCGAGGTGGGCCATCGCGCGATGGATGCCCAGCAGCTCGTCGCGTCGGCGCAGCTTCTGGCCCTGCGTGTCGACCAGCAGCAGCAGCGGACGCCCCGGATGTTCCGCCACCGTGGCCAGGATGGCGCGCGCCTGGCGCAACGCCAGCTCCACGCCGACGGCCGCATGGTGGGTGGTGCCGACGACGGCGATCGGCGCGCCGTCGAACGTGGCGTTGCCGACCAGGAGATCGCCCTCCGCGACGATGGCGTGCGCGTCGCCGAACAGGCGCGTGGCGACGGTGGGCCAGTCCATCAGGCGGCTCCGGTGGCGGGACGCAGCGAACGCACCGCGGCTGCATCGAGATCGGGCACGGCGCGCGCGTCGGCAATGCCCAGCCGCAACCACAGCTCGAACGCGTCGGCGTTGTCGCCATCGACGTCGACGCGGCGCTGCAGCAGGGCCGACTCCGAATGCAGCTCGGCCAGCGTCATCGGTCGGTGCGTGTCCAGCGCCGCGATGGCCGCCGCACGGAAGGCGAGCGGATCGTCCTCCACCAGCGCGTCGCAGTCGCCGCACAGCCAGCGATGCTTGCCCCCGGTGGTGCGCCAGACGAGCGCGCGATCGCGCGAGTCGAACTCGCCGGCGCCGTGGGCCGACTCGATCACCTCGGGGCCGGACATCGCGTGGCGCGCGATGTCACTCATCACCACCGTGTCGGCGCAGCGCGCCACGATGCCCATGCCGCCGAAGCAGCCGTTGGCGCCGCCGATGAGGATGACCGTGGCGATCCCGGCGGCGCGCACGTCGAGCAGCGCGCGCATCACCTCCGAGACCGCGATGAGGCCGGCGTTGGCCTCGTGCAGCCGCACGCCCCCCGACTCGGCCAGCAGCAGCACCGCGTCGGGCCGGTCGCGCAGCGCGCGGCGCAGCAGGCCCGCCAGCTTGGCGCCGTGCACCTCGCCGACGCCGCCACCCATGAACTCGCCCTCCTGGGCCGCCACGAAGATGGCGCGGCCGCCCAGCGTGGCCCGGCCGATGGCCACGCCGTCGTCGAACGCGGCGGGCACGCCCAGCTGTGCCAGGTGCGGGCTCGTGACGCGCTCGGACGGCGGCAGCCACTCGTGGAACGAGCCGGCATCCACGACCGCGGCCAGGCGCTCGCGTGCCGAGAGTTCGGCAAAGCTGGCGTTCACGGACGGCTCCCCGTGATCGCAGAGATTGCCTGGTCGAGCCGAAGGCTGACCACGGCCGGCGTCGCGCCCATGTCGTTGATGGAGACCACGATGCCGCCGAGCCCGTGGCGCGCGTGGAAGTCGCGCAGCACCACCTCCCAGATCGCGCCGAAGCCGCGCGCGGAGGTGTCGACGTCGATACGGCACCCGGTACCCACGGCAGGCTCCACCAGCACCTCCAGGTTGCCCGACGCCACCACGCCCACCAGGGCCGGCGCGAACGGCGGCGTGGCCCGGCCGCCGTCGAACGTGAAGTGAAGGGTCTCCATGCCGGCTCCTACCAGTTGCGGAAGCGGCGCGGCGGCCGGTACAGCCCGCCCGACGCCCGCACCAGGTCGCGCATCGTGCGCGCGGCCAGCAGGTTGCGCGTCGCGTCGCGCGGATCGACGCCGAGATCGGACGGGCGCCGGATGACGCCGCGCGCCCGCAGCCGCTCCACCATCGCGCGGTCGCGCCTCTGGCCCGCCGGCGTGAAGCCCGCGACGCCGCGGATCGCCTGCTCGCGCTCCTCGTCGTCGCGGCACAGCAGCAGGTTGGCGATGCCTTCCTCGGTGAGCACATGCGTCACGTCGTCTCCGTAGATCATGATGGGCGGCAGCGCCAGCCTGGCCTGCTCGGCCAGCTTCCAGGCGTCGAGCGTCTCCACGAACGCGGGCTGCATGTGCTCGCGGAAGGTCTCCACCATCTGCACCACCAGCTTCTGGCCACGCGGCGTGCCGCGGGCGCCGGGCAGGCCGTCGCGCGCCTCGCGCCCGGCCTTCAACCAGGCCTCGCTGGCGTGCCGGCGGCCGCGCGCGTCGGCGCCCATGTTGGGCGCGCCGCCGAAGCCGGCGATGCGGCCCAGCGTGGCGGTGGAGCTGTTGCCCTTCATGTCCATCTGCAGCGTCGAGCCGATGAACAGGTCGCAGGCGTAGTGGCCCGCGGCCTGGCAGAACGCGCGGTTGCTGCGCAGGCTGCCGTCGGCGCCGGTGAAGAACACGTCGGGCCGCGCGCGGATGTAGTCCTCCATGCCCAGCTCGGAGCCGAAGGAGTGGATGGACTCGACCCAGCCGGCCTCGATGGCGGGAATCAGCGCCGGGTGGGGGTTCAGCGCCCAGTGGCGGCAGATCTTGCCCTTCAGCCCCAGGCGCTCGCCATACGTGGGCAGCAGCAGCTCGATGGCCGCCGTGTCGAACCCGATGCCGTGATTGAGCGACTGCACGCCGTACTCCGCGTAGATCCCCTTGATGGCCATCATCGCCATCAGCACCTGGATCTCGGAGATCTGCGCCGGGTCGCGCGTGAACAGCGGCTCGATGAACGCGGGCTCGGGCGCCTTCACCACGAAGTCGACCCAGTCGGCGGGGATGTCCACGCGCGGCAGCGTGTCGACGATCTCGTCGACCTGCGCCACCACGATGCCGCTCTTGAACGCCGTGGCCTCGACGATGGCCGGCGTGTCCTCCGTGTTGGGGCCCGTGTAGAGATTGCCGTGGCGGTCGGCCGCCTGCGCGGCGATCAGCGACACCTTGGGCGTGAGGTCGATGAAGTAGCGGCCGAACAGCTCCAGGTAGGTGTGGATCGCCCCGATGCGCAGCTTGCCCTGCCCCACCAGCTGCGCGAGCCGCTGCGCCTGCGGGCCGGAGAACGAGAAGTCGAGCTTGCTGGCGATGCCCAGCTCGAACACGTCGAGGTGCTCGGGCAACGACAGCACCGACTGCACCATGTGCAGGTCGTGCACGCGCTCGGGCGACACCTGCGTGAGCGCGCGGGCGAGGAAATCGGCCTGCTTCTGGTTGTCGCCCTCCAGGCACACGCGGTCGCCGGGCACGATGAGCGCCTCCAGCAGCGCGACGATGGCGTCGGCCGCGACCGTCCTCGCGCGCACGCCCGCCACCGCGCCGGCACGCGCGAGGCGCGCCGCGCGATCGGCGCGCTGGCGGGTCCACGGCGAGTCAGCGACGGCGCTCATGTCACTTGGGCTGCGCGAGCGGCCCCATCACCAGGTCGGGCAGCGCCGTGGCGATGCCCGGGCAGGCCGACAACAGCACCACGGTGAGCAGCATCAGCACCACGAACGGATTGACGCCGCGGATGATGGCGCCCAGCGGGATGTCGGGCGCGATGTTCTTGATGACGAAGATGTTCAGGCCCACCGGCGGATGGATGAGGCCGGTCTCCATCACGATGGTCATCACGATGCCGAACCAAACCAGGTCGAAGCCCGCGGCCTTGAGCGGCGGCAGGAAGATGGGCGAGGTCATCAGGATGATGGAGACGGGCGGCAGGAAGAAGCCCATCACGATCACCAGCAGCAGGATCGCGGCCAGCAGCGCCCACTTGGACAGCGCCAGCGCCACGATCCACTGCGCCATCGACTGGCTGATGTGCAGGTAGCTCATCACGTAGGAGAACAGCAGCGACATGCCGATGATGAACATCAGCATCGTCGACTCCTTCAGCGTGGCCGACAGGATGGGCGCGATGTCCTTCATGCGCCAAACGCCGTAGATCACCGCGATGAGCACCAGCGCGAGCAGGCTGCCCAGGCCGGCCGTCTCCGACGGTGTGGCGAAACCGCCGTACAGCGCCACCATCACGCCGGTGAGCAGGATCAGGAACGGCAGCACGCGCGGCAGGATCTCCAGGCGCTGGCGCAGCGTGAAGTGCTCGTCGAGCAGCAGCGGCGACGGCGTGCCGTCGACGTCGAACTGGCGCTTGGCCACGCGGTATTCGCGCTGGTAGTTGATGGCCGCCCACGCCGCGAACAGGATCACCAGCAGCACGCCCGGACCGATGCCGGCCAGGAACAGGCGGCCCAGCGACTGCTCGGACGCCACCGCGTAGAGGATCATCGTGACCGAGGGCGGCAGCAGGATGCCCAGCGTGCCGCCCGCGGCGATGATGCCCGCCGCGAAGCCCGGCGAGTAGCCGCGCCGGCGCATCTCGGGGATGCCCGCGCTGCCGATGGCCGAGCACGTGGCCGGGCTCGAGCCGGCCATCGCCGCGAACAGCGCGCAGGCGAACACGTTGGCGATGCCCAGCCCGCCGGGGATGCGTCCCATCCACACGTGCATCGCCGCGTAGAGATCCTGCCCGGCGCGCGTGCGCCCGATGGCCGAGCCCTTCAGGATGAACAGCGGGATCGACAGCAGCGTGATGCTGGACATCTCCTCGTAGACGTTCTGCGTGACGGTGTCGAGCGACGACGCCGGCATGAAGATGGCCATGAACAGCACGCCCACGGCGCCCAGCGAGAACGCGATGGGCATGCCCGAGAACATCACCAGCAGCGTGACGACGCCGAACAGCGAGCCGAGCAGCAGCATCGACATCAGCGGTCCTCCCGCGGCAGGCGCAGCTTGTTGGCGCTGACCACGACCTGCAACGCGAGCTGCACGCTCAGCAGGATCATGCCCAGCGACATCAGCAGGTACGGGATCCACAGCGGCGGCGCCCACGACGACGAGGTGGTCTGCCCCTCGCTCCAGGCCTCGTGCAGCAGCGTGCACGACTTCCACGCGAAGAATGCGCAGAACGCCAGGCAGCCCAGGTCGACGAGCGCGATGCGCACGCGGTTCACGCGCTCGGGCAGCAGCGACGACACCGCCTCGATGCCCACGTGTCCGCGGATGGCCTGCACGAACGCGCTGCACAGGAAGGTGGCGCCCACCAGGCAGAAGACCGAGGCCTCGTCCTGCCAGTCGGTGGACGCATGCAGGAAGTAGCGCGTGACGACGCTGGACGTGAGGATGAACGCCGCCGCGAGCAACGCGACCATGCCCAGCACCATCACGCCGCGGTTGACGACCATCAGCGCGCGCGCCAGCGGCAGCAGCCAGCGCGGCGTGGCCGGGTCGATGTGCTGGTGCAGGCCCGCCCCGGCCGGCGCGGCGGCCAGTCCGACGGGAACGTGCGGCAGGTCCATGCTCACAGCAGTTTCTGGGCGGCGGTCATCAGCGCCTTGGTGGAGTCGTTCCGATCCGCGTAGTCCTTCCACGCCGTGGCCTTGGCGATGGCCTGCCACTTGGCCAGCGTGGCCGAGTCGATGTCATAGGCCTTGGCGCCGGCCTTGGTGTAGATGTCGGCCACGAGCCGATCGTCGGCGCGCGCGGCGTCCATCGCGAACTTCTCCTGCTCGGCGCCTACGGCCATGATGATGTCCTGGTGCGCCTTCGGCAGCTTCGCGAACACGTCCTTGGAGATCATCAGCGGCTCGAACATGAACCAGTAGGCCTTGTTGCGCGCCGTGGTGAGGTGCTTGGCGATCTCCTCCAGCTTGAACGAGATGAAGCTGGTGGACGAGGTCATGGCCGCCTCCATCGCGCCCGTCTGCATCGCCGCGTAGATCTCGTTGGACGGCAGCGAGATGACCGAGGCGCCCGCCTCCTTCAGCATCATGTCCATCTCGCGGCTGCCGCCGCGCACCTTCATGCCCTTGGCGTCGGCAGGCGCCACCAGCGGCGAATTCTTGCTGGCCACGCCGCCGCCCTGCCAGATCCAGCTGACGATCAGCACGCCCTTGTCGTCGAGCGTCTTCGCCAGCAGCTTGCCCACCTCGGCCGTCTTCCAGGCGGCGCCCACCTCGTAGCTGGGCACCAGCGCGGGCATCAGGCCGATGTTGGTCTCGGGCACCTCGCCGCCGGCGTACGACAGCGGCACCAGGCTGAGGTCGAGCGCGCCCTTGCGCATGGCCGAGAACTGCGAGTTCGTCTTCATCAGCGACGAGCCGGGATAGACCGCCGCCTTCAACGCGCCGTTGCTGCGCTTCTCGATGTCGGCCGCGAAGCGGCGGCACAGGCGGTCGCGGAAGTCGCCCTCGGCGATCGTGCCGCTGGGGAACTGGTGCGAGATCTTGAGCGTGCCGTCCTGGGCCCGCAGCGTGGCGGACAGCGGCGCGAGGCCGGCGACGGCGGCGGCCTGGACGAGAGCGCGGCGGGTGATCGTCATGGAGTCTCCTTCGTGGGACGCGGGGCGTCGGAGCACCGGCGCCGCCCGTTGTGAATACAGGTTTAGTAAGTTTGCATCCACAACATGACGGAAGTACTGGTGACAACCCGAATTTCGTCCAATGCTTTCCCGCAAGGCGCACACAAGATGTAACTCCTAGAATGCAACGATGTCATCCACCCGCCTCTCCGAACGCCTGCGCGAATCGATCGAGGAAGAGATCGCCACCGGCAAGCTGCTGCCCGGCACGCGCCTCGACGAGGTGGACCTGGCCACGCGCTTCGGCGTCTCGCGCACGCCCATCCGCGAGGCGCTGCGCCTGCTGTTGGGCGAGGGCCTGGTGGAGACGCGGCCGCAGCGCGGCACCGTGGTCGCGCTGGTGACGCCGCAGCGGCTGATCGAGATGTTCGAGGTGATGGCCGAGCTGGAGGCCATGTGTGCCCGGCTGGCCGCGCGGCGCATGTCGGACGCCGAGCTGGCCGAGATCGAGGCCGCGCACGAGGCCTGCCGCGGCTCGGCCGCCGCGCGCGACGCTGACGCCTATTTCTACGCCAATGAGCGCTTCCACTACGCCATCTACGCGGCCTCGCACAACACCTTCCTGTTCGAGCAGTCGGCGTCGCTGCAACGCAAGCTGCGTCCGTACCGGCGCCTGCAGCTGCGCGTGCGCAACCGGCCGCAGCGCTCGTTCGAGGAGCACCAGGCCATCCTCGACGCGCTGCGCGAGGGCGATGCCGAGAAGGCCGTGCAGGCCATTCGCTCGCACGTGGTGGTGCAAGGCGAGCGCTTCGGCGACCTGGTGGCGAGCCTGGGGCAGATGACGGCCACGCCGGAGCCTGCTGCGAGCGCCTGAGCGGAGACAGGCAGAACCGTCATCGACAGGAAAGTCCGCCGAAAGCCAATGTCGGCGACCATTGCGGGTTGGCCCACCAGACGACCTCATCCATGGCATCCGCACCCCCCACTCCGCCCGCCGCCGGCTTCTCGCCGTACCAGAAGTTCGTGGTCGGCCTGCTCGCTTTCCTGCAGTTCGCCGTCATCCTCGACTTCATGATCATGGCGCCCCTGGGCGCCATGATCATGCCGGCGCTGTCCATCTCGCCCAAGCAGTTCGGGCTGGTGGTGTCGGCGTACGCATTCAGCGCGGGCGTGTCGGGCTTCGTCACCGCCGGCTTCGCCGACCGCTTCGACCGCAAGAAGATCCTGATGTTCTTCTACGCGGGCTTCCTGGTGGGCACGCTGTGGTGCGGCCTGGCGCCCACCTTCGAGCTGCTGCTGGCCGCGCGCGTGTTCACCGGCCTGTTCGGCGGCGTCATCGGCTCGGTGGTGCTGGCCATCGCCACCGACCTGTTCGAGGTGTCGCTGCGCGGCCGCGTGATGGGCCTGATCCAGACCGCGTTCGCGGCGAGCCAGGTGCTGGGCCTGCCGATCGGGCTGTTCCTGTCGAATCGCTGGAACTGGCACGCGCCGTTCATCGTGCTGGCGGTGCTGGGGTTGGCCGGCCTGGCGGTGATCTCGGCCAAGCTCAAGCCGGTGGACGGCCACCTGGGCAAGCCGCAGGAGCACAGCCCGTTCATGCACCTGTGGCACACCATCACCGAGCCGCGCCACCTGCTGGCCTTCCTCACGGTGACGCTGCTGGCCACCGGCGGCTTCATGCTGATGCCGTTCAGCAGCGCGTTCCTGGTGCACAACCTGGGCATAGCCCTGGCCCACCTGCCCACCATCTACTTCTTCACGGGCATCTGCACGATGGTGTTCGGGCCGTTGATCGGCAAGGCCGCCGACCAGTTCGGCAAGTTCCCCGTGTTCCTGTTCGGCAGCCTGCTGTCCGTGGTGATGGTGGTGGTCTACACGCACATGGACACCACGCCGCTGGCGGCCGTGGTGCTGATCAACGTGGTGATGTTCGTGGGGATCTTCTCGCGCATGATCCCGTTCCAGGCGCTGTCGAGCCAGGTGCCCGAACCCACGAAGCGCGGCGCATACAACGCGATCAGCGCGTCCATCCAGCAGGTGTCGGGCGGCATCGCCTCGCTGGTGGCCGGCCACATCGTCACGCAAGGCGCCGACGGGCGGATCGAGCATTTTCCGGAGGTGGGCTACGTGGTGGTGGGCACCACGCTGCTGGCCATCGGGCTGGTGTGGAACATCCAGCGCCAGTTGCAGGCCCGCGCGGCCGCGTGACGGCGCGCGTTGCCGCGCCGCAGGCACCGCGACGCGGGCCGCGGCCCAGCCTCAGTCGCAGCTGTAGCGGTACGAATCGTCGAGGGCCAGCGGCAACACCAGCGTGCGCAGGTTCTGCGCGCGTGCCTTGGTGCACATCGTGGCGCGCGCGCTGGTGCTGGTGTGCCACTTCGCCTTGTACTCGGCGTTGAACACCGGCTTGTTGGCGCCGGTGAACGCCGTGTAGGCGCCGCACTCGCTGTACTCGTTGCACTGCTCGTTGACGGCGAAGTCGAAGCTGGCGGCGAGCGTGCTCACCTGGTCGACGTCGTTCTTGAGCGCCACCTTCAGGCCGCGGGCATGCGCCGCGGTGGCGAGGAAGCGGTTGTAGTCCAGCTGCGTGGCGGCCGTCAGCGGGAAGCCGGGCGAGTTGGTGTAGCCGTCGACGTTGTCCGGCTCCACGCCGTCGCAGCCGCGCGCCTTCGCCTTGTCGAGGCGGGCGGCCATGATGTTGCGCACGTTCGTGGAGCGCGTGTCGAGCCACTTCTCGCCGGCCCAGCCGTCCAGCGCCTTGCCCAGGTCGGCCGGCTTGAAGCTGGCGTAGTCGGGACGCCAGTTCTCGCCGCTGCCCGCCGAGAAATAACAGACCACGTGCCGGCCCTGCGCGTGCAGCGACGCGATGACGGCATCGGGGGCGTCGAACAGGTCGATGTCGTAGACGCTGACGTTGTAGCTGGTGTCGATCGTGCCGGTGAGCTGCCACTGCCAGGTGTCGCTGACATGCGGCGTCCACGGCGTGACGGCATGGGCCGCCGTCGCGAGCGACGCGGCGGCGATGGCGAGAGTGGTGCGAAGCCAACGTGAAGTCATGCGTGCATCTCCTGGTGAGGTTGTCTGACGGGGAAGGGAATCAAAGCTTCAGGCTGATGCCGGCGGTCACGGTGCGACCCCAGGCGGAATACCCATAGGACGCATCGGCGCGGCCCAGGTCGGAGCGGTAGTGCGCGTCCGAGAGGTTCTTGCCCTCGACGAACAGCTTCACATGGTCGCCGAACTCGTACGATGCCGACGCCGTGACCCACATCAGGGGCGCCGCGATGTTGGGCCAGCCGGCCTCGGTGGAGCTCGCCACCGTGTAGCTGCTGGTGTGGTCGAACGACAGGCTGGCGCTGACGCGATCCTTCTCGTACAGCAGGCCCAGCGACGACGTGGATGGCGCCACGCCTTCCAGCTGCCCCACGTACTTCGCCTGCACCCAGGCCTTGCTCTTGTTGCGCGTGTACTGCATGCGCACGCCGAAGCCGTTGTCGAACAGGTGCTGGAAGCCCAGCTCGAGGCCCGCCACCGTGCCGCGGTCGCCGTTGATCGGGCTGATGATCGTGTACAGGTAGCCGGGCACGCCGATGTCGACGTCGTTGACCGTCTGCGTGGTCACGAAGTTGCTGATCTGCTTGGCGAACAGCGCCATCGTCAACGCCGACTTCGGCTTGTAGTACCACTCGAGCGACAGGTCCTCCTGCCGCGCCGTGGTCGGCTTCAGCTTGGAGTTGCCGGCGATCGTGATCGTGTAGACGCGATCGATGGTGGTGTCGCTGCGGGTGGGCGCCAGCTTGTCCAGCGACGGCCGCGCCATCACCTCGGCGGCGCCCAGGCGCAACTGCAGCGACTTGTCCACCCACCAGCTGAAGTTGGCCGATGGCAGCACCTTGGTGTACGAGCCGCGTTCGGCCACGGGCTTGGGGTCGCTGTAGGTCACCGTAGGGCTGGACGTGGCGACGTTGGGCGTCGGGTCGTCGATGGCCAGGATCTGGTCGAACGCCGTCGCCGAATACGTGGTGGTGCGCACCAGGCGCACGCCGAGGTTGCCCGACCACTTCTCGCCGGACAGGTTGCCTTCGAGGAACGCCGACGTGGTCTTCTCCACGACGTCGTACGAATTCGTCGGGTCGCGCGAGGGCAAGGTCTTCGAGAAGTCGAACGTACCGCCCGTGGGCACGCCGTCCACCAGCACCGGCTGGCCGTCCAGCGACTTGAGCGCGTTCAGGTAGGCGCTGGCGTTGAACTGCACCAGGCTGTGCGGGAAGTTGCCGCCGGCGCCCTTCATGAAATTGGGCACCGTCAACGGGCTGACCACGTGCTGGCCGAGCGACGCGAACGTCGTCGAATACATGTCGCAGTACTGGCAGGAGCCGCCGGTCCAGTCGTTGTCGATGTAGTCGCGCACCTTCTGGCGCTGGGTGCGGCCCACGCCGAAGTCCAGGCTCTCGAGCGCGCCGAGGTCGACGTCCCAGTGGCCCGACAGCGTGCCGCCGGTGACGGTGTCGTGGATGTTGTCGCCGCTCAGGCCCACGTAGTGGATGCCGTAGTCGGCGTCGCCCAGTTGCCCGGCGGCCAGCGCGGTGCCCAGGTCGCGACCGTCCGGCAACGTCACCGAGATGTCGGGCAGGCCGTTGTTCGTGGTCTGCCACTTCAGCGTGCTGTCGCCCGCGATGCCGGAGACCAGGAAGGTGTCCTTGCCGCCTTCGTCGCGGATCGACTTGGACCGGTACAGGTCGCCGCCGAACTTCAGCGACGGCGAGAACTTCCACTGGCCATTCAGGCCCACCTGGGTGGTCTTGACCTCGCGGTCGATGGAGATGTTGGCCATCTCGGGTACGAAGCTGTTGGCGGTGAAGCCGGTGATGAGGCCGTTGGTGGCCGTCACGTTGCTCCAGCGTCCGTCGGTGTAGGCCGGGTAGTAGGCCTCGTTGTAGCCGGCCTCCGGCGCGTTCAGGTGCGTCATCAGGCCGTCCAGCGTGATGTGCACGTCGGCGCTCGGTTTCCATTCGAGCGCGCCGGAGAACGCCGTGCGCTCCTTCTTCTGGAAGTTGGAGCCGAAGGCGATGCAGCAGGTCGCCACGAGGTTCTGTTCGTCGGCGGAGATCGTGCCGTCGCCGTTCAGGTCGAAGCTGCCCGGGTTGTTGGCGTCGTACGTGTTGTAGCTCAGCGAGTCGGTGCGCTCGTTGGATTTCGACCAGACCGCACCCAGCACCACGCCCAGCGTGCGCGCGTCGTTGGTGGTGCTGTACACGCCCGAGAACTTGCGGCCGTTGAGGCGCGACATGTCGTTGTGGTCGCCCTCGATGCGCAGCGCCGCGTGCGTGCCCGGGTTGTCGAACGGGCGCGCGGAGCGCAGGTTGACGGTGCCCCCGATGCTGCCTTCGATCTGCGAGGCCTGCGCCGACTTCAGCACGTCGGCGCCGGAGATGACGTCGGACGGCAGCACGTCGAACGCGAAGTCGCGCCCGTCGCCGTCGGTGGCGAGGATGCGGTCGTTGAGCGTGACGATGTTGTAGCCCGAGCCGAAGCCGCGCACGCCCACGTACTGTCCTTCGCCGCCCGAGGTGCGCGTGATCGAGATGCCGTTGATGTGGCTCAGCGAATCGGCGACGTTGTCGTCGGGGAATCGTCCGAGCTCGGTGGCCGAGATCGAGTCCTGCACGATCGTCGAATTGCGCTTGAGGTCGAGCGACTTCGCGAGGCTCGCCCGCGTGCCAGTCACCTGCACCTGCTGCACCGCGTCGTCTTGCTGCACCGGGGCGGAGGCGGCCGCGCCGGGCGTGGGCGCGGCCTGCGCCGTCGCCGCCCCGCAGAACGCCATCTCGATGCCCGCGACGACGGCGGTGCGGACCAGAATGCTGTGCTTGCGCGTGCTCATCGATGCAATCCTTAGACTTTCGAAAGCAAAACAAAGCCAACGGTCGCGACCTTCATCGCGCAGGCTTTCGGTTTTGGTTCGATTGATTCTAAAAACTGCTTTTCGTAAGCACAATAGCTTTCGCAAAGATAGTTTCGAAAGCTATCGATAAAGACGGACGTCGGGCGTGTCAGACGCCGAGGCAGGCTCGGATCACCGGGCTCGTGAAGTGGCGGCCGATGAGCGTGTGCGCGAACAGATACTCGCGGCGCGAACGATCGCACAGTTCGTCCAGGTCGACCTGGCCGTGGGCGTCGCAGGGAAACGTCAGCGGCGCCTGGTCGTCGATCAGCGGATCGAAGCGAAGCTCGAAGGCAAGATCGGCGAAACGGACTCGAGCGTTGGTGGTCATGGGATTTCTCCTGTTGCCGCGCTCATGCAAGCGATGGACCTTGTCAGACGACACGCCGTGCCGTCATCGCCCGCCATGCTGATGTCGGGCCATCTCGATTCCCATGGGGGAGTCCGCGCAGATGCGGGAACAAGCGGCGTCTTTTGTAGGACTGCACGCACGCCAAGCCGCGCTAACGTCTGGCCTTGCATCGTCGAACCCAGCGCGAAGATGCATCCACACCTCCGCTCACCGGCACCCCACCATGACCCAAGCCCTGATCACCACCGCGCCGCAAGACTGCGCGGAGCAACTCCTGTTCCACGACGACGCCTACCTTTCGCAGGTCGACGACGAGGCGCTGGCCCACGCGCTGAAGACGGTCAGCTGGCACCCGAAGGACGTGAGCCAGTTCCTGCGCAGCGAGGCGAATCGCTGAACTCAATGCGCGGAGACCGTCTCCGCGCGAGGTGCGGATCCGGGCGCCGGCTCCGGATGCGCCCATTGCTTGACCAGCAGCGCCAGCGCGGCGACGACGCCGGGCACGGCGACCACGCTGAAGATCTCGGTGAACGTGAAGTAGCGGCGTGAGAGCTCCGCCACCAGGAACGATCCCGCGATGCCGCCGAAGCGACCGAAGCCCAGCATCCACGACACGCCCGTGGCGCGTCCCGCCGTCGGATAGAACGCGGCGGCCAGTGCCGGCAGCGACGACTGCGCGGTGTTCATGAACGCCCCGCCCAGGAACACCACCAGCACCAGGCTGCCCATGTTGCCGGCGGCCTGCCCGATGCACCAGATCAGCACCGCGGTGACGAGGTAGCCGAACGCGATGATGAGGTTGCCGTTGAAGCGATCCATCAGCCAGCCGAACAGCACCGCGCCGCAGCCGCCCAGCGGGAACAGCGCGGCGATGAGCGTGGCCGTGCGCGGCTCGAGCCCCGCGTCCTTGAACAGGATCGGCATCCAGTTGATCAGCGCGTAGAAGATCACCAGGCCCATGAAGTAGGCCAGCCACAGCATCACCGAACCGGCGAGGTATTGGCGCGACAGCACCAGCGCGATGCCCGTCTTGCCCGAGCTGGACGCCCGTCCCTCGGACAGGCGGAACGACACGGCCTGCGCGGCGCTCGCCGACACGCGCGACAGCGTCGCCCGGATCTTCTCCAGCGGCCACGCGCGCGCCACCATGAAGCGCACCGACTCCGGCAGCGCCATCAGCATCGCCAGCGCCAGCGCGAGCGGCGCCAGGCCGCCGAGCGCCAGCACGCTGCGCCAGCCGAACTGCGGGATCATCCACGCGGCCAGGAAGCCGCCGAAGGCCGCGCCCAGCGGGAAGCCGCAGAACATCGCGTTGGTGAGCGTGGCGCGCAGGCGGTCGGGGCAGTACTCGCTCATCAGCGTCACCGCGTTGGGCATCGCGGCGCCCAGGCCCAGCCCGGTGAGCAAGCGCAGGAGGGTGAGCTGGTCGAGCGTCTGCGAGAACGCCGAGGCCATGCAGGCCACGCCGAACACCATCACCGACGTCACCAGGAGCTTCTTGCGGCCCAGCCAGTCGGCCAGCGGCCCCGACGACAGCGCGCCCGCGGCCAGTCCGAACAGCGCGGCGCTGAGCACCGGGCCCAGCGCGGGCCGCGTGACGCCCCACTCCTTGACCAGCGACGGAGCGATGAAGCCGATGGCCGCGGTGTCGAAGCCATCCAGCAGCACGATGACGAAGCACAGCCCGAAGATCATCCACTGGAACCCGGAGAACCGATGTTCGTTGAGGAACGTCTGGACATCGACGCTGTCGCGTTCTGGCATGGCTTGTCTCTCGCTTCGTCATGGCCCCCGCACGATCGGAGGCCTCTTTGCGGCGAAGTGTCCATGCGGGCGCGCAGGTAGCGGCTCGGGCTTTCCCTCGGATGTTCGTTTAGTGCAGTCTTTGGTCGCGGATGTGCAGTCGATTCAGGCGGCCTTCCGAGGCACGAACGACAGCACGCCATCGTCCAGCGGGGCCTTCAGCAGCGTGGCGCGGTCGCTCGGGTAGTGGTGCGTGACGCGCCACGGGCCTGCCCGGCCCTGGCGCGGCATGCGGTCGTTGGCGCGCACCAGGTAGCCGGACGTGAGGTTGCCCATCACGGATTCCTCGGCGCGGTGGCCGTGCTCGTCGTGCGGGCAGAACGAGGACAGTCCGTGGGCGTCGAGGTGCCTGATCAGCCGTACCAGGTAGGCCGACGCGAGATCCACCTTCAGCGTCCACGACAGGCTCGTGTACCCCAGGATCCATGCGAAGTTGGGCAGTCCCTCCATCAGCACGCCCTTGTAGAGCATGTGCTCCTGCGGCGCATAGGGCCTGCCGTCCACGCTGATGGCCATGCCGCCGAACACCTGCACGTCGAGGCCGGTGGCGGTGACGAGGACGTCGGCCTCCAGCCGCGCGCCCGACTCCAGCAGCACGCTGCGGCCGTCGAAGCCGGCGATGCGGTCGGTGGCCACCGAGGCGGCGCCGCTGCGGATGGCGCCGAACAGGTCGGCGTCGGGCACGATGCACAGACGCTGGTCCCACGGCATGTAGCGCGGCGTGAAGTGCGCCATGTCGGCGCTGCCGGCCAGGTGCTTCTCCGTCTGCTTCAGCAGGAAGCGGCGCATCCGGTGGGGCCAGCGGCGGCAGGCGGCGTAGATCCAGCGCGCCAGCGTCTTGTTGCGGCCGCGACCCCAGGCGAACGCCCAGCGTCGCGGCAGGAAGCGGGCGAGCCTGTCGAGCGACGCGTCACGCGCCGGAACCGACAGGATGTAGGTGGGCGAGCGCTGCAGCATCGTCACGTGGGCGGCGGTCTTCGCGAGGGCCGGCACCAGCGTCATGGCCGTCGCGCCGCTGCCCACGATCACCACGCGCTGGCCGGCGAACTCGACGCCGGCCGGCCAGTGCTGCGGATGGATCACCTGGCCGGTGAACCTGTCCAGGCCGGGGAACTCGGGCGCGAAGCCGTTGTCGTGGTTGTAGTAGCCGGTGCCCAGCACCAGTTGCCGGCAGTGCAGCTGCGTGGACGCGCCGCTGGCCTCGTCGAGGGCCGTCACCGTCCACTGCTGGCGCGTGGACGACCAGTCGGCCGAGAGGATCTTCAGGCCGTAGCGGATGTGGCGGTCCACGCCCGACTCGCGCACGGTGTCGTCGAGGTAGCTGCGGATCGCGTCGCCGCTGGCCAGCACCCTGGTGTCGGTCCACGGGCGGAACTCGTAGCCGTAGGTGAGCATGTCCGAGTCGGAGCGCACGCCCGGGTAGTCGAAGAGATCCCACGTGCCGCCCAGGCGCTGGCGGCGTTCGAGGATCGCGTAGGTCTTGTCGGGACACTCGGCGGCCAGGCGGCACGCCACGCCGATGCCGGACACGCCGGCGCCGACGATCAGGACGTCGAAGGAATCGATGCTCATGCGTCAGCCGCCCGCGCCCATGAGGGCCTTGGTCTCGAGGAATTCGTCGATGCCCGCGGCGCCCCACTCGCGCCCGTTGCCTGAGCGCTTGTAGCCGCCGAACGGCGCGGCCAGGTCGATGCCCGCGCCGTTGAGGTGGACCATGCCCGTGCGCAGGCGCTTCGCGATGGTGGCCGCGCGCGCGACGCTACCGCCCCACACATAGCCCGACAGGCCGTAGTCGGAGTCGTTGGCGATCGCCACGGCCTCGTCCTCGTCGACGTACGGAATCATCACCAGCACCGGCCCGAAGATCTCCTCGCGCGCGATGGTCATCCGGTTGGTCACGCCGCTGAACACGGTGGGCCGGGCGAACCAGCCGCGCTCCAGGCCGGCGGGACGTCCCGGTCCGCCGGCCACGACGGTGGCGCCCTCCTCGATGCCTTGCGCGATCAGCGCCTGCACACGCTCGTACTGGCGCTGGTTGGCGATGGGGCCGGTGGTGGTGGCCGCATTCGCGGGGTCGCCCACCACGAGGCGTTCGACGGTGGCCGCCGCGATGCGCTCCGCCTCGGCGAGCCTGGCCGCGGGCACCAGCATGCGCGACGGCGCGTTGCAGCTCTGCCCCGTGTTGAACATCATGTTGGTGACGCCGGCGGCCACGGCCTCCTCCAGCGGTGCGTCGGCCAGGATGATGTTGGCCGACTTGCCGCCCAGCTCGAGCGAGACCACCTTGACGGTGTCGGCCGCGTGCCGCGCCACCGAACTGCCGGCGCGCGTGGAGCCGGTGAGCGACACCATGTCCACGTGGGGATGCGACGACAGCAGCGGCCCGATGCGCGCGCCGTCGCCATGGATCAGGTTGAACACGCCGGCCGGCACGCCCGCCTCGTGCAGGATCTCGGCGAGGATCTGCGCCGAGAACGGCGCGAACTCGCTCGGCTTGAGCACCATGGTGCAACCGGCCAGCAGCGCGGGCGCCACCTTGCACAGCACCTGGTTCATCGGCCAGTTCCACGGCGTGATCAGCGCGCACACACCCACGGCCTCCTTGACGATGTGGGTGTTGCCCTGGCGCTTCTCGAACGGGTAGTCGGCGGCCAGCGCCAGCGTGGTCTGCAGCTGCCACAGACCCAGCGGCGCCTGCGCGGCCCGAGCGAGCCGCGCCAGTGGCGCGCCCATCTCCTCGCTGATGGCCGCGGCGATCTCGTCGAGGCGGCGCTCGTAGATGCCGGCCACGCGTCCCAGCAGCTCGGTGCGCGCGGCCAACGGCGTGGTCGACCACGCGTCGAACGCGCGCCGCGCGGCGGCGACGGCGCGCTCGACGTCGGCCTCGTCGCCCAGGCGGATGACGCCGGCCACGGCCTCGGTGGCCGGGTTGATCACGTCGAAGGGCTCGCCGCCGTTGACGGGCGGCACCCACTGGCGGTCGATGTAGAACAGGGAATGGTCGCGCATGGCGAATGTCCTCGGGAGAAGAGAAGGTCAGGCGCGCTTGTCGCGCACCAGGCTCAAGGGGATGAAGCCGAGGGCCATGAGGATGGCGATGGCCACGTTGCCGGCCTGCTGGCTGTGGAAGGTGCTCACCGCGGTCTGCACGGCCAGCGGGCCCAGCCACACCGTGGCGGTGCCAGACAGCGCGAACAGGCCGAAGAACGCGCCGGACTGGCCCGGCGGGATGAGCCGCGTCAGCAGCGTGCGGCTCGACGCGAAGATGGCGGTATTGAACACGGCCACGACGCCGCCGATGGCCAGGAACACGAGCTCGGGCGACCTGGTGAACACCGGCCCGTTCCACAGCGGCGCGGCGTCGGCCGCCACGCTGAACACGAAGCGCATGCCCGTGGGCGACACGCCCAGCAACGCGACGATGCCCACGATGGTGCCGATGATCTCCCCCTGCAGCGCGCGCTTGGGGCCCAGCCGCGCGTCGAGCGCCGACGACAGCAGGCCGCCCAGCGCCGCGCAGGTGCTCATGAGGATGCCGAAGGCCGTCATCTCGAGCACGCCCCAGTGCATCACGCCCGCGGCGTAGATGCCTCAGAACAGGATCAGCGCGATCTGCGCGTCGGAGAACCGCATGCGCGAC
>JBBQYL010000097.1:0-17821 GCA_038208735.1 Burkholderiales bacterium
GATCACCTGTTGGTAATCGATGCCGATGCCGAGGATGGACATGCCGTTGTTCATCACGCCCATCACGAATGCGCCGATGACGGCGCCGAGAACCCTGCCGACACCGCCCGACGCCGATGCGCCACCGATGAAGCATGCCGCAATCACGTCCAGTTCGAAACCCAGACCTGCCTTGGGCGTTGCGGTATTGAGACGCGCGGCGAAAACAAGACCGGCCAGCGCGGCCAATGCCCCCATGTTGACGAAGGTCAGGAACGCGAGGCGCTCGGTCTTGATGCCCGACAGCCGGGCCGCCTTGGCGTTACCCCCCAGGGCATAGATGCGCCGGCCGATGGTGGTGCGGCGCGTGACGAAGTCGTACACCAGCATCAGCACGAACATGACGATCAGTACGTTGGGCAATCCCTTGTACGAGGCCAGCATCCAGCAGAACCAGATGATGACCGCGGCGAACGCGATGTTCTTGGCCAGGAAGAACGCGCCCGGCTCCTCTTCCATCTGGTGGCGCACGTGCCCGGCCCGCTCGCGCAGCTTCATCGCGAACAAGGCGATGGCCACGATGGCGCCGATGGCCAGCGAGCTGATGCGCAGGGTCTCGCCGTTGAAGAAGTCGGGGATGAAGCCCGAGCTGAGCAGCTGGAAATCCTCGGGGAACGGACCCACCGACTGCCCCTGCAGCAGCGCCAGCGCCAGCCCCTTGAAGACGAGCATGCCCGCCAGGGTGACGATGAACGACGGGATCTTGAGGTAAGCCACGAACCAGCCCTGAGCGCCGCCGATGACGCCGCCCGCCACGAGACACACCAGCGAGGCGGCCACGAAGTTCCAGTTGTAGTTGACCATCAGCACCGCCGCCAACGCGCCGATGAAGCCGGACACCGAG
The DNA here is from genome assembly GCA_038208735.1 of Burkholderiales bacterium. GTDB lineage: Bacteria > Pseudomonadota > Gammaproteobacteria > Burkholderiales > Burkholderiaceae_C > Scleromatobacter. The sequence continues at coordinate 884 of JBBQYL010000097.1, forward strand.
CCCACCGACAGGTCGATGTGGCCCGCCACGATCACCAGCAGCATGCCCAGCGCCATGATGACGATGTAGCTGTTCTGCAGGATGAGGTTGGTGAGGTTCAACGGCTTGAGCAGCGTGCCGTCGGTCATGTACTGGAAGAACCCCATGATCACGACGAGCGACAGCAGCATGCCGTACTCGCGGATGTTGTTCTTGAGGAAGCCGCCGTACGTGCGCACGGGCGCCTCGGCGTTCGTTGGAATCATCTTCTCTTCCATGATGGTCATCTGGATTGCCTGCGCCTAACGGCTCCGGGGCGAGCGACTTCGGGCGGCCGGGCGTCGCTCATGATGTCGCGTGTGCGGCATTCGCACATGCCTTCAACTGGGGATGGCGCAAGACGTTGTTCACGCGAGGCCTTGTTTCACGATGGCCCGCATGATCTTCTCCTGCGACGCGTCGGCCGCGGCGAACTCGCCGACGAAGCGGCCCTCGTTCATCACGTAGATGCGGTCGCACATGCCCAGCAACTCGGGCATCTCGGAGGAGATCATCAGGATGCACTTGCCCTCGTCGGCCAGCGCCGACATGATCGAATAGATCTCGAACTTGGCGCCCACGTCGATGCCCCGGGTGGGCTCGTCCAGGATCAGCAGCTCGGGCCTGGAGAACAGCCACTTGCCCAGCACCACCTTCTGCTGGTTGCCGCCCGACAGATTGACCGTGGTCTGGGTGACGCTGGAGCAGCGGATGTTGAGCTTGCGCCTGTACTCCGCCGCGGCCGCGAATTCGACGCCGCCGTCGATGACGCCGGCCGACGACACCGCCTTCAGGTTGGCCAGGCTGATGTTGTGGCGGATGTCGTCCTCCAGCAGCAGGCCCAGGCTCTTGCGGTCCTCGGTCACGTAGGCGATGCCGTGGCCGATCGCCTTCTGGATGGTCGACACGTCGATGGGCTGGCCGCGCAGCAGGACCTCGCCGCGAACGCGCTGGCCGTAGGCGCGCCCGAACACGCTCATCGCGAGCTCGGTGCGGCCCGCGCCCATCAGTCCGGCAATGCCCACGATCTCGCCGCGCTTGATCTTGAGGCTGACGCCCTTGACCACGTCGCGGTCGGCGTGCACCGGATGCGCCACGTGCCAGTCGCGCACCTCGAACACCGTCTCGCCCGCGTCGGGCGCGAGACGCGCGCGCGGCGGGTAACGGTCGGCCAGCTCGCGGCCGACCATCGCGCGGATGATCTGGTCCTCGCTCACCACGTCGGCGTGGCAGTCGAGCGACTGCACCGAGGCGCCGTCGCGCAGCACCGTGATGGAATCGGCCACGCGCGAGATCTCGTTGAGCTTGTGCGAGATCAGGATGCACGCGATGCCCTGTGCCTTGAACTCCAGCAGCAGGTCGAGCAGCGCCATGCTGTCGTGCTCGTTGAGGCTGGCCGTGGGCTCGTCCAGGATGAGCAGGCGCACGCGCTTGGCGAGCGCCTTGGCGATCTCCACCAGTTGCTGCTTGCCCACGCCCAGGTTGGTGATGAGCGTGGCCGGCGACTCCTTCAGGCCCACCTTGGCCAGCAGCTCGCGCGTGCGACGCGTGCCCTCGGCCCAGTCGATGACGCCGAAGCGCTGCGGCTCGTTGCCGAGGAAGATGTTCTCGGCGATGGACAGCAGCGGCACCAGCGCCAGCTCCTGGTGGATGATGATGACGCCCACCGACTCGCTGTCGTGGATGCCCTTGAATTCGCGCACGGCGCCCTCGAAGCGGATCTCCCCTTCGTAGGTTCCGTGCGGGTAGACGCCGCTGAGCACCTTCATCAGCGTCGACTTGCCGGCGCCGTTCTCGCCGACGATGGCGTGGATCTCGCCGGCCTTCAGCGTCAGGTTGACGTTGTCGAGCGCGACCACCCCCGGGAAGGTCTTGCGGATGCCGCGCATCTCCAGGATGGGCGCGCCGGCGGCCAAGGCCGCCGCGCCCTCATCGCGTTGCAGGGTCTCGTTCATGGGCTGCGCGGTCCGGGCTTACTTGACTTGCGATTCCTTGTAGTAGCCGCTGTCGATCAGGATGTGGTGCCAGTTCGACTTGTCCACCAGCACCGGCTTGAGCAGGTACGACGGCACGATCTTGACGCCGTTGTTGTACGTCTTGGTGTCGTTGATCTCCGGCGCCTTGCCGCCCAGCACCGCGTCGACCATGCCGGCCGTGACCTTGGCCAGCTCGCGCGTGTCCTTGAAGATCGTGGTGGTCTGCTCGCCCGCCAGGATGGACTTGACCGACGGCACTTCCGCGTCCTGGCCGGTGACGACGGGCATCGCCACGCCGCCCTTGCCGTAGCCCACGCCCTTGAGCGAGGACAGGATGCCGATGGACAGGCCGTCGTACGGCGAGAGCACCGCGTCGACGTGCGCGCCGGCGTAGTAGGCCGACAGCAGGTTGTCCATTCGCGCCTGGGCGACCGCGCCGTCCCAGCGCAGCGTGGAGACCTTGTCCATGCCCAGCTGCTTGCTCTTGACCACGAGCTTGCCCGAGTCGATGTAGGGCTTGAGCACCGACATCGCGCCGTTGTAGAAGAAGAACGCGTTGTTGTCGTCCGGCGAGCCGCCGAACAGCTCGATGTTGAACGGGCCCTTGGCGGTGGCCACCTTCAGGTGGTCGACGATCGACTGGGCCTGCAGCACGCCCACCTGGAAGTTGTCGAACGTGGCGTAGTAGTCGACGTTCTTCGAACCCTTGATCAGGCGGTCGTAGGCGATGATCTTGACGCCCTTGTCGGCCGCCTTCTGCAGCACGTTGGACAGCGTGGTGCCGTCGATCGACGCGATCACCAGCACCTTGTCGCCCTTGGTGACCATGTTCTCGATCTGCGCGAGCTGGTTCGGGATGTCGTCGTCGGCGTACTGCAGGTCGGTCTTGTAGCCCTTGGCCTGCAGCACCTTGACCATGTTGTCGCCGTCGGCGATCCAGCGGGCGGACGACTTCGTGGGCATGGCGATGCCCACGGTGCCCTTGTCCTGCGCCAGGGCGCCGAAGGAAACCACGCCGAAGGCCACCGCGGCCAGCACTGTCTTGATGAATTTCACGTCTTGTCTCCAATAGTCGGCCGTCGTCGGCTCGGGTTGTTGTCGATCACGTCAGCGATCACGTCAGCGAACGTGTCTTCGAGACCGCTCGCGGGCCTGGCGCACAGGCGTGCGACAGGCGGTCGAGCGCCTTCGATGGCCGCGATGGTACGAACGGCTGCCATATCTTCCTAATAGATTTTTGGCGTATTGCCATATACATTCAAGCATCCATTCATTCCCCATTCGAGTGCATCCGGAAACATGTCAACCGCCGATACCCACTGGTTCATCCGCGCCCGCCTGAAGACCCGCCAGCTGCTGCTCCTCGTGGCGATGGAGGAAGAGGGCAACATCCATGGCGCGGCGCAGGTGTTGAACATGACACAACCGGCGGCCTCCAAGCTGCTGAAGGACCTGGAGGACATGCTGGAAGTGAAGCTGTTCGACCGGCTTCCGCGTGGCGTGCGCCCAACGTGGTACGGGGAAACCATGATCCGCCACGCGCGCATGGCGCTGGCCAGCCTGAGCCAGGCGCACGAGGAGATCGACGCGCTCAAGGCCGGCCGCTTCGGCTCGGTGAGCATCGGCACGATCACCGCGCCGGCCATCACGCTGCTGCCCGACGCCGTCGCGCAGGTCAAGGCCATGCACCCGTCGCTGCGCGTGGGGGTGCAGATCGAGACCAGCGACGTGCTGATCGACCGCCTCGCCCAGGGCAAGCTCGACATGGTGGTGGGCCGGCTGTTTGCGCGCCACGACAAGAGCGACCTGCGCTACGAGGCCCTGGTGGAGGAGCCGATCGCCGCCGTGGTGCGTCCGGGCCACCCGCTGATGGAGCGCACCAGCATCGGCCTGGGCGAGCTCTCCCAGCACGGCTGGATCGTGCCGCCCGCCGGCAGCGTGTTGCGCCACCGCTTCGAGCTGATGTTCCAGGAGGACGGCCTGGCCGCCCCCAACGACCTGATCGAGACCACCGCCCTGCTGTTCATGACCAAGATGCTCGAACAGAGCGACCTGGTCGGCGTGGTGGCCTCCGACGTGGCGCTGTACTACCAGGAGCACGGCCTGGTGGCGATCCTGCCGGTGGACCTGCCCTGCAAGATGGACGCCTTCGGCCTGATCACGCGCACCGACCGCCTGCTGGCGCCGGCGGCGCAGGTGATGCTGCGGGCGATCAAGGCGGTGGCGCATGACGTGTACGGCACGGCGCTGGCGGTCGACGCGCCGGCGTGAGGCCGGCCGCGGCGGGCCCGGTTGTCACGGCCGCCGCGCCGTGACCAGCCAACCGCGCACCGGCACCATGTTCTCTTCGCGCACCACCACCGATTCGGGCGCGTCCACGTGAAGTCCCGCGTCGGCGAACACCTGGCGCGCGTGCGCGCCGTCGTGCGCGTAACGCCCGTGGGGCATCAGCCGCACGGGGCCGGCGTCGCCGTCGGGCAGCGCCTCCAGCGTGAACACGAACACGCCGCCCGGGCGCAGCGCGGCGTGCACGGCACGCGCCACGTCGCCCAGCTCGCCGAAGTAGATGAGCGTGTCGGCCGACACGGCCAGGTCGAACGCGGCCGGCCGGTCGCGCATGAAGGCCGTGAGCTCGGCCTTGCACAGCTCGTCGTAGACGCCGCGGTCGGCCGCCTTCTTCAACATGCCCGCGGAGAGGTCGCAGCCCACCATGGCGCGCGCCCACGGCTTGAGCAGCGGTCCGCACAGGCCGGTGCCGCAGCCCAGGTCGAGGACGTCGAACTGGCTTGCCGCGGCCGGCACCGCCTTGGCCATCGCCTCGGCCACGATCTGCGGCGCGCGGTAGTTCAGGTGCGCCAGCTTGGTGTCGAAGGAGGCCGCGAAGCCGTCGAATTCCTTCTCCACGTAGGCGTCGCTGGCGCGTTGCGGCATCGCCGTGCCGGTGCAGGCGGCCAGGTGATGCAGCATGTAGGCGTTGTCGGGCTCCAGCGCCTGCCAGGCGCGCAGCACCGTGGCGGCCTGCGCGGGCTCGCCGGCCACCAGCAGGTACTGCACGTAGCTCCGGCTCCGCCGTTCGCCCGGCAGCAGCAGCTGCATGGCCCGCAGCGCCGCCTGCACGCCCTCCTCGATGCGACGCCGGCCCAGCAGCGCGAGCGCCAGGTTGTGGGTGGCCGCGGGGTGGTCGGGCGACAGCGCCAGCGCCTGGTGGCAGGCAACCTCGCTGACGGGCAGGTCGCCCAGCCGGCGGTAGACGCGGGCCAGGTTGGCCCAGGCCTCGGCGGTGGGCACCAGCTCGAGGCTGCGCTTGAACGCCTCGACCGCGTCGGCCAGCCTGCCGCGCTTGAGATGGACGTTGCCCAGGTTGTTCCAGACGCCGTCCGCGGACGGGTCGATCTCCAGCAGGCGGCGCATGATGGCCGAGGCCTCGCCGAACTCGCCGCGCTCGTACTTCAGGATGCCCAGCACGTTGAGCACGTCGACCCGGTCGGGGACGCGCTCCAGCACGGCCTGGTAGACGCGTTCGGCCGCGCCCAGCTCACCCGCCTGGTGGCGCCCGATGGCGTAGGCCACGGCCTCGTCCAGCGTCATCATCTTCTCGCCCGCCGAGGGCGCGGCGGTCCGGGGTGCGTTGTCTACGCTCATCGGCTCGATCCTCTGTCTGGGCCGGACTATGCCGGGCCGAGCGAGTGCCCGCCATCCCGAAAAATGCTCCTGCGACTTCGCGCAGGATGACGGCAAGGCCCTAGTCGAAGTGGATGAAATCGCGGTAGGTGGGATTGACGCGTCGTATTTCGGACCGCTCGACCAGGTTCGGCCGCCACAGCATCTCGCCCAGCGAGGGCGCCGACGGCGGCAGGCGCAGACCGGAGCCGGCCAGACGCGCCAGGCCGATGGCCGAGAACACGTTGGCCGGGTAGACGCCGCGCACGGCGCCGGCGCGCACGTCCATCTCCGGCACCAGCCAGTCGGCCCGTCCGCCGTCCACCTCGAGGGCGGTGTCGAAGAAGCCGCGCTTGACGCATCCCTCCGTCAGCGGGCTGAAGTCGGGGCCCAGCGCGCGGGCGTAGCCGTAGTGCAGGCGGTAGCCCAGCAGCAGCTTCAGCAGCTTGTCCTGCAGCGCATCGGACGCGGGCGGCAGCAACGCGAAGATCTCGAACGCCCGCGCGCGATCGCCCACCGACGCGCCTTCGGCGCCGAAGCTGCAGATGACCTCGCCGGACTCGTCGTGCACCGCCAGCGCGTCGAGCTGCACCGGCTTCATCTTGGCCAGCGCGCGGCGCAGCGACGACATGGGCTGCATGTAGCCGAAATTGATCGAGCCTTCCAGCGGCTTCACCGGCGTCGAGGCGAGCACCTGGTCGACCAGCGCGAGCAGCTCGCCCGCGGGACCTTGCTCGCCGAAAGGAGAACACCAGGCCCGGACCAGCGTGACGCTGGCCCGCTTCCTGCCGAATAACTTCATCTGGTGCGCCCTCGCGAGCCCGTTGGTGACTCGGCGATTGTCTTACGACTTTGCAGGCGCCCCGTGGCGCCGCGACTACGCCCAGCCGGCGTCGACCTTGAACTCCTGGGCCGTGCACATGCGCCCATCGTCGGCGGCCAGGAACAGCACCATCTGCGCGATGTCGTCGCCGTGCAGCTTGTCGGGCAGGCACTGGTTGCGCGCGATCTCCTCCTCGCCGGCCGCGGTGAGCCATTTCTCCACCTGGCGCTCGGTCATCACCCAGCCCGGCGACACGGTGTTCACGCGGATGCGGTGTTCGCCCAGGCTCTTGGCCAGGCCGCGCGTGAGGCCGTTCACCGACGACTTGGCGATGGCGTAGCACGGGTACCCGCTGCCCTTGGTCTGCCAGCCCGTGGAGCCGAGGTTGATCACCGAGCCCTGGCCCAGTCGCTTCATGCCCGGCACGACGGCCTGGATCGCGAAGAAGGCCGGGCGCTCGTTGATGGCCATGCGGTTGTCCCAGTATTCGGGCGTGACCGACTCCAGCGTGTGGCGGTCGTCGCTGGCCACGTTGTTGACCAGCACGTGGAAATCGCCCAGCGCCGCCGCCGCGTCGGCCACGGCCTGTTGCAGCGCGGCGATGTCGCGGACGTCGCACGCGCGCCACCACGGCGCGGGCCGGCCGCTCGACTCGATGTGGGCGGCGAGCGCGGCGCTGGCCTCGGTGGCGACGTCGACGAAGGCCACGTGCGCGCCCTGGGCGGCGAATGCCGCCACCATGGCGGCGCCGATGCCGGAGCCTCCGCCCGTGACGAAGACGCTGCGCCCTTGCAGGCTGGGAAAGCGGGCCACGTTCATCGGGCCGGCGGCGTGTTGCAGGGTGGAAGCGGCTGATGCGTTTGTCATCGATATCTCTTTTGCAATGTCAGGTGCGTTTATCTTTATTTTTCCAATATCAGTGTGCGGCGATACGATCCGCCCCGTCAAGTCGAGAAGAGAAGCACATGGAGACAAAAAAGCCCGTCCGCCGCAGCCAGGCCTGGTTCGGCAAGAATGATCGCGACGGGTTCGTCCACCGAAGCTGGATCAAGAACCAGGGATACCCGCACGATGAGCTCGATGGCCGCCCGGTCATCGGCATCTGCAATACGTGGAGCGAACTCACGCCCTGCAACGGGCATTTCCGCGAGCTGGCCGAATTCGTCAAGCGCGGCGTTTACGAGGCCGGCGGTTTTCCGCTCGAGTTCCCGGTGATGTCGCTGGGCGAGACGCAGCTGCGTCCCACCGCGATGCTGTTCCGCAACCTCGCAAGCATGGACGTCGAGGAGTCGATCCGCGGCAATCCGATCGACGGCGTCGTGCTGCTGATGGGCTGTGACAAGACCACGCCGGCGCTGATGATGGGCGCGGCCAGCTGCAACCTGCCCACCATCGGGCTGTCGGGCGGGCCCATGCTCAACGGCAAGTTCCGCGGCCAGGACATCGGCTCGGGCACCGGCGTGTGGAAGATGAGCGAGATGGTGCGCGCCGGCGAGATGACGCAGGAAGACTTCACCGCCGCCGAGAGCTGCATGCACCGCTCCAAGGGCAACTGCATGACCATGGGCACCGCGTCGACGATGGCGTCAATGGTGGAGGCGCTGGGCATGTCGTTGCCCGAGAACGCCGCCATTCCCGCGCCCGACACGCGCCGCAACCGGCTCGCCCAGATGACGGGCCGGCGCATCGTGCAGATGGTCGAGGACGACCTCACGATGACCAAGATCCTCACGCGCCACGCGTTCGAGAACGCGATTCGCACCAACGCGGCCATCGGCGGATCCACCAATGCGGTCATCCACCTGCTGGCGATCGCCGGGCGCATCGGCATCGACCTGAAGCTGGGCGACTGGGACGACCTGGGCCGCCAGGTGCCGTGCCTGCTCGACCTGCAGCCGTCGGGCAAGTACCTGATGGAGGACTTCTACTACGCCGGCGGCCTGCCCGCGATCCTGCGCGAGATCCAGCACCTGCTGCACCTCGAGGCGCCCACGGTCAACGGCAAGACGATCGGCGAGAACATCGCCAATGCCCCGTGCTGGAACCGCGAGGTGATCCGCCCGCTGGACAAGCCCTTCATGCCCGACGCCGGCATCGCCGTCGTGCGCGGCAACCTCGCGCCGGACGGCGCCGTGATCAAGCCCTCGGCCGCCTCGGCCCACCTGCTGCAGCATCGCGGCCGCGCGGTGGTGTTCGAGACCATCGAGGACTTCCACGCGCGCATCGACGACGAGAACCTCGACATCGACGAGCACTGCATCATGGTGCTGAAGAACTGCGGCCCGCGCGGCTACCCCGGCATGGCCGAGGTGGGCAACATGCCGCTGCCGCCCAAGGTGCTGCGCAGGGGCATCACCGACATGGTCCGCATCTCCGATGCGCGCATGAGCGGCACGGCCTACGGCACCGTGGTGCTGCACACGTCGCCCGAGGCGGCCGCCGGTGGCCCGCTGGCGCTCGTGCAGGACGGCGACATGATCGAGCTCGACGTGCCCGCGCGCAGCCTCAAGCTGGAGGTGAGCGACGAAGAACTGGCGCGCCGCCGTACGCTGTGGAAGCCGCTGGAGGCGCCCAAGCGCGGCTGGCAGAAGCTCTACGTCGAGCACGTGCAGCAGGCCCACCTGGGGGCCGACCTCGACTTCCTCGTGGGCGCCAGCGGCGCAGGCGTTCCGCGCGATTCGCATTGACAATGGCTCGATGAGCACAGCGACCGCCCCCGGCATCCTCTCCGTCCCGCGCGTCATCGGGCGCGTGCGCGCCACCCTCGGCGAGGGCCTGTGCTGGTCGTCGCGCCAGCAGGCGCTGTGGTGGGTCGACATCCTCGAGCACCGCCTCTATCGCGACGATGCCGCCACCGGCGCGCACGCCGAGTGGTCGTTCGGCGAGACCATCTCCGCCGTCGCCGAGCGCGCCGACCATCCTGGCCTGGCCGTCACGCTGCGGCGCGGCCTCGTGCTGTTCGACCCGCGGAGCGGCGACGTTCAGCGCCTGGACGAGCCCGAGCTCGACCGCGAAGGCAACCGCTTCAACGACGGCAAGTGCGACACGCGCGGCCGCTTCTGGGGCGGCACGATGGACTTCGCCGTGAAGGCGCCGACGGGCGCGTTCTACCGCTTCAACGCGGCCGGACGCGCGACGCGCGCGCTCGACGCCGGCTGGATCGTCACCAACGGCCCCACGTGGACGCTGGACGGCCGCACGATGTTCGTCAACGACACGGTGCACCGCCGCGTCGTCGCCCATGCGTTCGACCTCGAGACCGGCGAGGTGGGCGCGGCGCGCGACTGGCTGGTGCTGGACGAGTCCGACGGCCACCCCGACGGCATGACCACCGACGCGTCCGGCCGCCTTTGGATCGCACACTGGGGCGGCGCGTGCGTCACCTGCCACGATCCGGACACCGCCGCCGAACTGGCGCGCATCCCGCTGCCCACGGACCACATCACCAACGTCGCCTTCGGCGGCCCGGAGATGAAGACACTGTTCATCAGCAGCGCGCGCTTCGAGCTGAGCGCGGCGCAGCTGGACACGCAGCCCCTGGCTGGCGCGTTGTTCGCGGTGGACACCGACGCCATCGGGTTGCCCGCGAACCTTTTCGCGGGCTGATCCCGCGGGGCGGGCGCCGTTTCAATAGGCCGTGGGGTCTTTGACCATCATGCATCCGGGGATGCGCGCCACCCTGCCGGGTCACACGCCCGTCAACTCCGCTTGAACAGCTGCCACCAGGGGTCGGGCTGCTTCGGCAGGCGCGCGCAGGTGCTGGAGTTCTTGAAGCGCGGCTCTGTCTTGCACACGCGCCTGACGCATTCGTCTACGTTCGACGCCTTGCTCGCCTTGCAGCTCTCGCGCGGGCCGGCGGCGCGAGTCGCGACGGCCGATGCGCGCACCGGTGGCGTGGACGCGGCCGGCGGCATCGCCAGGACCGCGGCCGCGGCCACGACCGCGGCTGCCACCACCGGCGTGGAGGCCACGGGCGCCGTCACCGGCACGCCGGAGGCCGTCGCCGGTTCGGACGCCGCAGCCGCCTGCTGCGCCAGCGAATCGGGCGTCTCGGGCGAACGGGCGAGCCAGGCCGCCACGGCGACCACCGCGAGAGCGGGTAGCGCCAGCAGCCAGGGCTTGCGCGTGATCCTGGAGGCGATCTCCTCCGGCGCGGCGCCCTCGCCGCGCACGGGGCGCCCCGTCATCTGGATCGTGCGCTCGTACCCTCCCGACGCGGCGCTCGCAAGCGCGGGCGCGCCCAGGGGCTCGACAACGCGCGCGGGCACCGCCAGGTGGCCATTCAGGGCCTCCCAGAGGACGCCGACGGACTGCGGCCGATCCTGCGGCCGCACCGCCATCGCCCAGTCGAGCGCCGCCAGCACGTGGGGCGAGAATCCGGGCAGCTCCAGCTGCGACAGCGGCAACAGTTCGTCGCTCAGGATGCGCGCGGTGGCCGGCAGCGGCGGCCGGCCGGTGAGCATGAAGTAGCACGTGCTGGCCAGTGCGAACACGTCGGTCCACGGGCCCTGGCGCATCGCCTTCGAGTCGGCGTACTGCTCGATGGGCGCGAACTGCGGCTTGAGGATGGCGGTGAGCGACTGCGTGCGATCCGTGAGCGCGTGGCGCGCCGCGCCGAAGTCCAGCAGCACCGGCCGGTTGTCGGCGCACCACAGGATGTTGTCGGGCGCGATGTCGCGGTGGAAGACGTCCACGCGGTGCATCTCCGACAGCGCGCCCAGCAGCGGCTCGATCATCGACAGCAGCCACGCCTGCGTGGGCGCCTTCGAGCCCATCTCCTGGCGCCGCTGGCGCAGCGTCTGCGCCTTGTAGAACGGCATCGCCATGTAGGCGGTGCCGTTCGCCTCCCAGAATCGATGCACCTTGACGAGGGCCGGATGGTCGAAGCGGGCCAGCAGGCGCGCCTCGTTGACGAAGGAGCGCAGGCCCAGCGCGAAGTCTTCCTCGTGCTGGCGCGAGCGCAGCGTCACGCGGCCGTCGACCGCGCGTCCGACCATGCCCATGGGCATGTATTCCTTCAGCGCCACCTCGCGTTCCAGCGCCGGCTCGCGGGCTCGGTAGACGATGCCGAAGCCACCCACGCCCACCACCTCGACGACCTCGAATTCGCCCAGCCGCGTGCCGGGCGCGAGCGCATCGCTGGACTCCGGCAACGGCATCAGCGTGGCCGTGGTGGGCAGGAACGGGGCGTGATCGGGCGTGGGGTCGGCGTTGGTTTGCATGGGCGTGGACCCGCCATGGCAACGGGGTCGAACGACTGTAACCGGGAGTTGCAGCACTCGATGATCTGCCGCTCCTTCGCGCCTGCAAGCGGGCGTGGACGCGGAAGGATTGCACGTATTCTGGTGATCGTTGCCACCGACTCCGCCGGGCTTTTGTGACAAGACCAACTCGACAATGGATTTTCAGTCCGATGGATACGATCCGGCGATCATCCGTATCTCGGAATTTCGGCTCAGTCTTTGATCCGTATATGAGGAAATACGGCTCATGAGCATCCGGCCACCCCGGATCTGGCGTCGCGCTGCGTGGCGGACGCATGCGGTGGCTCGCGAGAATCGGTGGGCCGACGGATCCGAAGAAGTCATCGACAGGCCCTAGACTCTTCACGTGGAGCGATCGCCCCAGGGAGGACATGCAATGAACCGAACGACCCGGCCCGGCCGCCTGCTGGCCGCCGGCGCCCTGTTCTGCGCGCTGGCCGCGACGGCCGCCGCGCAGACGGTCGCCTTCAGCGGCATGCTGGGCGAGAAGGCGCTGCTGATCATCAACGGCCATGCCACCGGCGTGGCCGTGGGCGCCACCGTGCAGGGCGTCAAGCTGGTGCATATCGATGGCGCCAGCGCGCAGGTGGACGTGGGCGGCAAGACGCAGACGCTGCGCCTGGGCGGCGCCGCCGTGGTGGCGGGCGACCCGGGCGGCGGATCGGGCGGCTCGCGCATCGTGCTGCCCGCCGGCTCGGGCGGCCACTACGCGGGCCTGGGCACCATCAACGGCCACTCGGTGCAGTTCGTCATCGACACCGGCGCCACCGCCGTGGCCATGGGCGCCGACGTGGCCCAGCAGCTCGGGCTCGATCCCAAGAACAGCACGCCCGTGGCCGCGATGACGGCCAACGGCGCCGTCGCGGCGCGCAAGCTCACCTTGAACAGCGTGCGCGTGGGCGACGTCACGATCTACAACGTGGAGGCGATGGTGGTGCCGCAGTCCATGCCGGTGGTGCTCCTGGGCAACAGCTTCCTGTCGCACTTCCAGATGCACAGCGACGCCAGCTCGCTGGTGTTGGACAAGAAGAACTGACGGTAGGCGAAGGGGTCTGGCCCCGCGGGGCCAGACCCTGCTCCTGACTCTGTAGCCAGGTGCAACAGCCACCCTGGATGGGCCCGCGACTTGCCGCCTTAACCCGCATCACGCGCCCGCGCGGGGCGCACTCCTGGAGAATCCATGCATCATCGTCCCCTCGGCCACACCGGCCTGCAGATCGCCCCCATCGTCTTCGGCGGCAACGTGTTCGGCTGGACCGCCGACGAGAAGCGCAGCTTCGAGCTGCTCGACGCGTTCGTCGACGCCGGATTCAACACCATTGACACGGCCGACGTGTACTCGCGCTGGGTGCCCGGCCACCAGGGCGGCGAGTCCGAGACCCTCATCGGGCGATGGCTCCAGGCCAACCCCGCGCGTCGCCAGCAGGTGCTGCTGTTCACCAAGGTGGGCATGGACATGGGCGAGGAACACAAGGGCCTGGGCCGCCTGTGGATCGAGCGCGCGGTGGAAGACTCGCTGCGCCGCCTGCAGACCGACGTGATCGACCTGTACCAGGCGCATCGCCCCGACCCGGAGACCTCGTACGAGGAGACGCTGGACACCTTCGACCGCCTCGTGAAGGCCGGCAAGATCCGAGCGTTCGGCTGCTCCAACTACGATGCACGCCAGCTCGCCGAGGCGCAGGATTCCGCGCGCATCAACGACCTGCCCGCCTACCAGACGCTGCAGCCCGAATACAACCTGTTCGACCGCGACGCCTACGACGGCCCGCTGCGCGACCTGGCCCTCCAGCAGGGCCTGGGCGTGATTCCGTACTACAGCCTGGCCTCGGGCTTTCTCACCGGCAAGTACCGCACGGAGGCCGACCTGGGCCAGAGCAAGCGCGGCGGCGCCGTGAAGAAGTACCTCACGCCGCGCGGCCTGCGCATCCTGGGCGCGCTCGACCAGGTGTCGCAGCGCCACGCCACCCAGCCCGCGGTGGTGGCGCTGGCCTGGCTGCTCGCCCGCGAGGGCGTGACCGCGCCCATCGCGAGCGCGACCAGCGTGGAGCAGCTGAAGAGCTTTTCCGCGGCGGCCGAACTCGTGCTGAGCGAGACCGACCGCGCGGTGCTTGACCAGGCCAGCACACCCGACAACGCCTGAGCTGTCATCCTGCGCGAAGTCGCAGGATCCATGCGTTGCAGCGATCGTGGATCCTGCGACTTCGCGCAGGACGACACTTCACGGTCCTAGCCGATCCATTTCCGCGCGTTGCCGAACATCCGCGCCCACGGGCTCGGCGCCGACGTGTCGCCGCCGCTCCAGCTCATCTGCACGTTGCGGAACACGCGTTCGGCGTGGGGCATGATCGCCGTGTAGCGGCCGTCGGCCGTCGTCACCGCGGTCAGGCCGCCGGGGCTGCCGTTCGGATTCAGCGGGTAGGCCTCGGTGGGCTTGCCGTGGTGGTCGACGTAGCGCATCACGGCCTTCACCTTGGCGGCGTCGCCGCGCTGCGAGAAGTCGGCGTAGCCCTCACCGTGGGCCACGGCGATGGGCAGGCGGCTGCCGGCCATGCCCGCGAAGAAGATCGACGGCGACTCGAGCACCTCCACCTGCGACAGGCGGGCCTCGAACTGCTCCGACCGGTTGCGCGTGAACTTGGGCCAGTCCTGCGCGCCCGGGCTGATGGGCGACAGCGCGGCCAGCATCTGGCAGCCGTTGCACACGCCCAGCGCGAAGGTGTCGGTCTTGCCGAAGAAGGCCTCGAACTGCTGCGCCAGCACCGGGTTGAACATCACCGAGCGGGCCCAGCCTTCGCCGGCGCCCAGCGTGTCGCCGTAGCTGAAGCCGCCGCAGGCCACGAAGCCCTTGAACTGGTCGAGCGTGACGCGGCCCGAGTGCAGGTCGCTCATGTGGACGTCGTAGGTGTCGAAGCCGCCCTGCGACATCGCGTAGCTCATCTCGACGTGGCTGTTGACGCCCTGCTCGCGCAGGATCGCCACCTTCGGGCGCGCCAGGTTCAGGAACGGTGCGGCCACGTTTTCGGCCGGATCGAACGTGAGCGCGACGTGCAGGCCAGGATCGTCGGCCCGGCCCGCCAGCGCGTGTTCGCTGTCGGCGCAGGCCGGGTTGTCGCGCAGCTTCGAGATACGCCACGACGTATCGTCCCAGGCCTGCTGCAGCTCGACGAGCGGCCTGGCGAAGACGGACTTCGCATCGCGCCAGACTTCCACGATGCCGCGGTCGTTGGGCTTGCCCACCACGTGGCTGTGCGCCGACAGGCCGTGCGTGCGAAGCACGCGCATGGCGGCGTCGCGTTGCGCCGCCGGCACCTGCAGCAGCGCGCCCAGTTCTTCGTTGAACAGCGCCTTCAGCGTCTGCTCGTTGCGGCGCTCGCCCACCTGCGCGGCCCAGTTCTTGGCGTCGCCGACGTCGGCCCCCAGGGCCTCGGTCACCAGCATGTCCACGTTGAGGCTCAGGCCCGTGTGGCCCGCGAAGGCCATCTCGCAGGCGGCCGCCCACAGGCCGCCGTCGCTGCGGTCGTGGTACGCCAGCAGCAGCCCCTGTGCGCGCAGCGCGTTGACCGCGTCCACCAGCGACACCAGCAGCTTCGGGTCGTCGAGGTCGGGCACCGCGTCGCCAAATTGCTGCAGCGTCTGCGCCAGCACCGAGCCGGCCATGCGGTTCTGGCCACGGCCGAGGTCCACCAGGATCAGCGCCGAGTCCTCGCGCGCGAGCTCGGGGGTGCGCGTGCCGCGCACGTCCGCGATGCTGGCGAACGCGGTGACGATCAGCGATACCGGCGCCACCACCTGCTTCGTCTTGCCGGCGTCGCTCCAGCGGGTGCGCATCGACAGGCTGTCCTTGCCCACCGGCACGCTGATGCCCAGCGCCGGGCACAGCTCCATGCCCACGGCACGCACGGTGTCGTACAACGCGGCGTCTTCGCCGGGCTCGCCGCACGCGGCCATCCAGTTGCACGACAGCTTCACGCGCGACAGCTCGAAGGGGGCGGCCAGCAGGTTGGTGATGGATTCGGCGACGGCCATGCGGCCGGAGGCCGGCGCGTCCACCGAGGCCAGCGGCGTGCGCTCGCCCATGCTCATGGCCTCGCCCGCGAAGCCCTTGTAGTCGGCCAGCGTCACGGCCACGTCGGCCACCGGCACCTGCCACGGGCCCACCAACTGGTCGCGGTGCGACAGGCCGCCCACGGTGCGGTCGCCGATGCTGATGAGGAAGCGCTTGGAGGCCACGGTGGGATGGCGCAGCACGTCGAGCGCGGCCTGCTCCAGCGCCACGCCGGTCAGCTGCAGCGGTTGGCTGGTGCGCTCGACGCGCGCCACGTCGCGCAGCATCTTGGGTGGCTTGCCGAACAGCACGTCCATGGGCATGTCGATGGCGCGGTCGCCCCCGACGCCGTCTTCCAGCACCAGCGCCTTGTGCTCGGTGGCACGGCCCACCACCGACAGCGGGCAGCGCTCGCGCTCGGCGAAGCCCTGCAGCTGGGGCAGCGACTCGGGCGCGATGGCCAGGACGTAGCGCTCCTGGCTCTCGTTGCACCAGATCTCCTTGGGCGCCAGGCCCGTCTCTTCCAGCGGCACCTCGCGCAGGTCGAACGCGGCGCCCACGCCGGCGCCTTCGGCCAGCTCGGGGAACGCGTTGGACAGGCCGCCGGCGCCCACGTCGTGGATCGCCAGGATCGGGTTGCCCGCGCCCAGCTGCCAGCACTGGTTGATGACCTCCTGCGCGCGGCGCTGGATCTCGGGATTGCCGCGCTGCACCGAGTCGAAGTCGAGCGCGGCGGTGTTGGTGCCGGCCGCCATCGAGCTGGCGGCTCCCCCGCCCATGCCGATGCGCATGCCCGGGCCGCCCAGCTGCACCAGCAGCGTGCCGGCCGGGAACTCGATCTTGTGCGTGAGGTCGTCGCGGATGGAACCCAGGCCGCCGGCGATCATGATGGGCTTGTGGTACCCGCGGGTGATGCCCGCCACGTCCTGCTCGAAGACGCGGAAGTAGCCGCACAAATTAGGCCTGCCGAACTCGTTGTTGAAGGCGGCGCCACCGAGCGGCCCCTCGATCATGATCTGCAGCGCGCTGGCGATGTGGTCGGGCTTGCCGTAGCGCTCTGCCTCCCACGGCTCCGCGTCGCCCGTGCCGGGCCGGCCGGGCACCGCCGGCAGGTGCAGGTTCGAGACGCTGAAGCCCGTCAGCCCGGCC
>JBBQYL010000098.1:0-17710 GCA_038208735.1 Burkholderiales bacterium
GACGACGCGTTACTTTGCCGGCGAGATGCCGTCGAAGCGCAGCACGTCGTCGGCCTGAAGCCCGGAAGACGGGGCGACCTGTCGCACCAGGCTGGGTTGACGGCCCTGCTGAGTCGCGTGCATCCCGCCTACGATGCTGCGCCAGTGGCGTCGGCAGCCGCGCTGGTGGAGCGCATGGAGGACATCGCGCGCTGTGTCGTGCGATTCTCGTCGCGCGGGCCCACGCACCTGGATGTCGTCGAAGGTCGGGCAGGCAGATGACAGGCATGCCTGCGGGCTATCGTTGCAGGCATGGAAAGTGATCGTTGTTGCGTCGTCCGGGTGACGTCCCTGCAAACCGGCGGGAAAAGCACACCTTTCCAGCGAGCCCCGGCGGCACGCAGCCGCCGCTCGCAAGCGAGCTGGTGGCCAGCGACGAATTCCTTGGCCAGCCCCGTTTCTAGACGACCGAATCCCACGGTGCCGACAGCCTCAGCGCCCCGTGGATGATGCCCACCATCGAGTAGGTCTGCGGGAAGTTGCCCCACAGCTCGCCTGTGTCGGGGTTCATGTCCTCGCTGAGGATGCCGGCCGGATTGCGGCGCGCGAGCAGCGCCTCGAAGGCCTCGCGGGCCTCGTCGCGACGGCCGATGCGGGCCAGCGCGTCCACGCGCCAGAAGGAGCAGATGTTGAACGTGGTCTCGGGCCGGCCGAAGTCGTCGGCGGCCTCGTAGCGGCGCATGAACGGGCCGTCGCACAGGGACTTCTCCATGGCTTCGACGGTGCTGATGAAGCGCGGGTCGTTGGGCGGAACGAAACCCACCTCGCCCATCAACAGCACGCTGGCGTCGAGCTCGCTGCCGCCGAAGCTCTCTGCGTAGGCCTGGCGCTTCTCGTTCCAAGCGAACTGCAGGATCTTGCTGCGGATCACGTCGGCGCGGTCGCGCCAGAAGCGCGCGCGATCGGGCAGCGCCACCCGCACCGCGATGTGGGCCAGGCGGTCGCAGGCGGCCCAGCACATCAGCGACGACGACGTGTGGATGCGGGCGCGGGTGCGCAGCTCCCAGATGCCCGCGTCGGGCTGGTCGTGCAGGCGCCACGCCTGCTCGCCCATGGTCTCCAGCGCCGCGAAGTCGGCCGCGTCGCCGCGCCGGAACAGGCGATGGTCGTGGAACGACTGGGCGGAGGCGAGGATGATGTTGCCGTAGGTGTCGTGCTGGAAATGCTCGTGCGCCTGGTTGCCGATGCGCACCGGCCCCATGCCGCGGTAGCCCTGGGCCTGCGTGACGAACGACTCGGTCAGCTTGCGCTCCAGCCCGATGCCGTACAACGGCTGCACGTGGCCGGTGCCGGCCTCCTTGTGGAGCACGTTGGTGAGCCAGCCGAGGTACTTCTCCATCGTGCCCACTTCCGACAGGCCGTTGAGCGCGCGCACCACGAAGAATGCGTCGCGCAGCCAGCAGAAGCGGTAGTCCCAGTTGCGGCCGCTGTTGGGCGCCTCGGGCAGGCTCGTGGTCATGGCCGCGACGATGGCGCCGGTCTCCTCGTACTGGCACAGCTTGAGCGTGATGGCGGCGCGGATCACCGCGTCCTGGTATTCGAGCGGCAGCGCCAGCCGGTTGACCCAGTGGCGCCACATCAGCGAGGTCTGGTCCTCGAACTCGCGCGCGGTCTCGTCGATGCCGCCCGTCATGGTCTCGTCGTCGCCCAGGAACAGGCTCATGTCGCGATCGAGGGTGAACCACGTGCCGTCCATCAGGTAGGTGATGGGCACGCTGGTGTTCAGGCGCAGCGTGATCTCGGGCATCACGAAGCGCACGTGGTGGCTGCCGCGCGTGACCTGCGGCTGGTCGGCGCCCCAGCCGCCGTGCGGACGCACGCTGACGCGGATGCGCGGCCGACCGGATAACGCCCGGATGCGTCGGACGAGCTGCGCCGGGCGGAACACGCGGTCGCGGGTGACGAAGCGGGGTGCGAAGTCGACCACCTCCACGCATTGGCCCTGCGCGTCCCACATGCGGGTGCGCAGGATGGCCGTGCCGTGGTCATAGGACTGTTCGTGGCGCACCATGCCTTCGATGTCCAAAGCCATTGCTCCCGACTCGGGAACACCGTTTGCTGACTGCATCAGCGCGTCGAAAACCGGCGTGCTGTCGAACCTCGGCATGCAGCACCACACCACGTGTGCGGTGGCATCGACCAGGGCACTGATGGCGCAGTTGCCGATCATCGCAAGATCCAGCGATGCGGCAGGCGCGTTCGATTTGACCGGGGGAGTGCTCATTTGTGGGGCATGCCTTCGGTAGCTGAAAGTGGATCGTCCATTGAACAAAGATAGAAACCAGGGAACAATCGTTCCGCAGGCAAGGTTCGGGCCTGCCTTCCTCAGTTGGCCGATCGTACAGACGATCCGGCTGCAACTTCGTTTTCTCCTGCCCTTGGTGGTCGTCGTCATCGCCACCGCCTGGCTGGTACTGCCGGTGGTCGACCGCGTGACGCTGCGCTGGTTCTCGCGCGACCTGGACAGCCGCGGCGCCGTCGTGGCCAACGCGTTGTCCGACTCGGTGGTGGAGGCGCTTCGCGTCAATCGCCCCAAGCAGCTCGAGAAGCTGTTCGACCGCGCCGTCAACGACGAGCGCCTGTTCGCCATCGGCCTGTGCAGCCCCGATGGCCAGATGCTGGTGCGCACGCCGGCGTTCCCCACCGACCTGAACTGTTTCGACGCGCTGCAGATCAGCTCCAAGCGCGACCCGCGGCTGCTGCTCTCGGGCGGCCCGGTGCACGTGGCGATGCACGACGTCATCGACCAGCCGCACCCGGTGGCCGCGGCCGACGCGGCCAGCGACGTGGCCGGCGCGTCGTCCGCTGCGTCGGGTGCGTCCGGCGCGGCCGACGGCGTGGCCGTGGCCGCCGCCGCGGCGGCGTCCGAGGCGACGGCGCAGACCCCGGCAGTGGCCGTCGGCCGACTGGTCTTGCTGCACGACCTGAGCTTCATCGAGAAGCGCAGCCAGGACACCCGCCATTACCTCGTCGGCCTGATCGCGATCCTGGGCATGGTGATGGCACTCATCACGATGGTGGTGGCGCAGCTGAGCTGGCGCGGCTGGGTGTCCGGCGTGCGCGCGCTGCTGCGCGGCGAGGGCATCATCAGCCCGCTCACCGGCGAGACGTCGGCCGCCACGGCGGAGATGCAGCCCTTCGCGGCCGACCTGCGCGAACGCCTGCGCGACCTGGAAGACGAATACCGCCGCATGCAGGGTCCCGAGGCCGACTGGAGCGCCGAGCGCCTGCAGGCGCTGCTGATGACGCAGCTGCGCGGCGACCAGGTGATCGTGGTGTCCAACCGCGAGCCCTACATCCACGAGCACGCCAAGGACGGCCACATCGTGGTCAAGCGCCCCGCCAGCGGCCTCGTGACCGCGGTCGAGCCCGTGATGCGTGCCTGCTCGGGCACGTGGATCGCGCACGGCAGCGGCGACGCCGACCGCGAGGTGGTGGACGCCCACGACCGCGTGGCCGTGCCGCCGGGCCAGAACGACTACCAGTTGCGCCGCCTGTGGCTGACAGTCGAGGAGGAGCAGGGCTACTACTTCGGCTTCGCCAACGAAGGCCTGTGGCCGTTGTGCCACGTGGCGCACGTGCGCCCAGTGTTCCGCGAATCCGACTGGGAGGCCTACAAGGCCGTCAACCAGCGCTTTGCGGACGCCGTGGTGGCCGAGGCGCGCGGCGACGACCCCATCGTGCTGGTGCAGGACTACCACTTCGCGCTGCTGCCGGCCATGGTGCGCGAGAAGCTGCCCAACGCCACCATCCTCACGTTCTGGCACATCCCCTGGCCCAATCCCGAATCGTTCGGCATCTGCCCTTGGCGGCGCGAGATCCTGCAGGGCATGCTGGGCAGCACCATCCTGGGCTTCCACACGCGCTTCCACTGCAAGAACTTCATCGAGACGGTGGATCGCTTCCTGGAGGCACGCATCGAGCACGAACACTCCACCATCTCGTTCCAGGAGGACGAGACGCTGGTGGAGGCGTATCCGATCTCGATCGAGTGGCCCAGCGACGCGACCATCGCAAGCTGGTCGTCGGTGCCCGAGGCGCGACGCGCGGTGCGCGAACGCCTGGGCCTGCCGCAGGACGTGACGTTGGCCGTGGGCATCGACCGGGTCGACTACACCAAGGGCATCCTGGAGCGCCTCAACGCGGTGGAACGGCTGCTGGAGAAGCATCCCGAATGGATCGAGCGCTTCGTGTTCGTGCAGGTGGCCGCGCCCACCCGCAGCGCGCTGGAGGAGTACCGCACGTTCCAGGAGCGCGTGGAGCGACTCACGCTCCGCATCAATGAACGCTACGGCCGCGGCGCGTACCAGCCGGTGGTGCTGCTGGCCCAGCACCACGACAGCCACGCCGTGAACGAGCTGTTCCGCGCGGCCGACATGTGCATCGTCACCAGCCTGCACGACGGCATGAACCTGGTCAGCAAGGAGTTCGTGGCGGCGCGTGACGACCAGCAGGGCGTGCTGATCCTGAGCCGCTTCGCCGGCGCGGCGCGCGAGATGACCGAGGCGCTGATCGTCAATCCGTACCACGTGGAGGAGACGGCCGACGCGCTGCACCGCGCGGCGACGATGCCGGCCGCCGAGCAGCGTGCGCGCATGGCCAGCCTGCGCGCCACGGTGCGCGAGTTCAACGTGTTCCGCTGGGCTGGACGCATGCTGACCGACGCCGGCCGCTGGCGCCTGAAGGCGCGCGTGGACGCCCGCGTGGCGCGCTATCGCCACGGCGACTCGAGGGGCTTCTGATGGGCCTGTCGACCCCACCGCAACTGCGCTCGCTGATGGGCCCCCAAGGCCTGGCGGCGCTCGAGACCCTGGGCCGCATGCCCGCGTTGTTCGCGTTCGACTTCGACGGCACGCTCGCGCCCATTCGACCGCGGCCCGACGACGTGCACGTGTCGGCCACCATCGCGCTGCGCCTTGAAAAGCTGGCTCGCGCGCGCCCCGTGGCCATCGTCACCGGACGGCGCATCGCCGACGTGCGCGAGCGCCTGGGCTTCACGCCCGCGTGGATCATCGGCAACCATGGCGCCGAGGACGACGGCGATCCTGATGCGGCCGCGCAGGCGCACGCCGCGCTCGACGCGTTGCGCGAGCGGCTGCGCGAGCGCGAGGACGGGCTGGCGGGTGCCGGCGTGATGCTGGAGGACAAGGGCCAGTCGCTGGCGCTGCACTTTCGCACCGCGCCCGACCGCGCGCTCGCCAGCGCGATGATCGAGGACGTGCTGGCCGGCTTCACGTCGACGCTGCACGTGTTTGGCGGCAAGCTGGTCTACAACGCCGTGGCCGCCGACGCCCCGGACAAGGCCGTGGCCGTGCAGCGCCTGATCGCGCGCGCCGGCGTGCAGGCCGCGTTCTTCGCCGGCGACGACGTCAACGACGAGCCCGTGTTCGCCGCGGCGCAGCCCGGATGGGTGACGGTGCGCATCGGCTGCGATCGGCGCGCCTCGGCCGCGCGGTTCTGCATCGACGGGCCGCACGAGATGGCGGGCGTGTTGGACAGGATCCTGGCACTGGTAGGCTGACCCCTCACTCGCACCGCACCGGCTGCACGTTCAGCTGCTGCCCCGACTTGAGCACCTCGTGCATGGCCACGCAGCGGCGCGCGGTGTCGGGGATGCGCTGCAGCAGCAAGGCCGACGTGTTGCCGTAGCTGCAGGCCACCCAGTACACGCTGCCGTCGCCCGGTGACAGCGTCCACCAGGCGGTCTCCTGCCGCCCGGACTGCGCGGTGGCATCGGGCGGCACGTCGCCGCGATCGCTGCCGCGCGACACGTGGACGGCCGCGCCGGACAGCGTGCGCCGGCCCGCGCGCACGTCGACCTCCCAGCCGGCGAGCAGGCTGCTCACGACGGGCGTCTCGACCAGCGTGGGCGGGCAGGTGATGGTGGTGGCGGTGGTGGCGGTGGTGGCGGCGTGCGCGGACGTGGCGGCGAGCAGCGCCATCTTCAGCGCCGTGGCGACGATGCGTTTCGAGGATGCTTCCGGGGACGAGTGCATGCCACGATTCTGGTGGCAAGAGCCTTGGACACCGGGCAGCCAGGCGGTGAGGAAATCCGTCGATCGGCGCGATCGGCCTTTGCGCTGCGAGACGACGTGTCACCGACCTTGAAGTGCACAAACGCCCGTCCCAGAGGTTAGCCTTGCGCCCATGGACTCCCTGATCGCCGCCTCCGCCCGCGCGCTCGCCGCTGGCGACGCGCTGGGCGCGCTCAAGCGCGTGGCACTGCGCGACGATCCGCCCGCTCTGGCGTTGCGGGGGATCGGGATGGCACAGCTGGGCGACTATCCGCGGGCGCGGGAGCTGCTCAGGCGGGCGGCGCGCGCATTCGGCGCGCACGAGGCGCTGGCGCAGGCGCGCTGCGTCGTTGCCGAGGCCGAGGTGGCGCTTGCGATGCGCGAGTTCGCAGCGTCGCCCCGCGCCCTCGACGCCGCGGCCGACACGCTGCAGGCGCATGCCGACCATGGCAATGCCATGCAGGCGCGCCTGATCGCGCTGCGCCGGCTGTTGTTGCTGGGCCGGCTCGACGAGGCCGCGGCGGCATTGCGAGCGTTGGACGCGACGACGCTGTCGCCCGCCCTCGAGACGGTCGCCGCGCTGGCCGCCGCCGAGCTCGACCTGCGCGTCCTGCGCGTCGCACCCGCGCGGCAGGCGCTCGCGCGCGCGCAGGTGGCCGCGTCCCGCGCGCGCGTGCCGGCGCTGCTGGCGGAGGTGGCGCGCGCCCACGCGTCGTTGGAACACCCGGCCGCCCGGCGCATCGATGCCGAGGGCGAGCGCGCGCTGCGCCTGGCCGACGTGGAGGCCACGCCGCGCGGCTTCGCGCTGCGTCCGCGCGGTGAGAGCGCTGTCGTCCTGCTGGCCCCGCCCATCGAGGGCGAGCAGGGCGCGCTGCTGGCCCTGCTGTCCGACGGCGCGCCGTGGTCGACCTCGGCGCTCGCCCTGGCCGTCGGCGCCAGCCAGCGCAGCGTGCAGCGCGCGCTGGCCGAGCTGGAGGCCGACGGCCGCGTGCGCGCCATCGGCCAGGCCCGCGCTTGACGCTGGCTGGCGCCGCCGCCGGCCGGATTCACGACGATCTTGTTACTCCCCGCTTCGCTGCCGGCTGGGTAGAGTCACTTCACCGCGTCGCTTCCCGGCGCAACGAAGGAGTCGACGATGACCACCCCGAAGACCACCGCCGCGAAGCGGCCCGCCGAAGTCGTGCACGAATACGGGCCTTTCGAAGGCGTGACGCGCATCCACGGCGTCACCCACGACGGCGACCAGGTGTGGGCCGCCACCGGCGCCGCGTTCGACGGCCGCCACTTCTGGCAGATCACCGAGCAGCGCATCGACAAGATCGACGCCGCCAGCGGCCGGGTGCTGGGCTCCATCCCGGCGCCGGGCGGTGGCGGCGACTCGGGCCTGACCTGGGCCGAGGGCAGCCTGTGGGTGGGCCAGTACCGCGACCGCCGCATCCACCAGATCGATCCGGCCGACGGCAGCGTGCTGGAACGCCTGGAGATGCCCGCGGGCACCGGCATCAGCGGCCTGGAGTCCGACGGTGCCGACCTGTTCTGGTGTGGCGGGGGGCGGCAGCGGCAAGCTGCGCGCCGTTCGCCGTCTCCGCAAGCTGGCCGCCTGAGCCCTCGACGCCGCGGTCCGGGCGACCGCGGCGAACTCCCGAGTTGTCAGGCGGCGGCCGGTCGAGCACGCAGCGTCGACGGCCGGAACCCGGTCACCAGCGCCGTGCCGACGATCACGATGCCGGCGCCCGCCAGCGTGTTCCAGCCCAACGGCTCGCCCAGGAACAGGTGCCCCCACAGCACGCCGAACACCGGCACGAGGAAGGTGACGGTGAGCGCCGACGCCGCGCCCTCGTCGGCCACCAGCCGGAAATACAGCAGGTACGCGATGCCGCTGCACACCA
The DNA here is from genome assembly GCA_038208735.1 of Burkholderiales bacterium. Classification (GTDB taxonomy): domain Bacteria; phylum Pseudomonadota; class Gammaproteobacteria; order Burkholderiales; family Burkholderiaceae_C; genus Scleromatobacter. The sequence goes on from JBBQYL010000098.1 coordinate 7,943, forward strand.
CGCCCAGCGCCAGCACGGACAGCGCGATCGCCAGGCTGGGCACCGCGGCCGGCGGCGCGAAGGGCAGCAACGGCACGACCAGCAGCGTGGCGCCCCACATGCTGCCGTGCGCGTTGGCGAACGGCTCGACCTTGCGCGCCGACTTCGCGTAGTGCGTGGCGATGCCGTACGAGAACGCGGCGCCCAGGCCCAGCGCGATGGCCAGCGGCGCGCCCGCGCGCAGCGTCGACGGATCGAAGCCCACCAGCAGCGCCACGCCGACCACGCCCAGCGCCAGGCCCGACAGCGCCCGGCCGGGAAGCATCGTGCGCGTGATCGCCGCGCCGATGACGGCGGCCCAGATAGGCGCGGTGGCGTTGAGGATGGCCATCAGAGACGCCGACAGCGTGCGGGCCGCGAACGCGAACAGCAGGAAGGGCAGGGCGGAGTTGAACAGGCCCAGCACGAGGTAGTGCAGGCCGTTGCGGCGCAGGTGCAGCGGCTTGCGCAACACGGCACCCACGATGGCCAGGAACAGCGCGGCGGACAGCACGCGGCCGGCGATCAGCGCGACGGGTCCCAGCACCGGCGCGCCCAGGCGCATGAACAGGAACGAGGCGCCCCAGATGGCGGACAGCGCGAGAAGGCGGACGAGGCTGGCGAGGGACATGGGGCGACGTGGTCCACGGCTTTGGGCGAAGGAGTGCATTGTCGCGAAGAGCAGGCTCGCCGACGCGCCGTTTTCGGACGTGCAAGCGGCCGCCCTTGCACGGCCTGGGGGCATGCGGTTCCTCCTATCCTCGTCGTCTTCCCAAGGAGAACTGCATGGAACAACGACGACTCGGCGCCTCCGGCTTCCTGGTGCCCGCCCTCAGCCTGGGCACCGGCACCTTTGGCGGCGGCAACGATTTCTTCAAGGCGTGGGGCTCGACGGACGCCGACGGCGCGCGCCGCCTGGTCGACATCTGCCTGGAGTCGGGGCTGAACATGTTCGACAGCGCCGACATCTATTCGAAGGGCCTGGCCGAGGAGGTGCTGGGCAAGGCCATCGCCGGCCGGCGCGACCAGGTGATCGTGTCCACCAAGGCCACGTTCCGCATGGGCGACGGGCCCAATGAGGTCGGCTCGTCGCGCCATCACCTGCGCGCATCGGTGGAGGCCTCGCTCAAGCGCCTGGGCACCGACTACATCGACCTGTTCCAGCTGCACGGCTTCGACGCGAAGACGCCCATCGAGGAGACGCTCTACACGCTCGACGAGCTGGTGCGCGAAGGCAAGATCCGCTACCTGGGCGTGTCCAACTTCTCGGGCTGGCACCTGATGAAGTCGCTCTCGTTGTCGGAGAGGCATTCGCTGCAGCGCTACGTGGCGCACCAGGCCTACTACTCGCTGGTGAGCCGCGACTACGAATGGGAGCTGATGCCGCTGGGCCTCGACCAGGGCGTGTCGGCGGTGGTGTGGAGCCCGCTGGGCTGGGGCCGTCTCACCGGCAAGATCCGGCGCGGCACGGGCATCCCGGCGCAGAGTCGGCTGCACGTCACGGCCGACATGGGCCCGCCGGTGGACGAGGAGCACCTCTACAAGGTGGTGGACGCGCTCGTCGCCGTCGGCGAGGAGGTGGGCAAGACGGTGCCGCAGGTGGCGTTGAACTGGCTGCTGCAGCGTCCCACGGTGGCCAACGTGATCGTGGGCGCGCGCGACGAGAAGCAATTGCGCGACAACCTCGGCGCGATCGGCTGGAACCTGACGGCCGACCAGGTGAAACGGCTGGACGAGGCCAGCACGGTGACGCTGCCGTATCCGTACTGGCACCAGCGCGGGTTCGGCGAGCGCAACCCGGCGCCGGTGTAGGCGGCCTTCAACGCTCGGGCGTGCAGAACATCAGCTGTGCGTCCGGCTTGCCGTGGATCGTGAAGCCGAACGTGGAGAACGCCTCGCTCTCGACCACGCGCTCGGCGTGGAACGACGAGCCGTCGGCCCATTCGAACGAGACGTTGGCCATGCCGTCGGACAGGCGTGAGCCGAGCGCCGTGTGCACCACCGGCTGGCCGGAGGAGGCGAACGGCAGTGTCACGCCGTCGGGGCACAGGGAACGGCTCATCGGCGATGGAATTTGATGTGGCGATGATCCATTCCGTCGTCGCCAGCACGTCTGGGCGTGGCCAAACAGGGGATGGCGCCACGCGGTTAACATGGCGCCATGGCCTGCCCGTCCACCATCGCCTCGTTCGCGCCCACGCGCGGGACGCGCGCGTGCGCCGGTTCGGTCAAAGCGAAAAAGCCGTTGCTCGTCTGACCGGGGCTGCGGTTCCGTCGTCCAGATGAGCGACGGAATCTGGCCGGCCCGCGGAAGAAAGACTCACGGAACCACCGCCCGCTTTGCGCGCTCCTCTCACACGACGGTCTTGTCCGGTCGTTGCTGAAAGGAAACCTGCGTGAGCCGCTCCATCCAATTCTCCGGGGTCTGGATCCCCCTCGTCACCCCGTTTCGCGAGGGTCGCGTCGACCACGTCGCGCTGGCGGCGCTCGTCGAGCGACTGGCCGCGGCCGGCGTGGCGGGCTTCGTGGTCTGCGCCACCACGGGCGAGGCGCCGCTGCTGTCCGACGACGAGCGCGTGGCCGTGCTCGGCACGGTCAAGGCGAGCACCTCGCTGCCGCTGATCATGGGCGCGTCGGGCAACACGGCCGACGAGGTGCTGCGCCGCATCGACGCGGCGGCGCGCCACGCGCCGGCCGCGTTCATGGTGACGGCGCCGCCCTACCTGCGGCCATCGCAGGACGCGTTGCGCGCGTTCTTCACGGCCGTCGCCGACGCGTCGCCCGCGCCGCTGGTGGTCTACGACATCCCCGCGCGCACCGGCGTGCGCATCGAGCTCGACACGCTGCTCGCGCTGGCCGCGCATCCGCGCATCGTCGCGTTGAAGGATTGCGGCGGCCGCGTGGAGCAGACCGAGGCCGTGATCGCCGACGGCCGCCTGGAGGTGCTGTGCGGCAACGACAACGAGTGGTTCTCCACCCGCAGCCTGGGCGGCGCGGGCGCGATCGCTGCCAGCGCGCACTTGCGCACCGACCTGTTCGTCGCTTTCGACCGCGCGCTTGCCCGAGGCGATCTTTCGGCAGGACGCACGCTGTGGCGCGCGCTCAAGCCGCTGACCGTGGCGTTGTTCGAAGAGCCCAGCCCGGGGCCGGTGAAGGCGGTGCTCGCCGCGCAGGGCGAGTGCGCGAACGAGCTGCGAGCGCCGATGACGGTCGCGTCGCCTGCGCTGCAGCAGCGGCTGCTGGCGCTGGTGGCGGCGCTTCCGCCGGCCTGATCGCCGTCAGGGCGCGATGCTGCCGTGGCGCTTGAGGAAGTCCGTCTGGATGTCCTGCGGCACGGCGTTGTAGTCGTCCACGTTGCCGTACCAGCGCGTCCATACGTGGCCGTCGGTGTGCGTGAAGAACGCGGCCCACAGGCGCTCGGTCTTCAGGTCGACGACGATCATCGCCTGCTGCGCCGGGCAGTCGTGAGGCAGGCACTTGTCGATGACCAGGAAGTCGCCGGACTGGCGCACCTGGGACTCGACGTCGAGCTTGGCCAGCAGCGCGTGCTTGGCCGGCGGCAGCAGCTTGCGCAGGCCGTCGCGCAGGCGCGGCTGCGCGAGCAGCGGCCCCTGGCCGGCGACGGGCTTGTCGGACGGATGCTTGCCCACCCAGGCCAGCAGCGGCGACACGTCATCGGCGAACGCGGTGGTGGCCGCGAAGGCGACGATTGCGGTCGCGACGATGCGCTGGAGCACCGCAACCCGTGCCATCACGCTCAGCCCTGCGACTCGGCGTGATACGCCGTCGCCCGCTCCACCTCGTTCTTGGAGCCGAGGAACACGGCCACGCGCTCGTGCAGCTTGGTGGGCTGCAGGTCCATGATGCGCTGCTTGCCGTTGGTGGACGCGCCGCCGGCCTGCTCCACCAGGAAGCTCATCGGGTTGGCCTCGTACAGCAGGCGAAGCTTGCCGGCCTTCTCGGGCTCGCGCTTGTCCCAGGGGTACATGAACACGCCGCCGCGGCTGAGGATGCGGTGCACGTCGGCCACCATCGAGGCCACCCAGCGCATGTTGAAGTCCTTGCCGCGCGGGCCGTCCTTGCCCTGCAGGCACTCGTCGATGTAGCGCGTGACCGGCGGCGCCCAGTGGCGCTGGTTGGACATGTTGATGGCGAATTCCTTCGTGTCCTCGGGAATCTGCACGTTCTCCTGGGTGAGCACCCACGAGCCCATCTCGCGGTCGAGCGTGAACATGGCCACGCCGTCGCCCACCGTCAGCACCAGCATGGTCTGGGAGCCGTAGATGCAGTAGCCCGCGGCCGCCTGGTTCTTGCCGGCCTGCAGGAAGTCTTCCTCGGCCACGCCGTGCTGGTGGCCCACCTTGCGCAGCACCGAGAAGATGGTGCCGATGGACACGTTGACGTCGATGTTGGACGAGCCGTCGAGCGGGTCGAACAGCAGCAGGTACTCGCCCTGCGGATAGCGGTTGGGCACCACGTGGATGGTGTCCATCTCCTCCGACGCCATGGCGGCCAGGTGGCCGCCCCATTCGTTGGCCTCGATCAGCACCTCGTTGGAGATGATGTCGAGCTTCTTCTGCACCTCGCCCTGCACGTTCTCGGAGCCGGCGGTGCCCATGATGTCGCCCAGGGCGCCCTTGTTGACGGCGATGGCGATGTGCTTGCATGCGCGTGCCACCACCTCGATCAGCAGGCGCAGCTGCGACGGGATGCGGCCGTGCTCGCGCTGCTGCTCGACGAGGTACTGGGTGAGGCTGACTTTCTTGGCCATGGCGTTCTCAATCCTTCAAGGCGCGGTCGACGACCTCGCGCACGTCGGGGCTCAGGTCGGTCTTGGCGGCCACGCGGGCGATCGCCTCGCGGGCGGCGCTGCGGTACGGCTCGGCCAGCAGGCTCCAGCGGTCGAGCGCGCGCGCGAGACGCGAGCCCAGCTGCGGGTTGATGGCGTCGAGCTCGATCACCTTCTCGGCCCAGAACAGGTAGCCCTTGGCGTCGGCGCGATGGAACGCGGCCGGGTTGAAGTTGCACAGCGCCAGCACGAGGCTGCGCGCGCGGTTCGGGTTGTTCAGCGAGAAGTCGGGATGCTGCAGCAGCGACTTCACGTTGGCGAACACGCGGCCGTCCTTCTCGGGCGCGCGCGCCTGCAGGCCGAACCACTTGTCGACGACGAGCGCCTCGTGGCGGAACAGCTCGTGGAAGCGGGCCAGCGCCGGCGTGGCCAGCTCCGAATGCGCCCACACCAGCGCGCCGAGCGCGCCCAGGCGGTCGGTCATGTTGCCGGCGTCCTTGAAGCGCTGGTACGCCTTGCCCGGCCACACGCTGTCGCCCGTGCGGACGGCATCGCGCACCAGCATCGCGAGCGCCAGGTTGGCCAGGGCGCGGCGAGCGCTCTGCGCGCCGTCCGGGCTGTAGCCCTCGACGACCTGATGTGACTCCCACGTGTGCGCCCAATCGGCGGCCAGGCGTTGGGCCAGCTGCGCCAGCATCGATTCGCACACCGCGTGCACGCGCTGCGGATCGACCGGCACCGTCAGCTGCTCGGAGACGTAGGCCTCCGAAGGCGGCGTCAGCACCAGTTCCTTGAACGCCGGGTCGAGCGACGGGTCGAGCAGCACGGAACGCATCGCGGCGACGAAGTCGTCGTTGAGCGCCAGCGTGCCGTCGCCGGTGATGGCGGCGATCAGCTGCGACAGCGCCAGGCGCTGGCCGGACTCCCAGCGGTTGACCGGGTCGGTGTCGTGGGCCAGCAGCACCAGGCGGTCGGCGTCGGCGAGGCCGTCGTCGAGCACCACCGGGGCCGAGAAGTCGCGCAGCACCGAGGGCACCGCGTCGGCCGGCACGTCGAGGAAGCGGTACGTGGCCTGCGCCTCGGACAGCACCAGCACGCGCTCCAGCGGCGCGCCATCGGCCGGGGTTTCAGCATCACCTTCGAGGCGCAGCGGCAGCGGCTGGCCGTCGCGCGCGAACAGCGCGAAGCGCACCGGGATGACGAACGGCTGGCGCTCCACCGGCGAGGCGACGCCGTGGGGCGCGGTGAAGTCCTGCGACAGCGTGAGCGTGAACGCGCCGTCGGCCGCGGCCGTGCGCGCGGTGAGCCTGGGCGTGCCCGACTGCGCGTACCAGCGCTTGAACGCGTCGAGCTGCACGTTGAGCGGGCTCACCGGATTGACGTCGGCGATGGACTGCGCGAACGCGTCGCAGGTGACGGCCTGGCCGTCGTGGCGGCGGAAGTACTCGGTGATGCCGCGCTCGAAGCCGGCGCGACCCACCAGCGTCTGCATCATGCGCACGACCTCCGAGCCCTTCTCGTAGATGGTGGCGGTGTAGAAGTTGTCGATGGCCACGTAGCTGTCCGGGCGCACCGGGTGCGACATCGGACCGGCATCCTCGGGGAACTGGATCTGCCGCAGCACGCGCACGTCGTCGATGCGCTTGACGCCGCGCGCCGACGGGGAGCCGGCCATGTCCTGCGAGAACTCCTGGTCGCGGAACACGGTGAGGCCTTCCTTGAGCGACAGCTGGAACCAGTCGCGGCAGGTGATGCGGTTGCCAGTCCAGTTGTGGAAGTACTCGTGGCCCACGACGCTCTCGATCATCGAGTAGTCGGTGTCGGTGGCGGTGGCGGGGCTGGCCAGCACGAACTTGGTGTTGAACAGGTTCAGGCCCTTGTTCTCCATCGCGCCCATGTTGAAGTCCTCGACGGCCACGATCATGAAGCGCTCGAGGTCGAGCGGCAGGCCGAAGCGCGCCTCGTCCCACACCAGCGAGGCCACCAGCGAGTTCATGGCGTGCTCGGTCTTGTCGAGGTCGCCGCGACGCACGAACACCTGCAGCAGGTGCTGCTTGCCGGCGCGGCTGATGACGCGCTGCTCGCGCGCCACGAGGTCGGCGGCCACCAGCGCGAACAGGTAGCAGGGCTTGGGAAACGGGTCGTTCCAGCGCGCGAAGTGGCGGCCGTTGTCGAGCGCGCCCTGCTCCTGCAGGTTGCCGTTGGACAGCAGCACCGGGAACCTGGCCTTGTCGGCGCGCAGCGTGACGGTGTAGATCGCCATGACGTCCGGGCGATCGAAGAAGTACGTGATGCGACGGAAGCCCTGGGCCTCGCACTGCGTGAAGAAGCCGCCGTTGGACGTGTACAGCCCGGACAGCTCGGTGTTCTTCTCGGGGCAGACCGTGTTGCGGATCTCGAGCACGAACGAGTCGGCCGCCGGCGCGTCGATCACCAACTGGCCGTCCTCGTGGCGGAACGACACGCTCTGGCCGTCCACCAGCACGCGCAGCAGGTTCAGTCCTTCGCCATCGAGGCGCAGCGGTTCGGCCGCGCGCTCGGAATTCCGCTCGATCGCCAGCTTGCTCGACACGATGGTCTTGGCGGGGTCGAGGTCGAACGTCAGGTCGACGGTACGCACCCAGTAGGCGGGCGCCGTGTAGTCTTCACGACGGATGAGCTGGGGAGAGCCTTCGCGCATGGCTTCTTCCTTTGAGTTTGAGAAAGACGGATTTCAGGAACGGCGTGCCGCTTGTGGCCGCGCGCCGTCGACTTCTTACAAGCCCTGTTTAAGGCTGGCCGCGATGAACTGGTCGAGGTCGCCGTCGAGCACCTTCTGGGTGGCCGAGGTCTCGACATTGGTGCGCAGGTCCTTGATGCGGCTCTGGTCGAGCACGTACGAACGGATCTGGTGGCCCCAGCCGACGTCCGTCTTGGTGGCCTCGAGCGCCTGTTGCGCTTCCATGCGTTTGCGCATCTCGTGCTCGTACATGCGCGAGCGCAGCATCTGCCAGGCCTCGTCGCGGTTGCGGTGCTGCGAACGGTCGTTCTGGCACTGCACCACGATGCCGGTGGGGATGTGCGTGAGGCGCACGGCCGAGTCCGTCTTGTTGATGTGCTGGCCGCCGGCGCCGGACGCGCGGTAGGTGTCGACCCGGACGTCGGACGGGTTGATGTCGATCTCGATGGAGTCGTCCACCTCGGGGTAGACGAACACCGACGCGAACGACGTGTGGCGGCCGCCGGACGAGTCGAACGGACTCTTGCGCACCAGGCGGTGCACGCCGGTCTCGGTGCGCAGGTGGCCGAACGCGTACTCGCCCTCGATCTTGATGGTGGCGCTCTTGATGCCGGCGATGTCGCCCTCGGACTCTTCCATCACCTCGGGCTTGAAGCCCTTGCGCTCGCAATACTTGAGGTACTGGCGCAGCAGCATCGCGGCCCAGTCGCAGGCCTCGGTGCCGCCGGCGCCGGCCTGGATGTCGAGGAAGCAGTTGAGCGGATCGGCCGGGTTGGAGAACATGCGGCGGAACTCGAGGCCCTCCACGATCGCACCCAGCTTGTTGGCGTCGGCCTCGATGGCGGCCAGGCCGGCCATGTCGCCTTCTTCCTTGGTCATGTCGAACAACTCGCCGTTGTCCGACAGGTTGCTCGTGAGGTGGTCGATGGTGTTGACCACTTCCTCCAGCGACCGCTTCTCGCGGCCGAGCTCCTGGGCCCGCTTGGGATCGTTCCAGATGGCCGGGTTCTCCATCGTGGCGTTGACTTCCGTCAGTCGGTGCGACTTCCGGTCGTAGTCAAAGATACCCCCTGAGCGCGGTGGTGCGCTCGCTGAGGTCGGCGATGTGGTTGCCGATGGCGTTGATGCGTTCGATGTCCATGATCGGGAACTTGGTCGTGGCGCGGCCGGCGTCCAGGGGAGAACGAGGCGGCGACGCAGGGTGGGAAAAACAGAAGGTGGCGCAGCGTGCGGACGGTGCGCCGGAAGCCGATTTTCGCATGGACGCGCCCGTCGCGTCCCCGCGGTGGCCCCGGGCTACCGATCGGCCGCGTGGCCGCCATCGAACTCGGCGCGCAGGCGCTGGAGTTCGGGCTGGTCGGCCGCATGCAGCAGCGCGCCGACGCTCGTCGCCACGAGCGCCGCCGCCGCCACGTATCGCATCAGCGTGGCGCGCTGGCCGAGGGCCGCCGGCGCCACGGCCATCAGGCAGCCCAGCACCACGCCCGCGAGAAGGCCGCCGACGTGGGCGGCGTTGTCGACCCCCTGGATCGCGACGCCCATGCCGATGTTGATCGCCACGGCCTGCACCAGCCCGCGTCCCAGGCCGGGCTGCTGCGACTTGGGCAGGTGCGCGAAGCGCGGCGGGGGCATGACCAGGCCCACCAGCAGCGACCCGAACAGGGCCATCACCGCGCCGGAGGCGCCGATGCCCACGGTCAGCAGGCCCGCCGGGTTGTCCGGCGTGGAGCGCATCTCGCCCCACAGCACGCTGGCGCAACTGGCCAGCAGCCCGCCGGCCAGGTAGATGGCGAGCATGCGGCCGGTGCCGAACTCGTATTCGACGCGGGGCGCCGTGAACGCCAGCACGTACATGTTGAGCCCCAGGTGCACGATGCCGCCGTGCAGGAACATCGCCGTGAACAGGCGCCAGGTGTCGCCCGTGAGCGTGTACAGCGGCAGGTCACCGCCCCAGGCCACCAGCGAGGCCGCGGACGGGTTGCCGGGCGACACGCCGTTGGCCAGCTGGAGCAGCCAGACGGCCACGTTGAGTCCCACCAGCACGCCGGTGGCGATGGGCAGCCGGAACGGGCGCCGGACGGTTCGAGGATCGAGGTTCAAGAGGGGGCAGGACGCAAGAGGCGTCGGAGGGCGGTCTGGATCGACGCTCCGATTGTTCCACGGCCGCCGCGGCGGCGGGTCAGTGGGCGGCGCGCGGCCACGGCGACTGTTCGCGAAGCGCCGCCAGCCGCTCGTGCGGGGC
>JBBQYL010000099.1:0-17692 GCA_038208735.1 Burkholderiales bacterium
TGGCGATGCGCGAGAGGTCGTTGCGTAGCAGGTCGACGATCATCAGGTTCTCGGCGCGCTCCTTGGCCGCGTCGCGCAGGAACGCGGCCTGCGCGGCGTCCTCGGCCGGCGTGGCGCCGCGCGGCGCGGTGCCCTTCATCGGGCGCGCGAGCAGGCGGTCGCCGCGCCAGTCGAAGAACAGCTCGGGCGAGACGGACAGGATGCGCTCGCCGTCGCCCAGGTCGAGGTACGCCGCGTAGGCGTTCGGCTGCGCGCGACGCAGCGCCGCGAACAGGCCTAGCGGATCGCCCTGCATGTGGCCCGTGAGCGGCGCGGTGGCGTTGACCTGGTAGACCTCGCCGTCGGCGATGGCGCGCAGGATCGCGGCGATGGTGGCGTCGAAGGCAGCCCGCTGCGGGCCGTCCGTCCATTGGACGCTGGCATCGGCGTCGGGGTCGGCGTCGGGGTCGAAGGCGACGGACTCCAGCGGTGCGTCGTGGACGGCGAAGGCGGCGAGCGGGCGCGTGGGATCGGCGGGGGCGTGCGTCTCGAACGCGGGATCGAATGCCGCGGCCGCTTCGTAGCAGAGATGTCCCACGCACCACGCGCCGGCACGCGACAGCGCGTCCACGCGGGCGAGCAGCGGCGCCACGTCGGCGAGCGTCATTGCGCGCAGGCGTTCGCGCGGGGCGCCGAACGCGAGGCGCAGTGGCGCCACGCCGACGTCGGGCGAGCGGAAGTCGATCAGGGCGGTGGGAGGCGTCGCGGGAGACGGCATGTGCGCGGTGCTCGTGGCAGAGCGCGAGAGTGTAGCGAGTGCCTCTGCGCGTGTTGCGAAGGCTTGTCATCCTGTGCGCAGTCGCCGGATCCACCCCCGAGGGGACGTCGTTCGCCGGCGTGGATCCTGCGACTGCGCGCAGGATGACGTCTTGCGCGGGATCCTGCGACTGCGCGCAGGATGACGTTGTTCCGCTAGCGGAACAACGTCAACATCTGCTCCAGCGCCGCCGTGAACGGCCCCTGCAGCAACGGCAGCGTGAACATCACGCCCACCAGGCCCACGCCCATCGTGATGGGGAAGCCCACCGAGAAGATGCTGATCTGCGGCGCCACGCGGGCGATGATGCCCAGCATCATGTTGACGAACAGCAGCATGGCGATCAGCGGCAGCGCGATCCACAGGCCGAGGCGGAAGATCTCGGCGCCCCAGGTCTCGGGCCGCACGGCGTGCAGGAACGCGAACGGCTCGGACGACACCGGGAACGCCACGAGGCTCTGCACCACCGCCTCGATCACCAGCAGGTGGCCGTTCATCGCGATGAACAGGAAGGCCACCATCGTGGAGAACAGGCTGCTGGTGGCGGTGGCCTGCTGCGCCGTGGCGGGGTCGAAGAAGCCGGCGAAGTTCAGGCCCATCTGCAGGCCGATGATCTCGCCGGCGAACTCGATGGCGGTGAAGACGATGCGCACCGCGAAGCCCAGCGACAGGCCGATGAGCACCTGCTGCACCACCAGCAGGATGGCGGCGGGCGAGTCGAGCGGCACGTTGGCCGCCGCGGTGGGGGCCACGGTGCCGGCCACGCCGAGGGCGATGAAGAACGACAGCGCGATACGCACGCGGATGGGCACGTTGCGCTGGCCCAGCACGGGCATCGACGAGAACAGCGCCAGCACGCGGATGAACGGCCACAGCACCGGCGTGAGCCAGGCCATGATCTGGGCTTCGCTGAGCGAGATCATCGCGTGCGCGGGAGGGTCAGCCCGCCGCCGAGGGAATGGACAGCAGCACGCCGCGCAGGTACTCGACCAGCGAGGTCAGCATCCACGGACCGGCGACGCCCATCACGGCGACCGCGGCCAGCAGCTTGGGCACGAACGTGAGCGTGGCCTCGTTGATCTGCGTGGCGGCCTGGAAGATGCTCACCAGGATGCCCACCACGAGAACGGCCAGCAGCACCGGGGCAGCGACGGTCAGCAGCGTGTAGAGGGCTTGCTGGCCGATGGAGAAGACTTGTGCGGCATCCATGAGGGTGCGGTTCCTGGCGTTGTGGGATGAGCGTCATGTTGCCGGCCTGGCGCCGGCATGAGCGTCGGAAAAGACCGGAGAACCGGCCCTACGTCGCGAAGCTCGCCGCCAGCGATCCCAGCAGCAGGTTCCAGCCGTCGGCCAGCACGAACAGCATCAGCTTGAACGGCAGCGCCACCAGCACGGGCGACAGCATCATCATGCCCAGCGACATCAGCACGCTGGCCACGATCATGTCGATGATGAGGAACGGGATGAAGATCAGGAAGCCGATCTGGAACGCCGTCTTCAACTCGCTGGCCACGAAGGCCGGCACCAGCACCTTGAACGGCACGGCGTCGCCCTTGACGTCGGGCGGCAGCTTGGCCAGCTTGGCGAACAGCTGCACGTCGGACTGGCGCGTCTGCTTGAGCATGAACTCGCGCATCGGCACCTGGCCCTTGTCGAGCGCGTCGGTGAAGCTGATTTGGTTGGCCTGGTACGGCGCCCAGGCCTGGGCGTAGACCTTGTCGATGGTGGGCGACATCACGAAGAACGTGAGGAACAACGACAGCCCCGTGATGACCTGGTTGGGCGGCGCGGCCTGCGTGCCGATGGCCTGGCGGAACAGCGACAGCACGATCACGATGCGGGTGAAGCCCGTCATCATCAGCAGGATCGCCGGCAGGAACGACAGCGCCGTGAAGAACAGCAGCGTCTGGATGGGCACCGAGAAGCTGGAGCCGCCGCCGTTGGCGCCCACCAGCAGCGGCAGGCTGGGGCCGGCCACGGGCGCCACCTGCGCGAACGCGGCCGCGGCGGGCAGGCACAGCAGCGCCGCGGCCGCGGCGAACTTGAGGAGGCGCTTACCGGTCATCGCGCGAACTCCCCTGCGGGCCGATCACGCCGCGCCAGCGGGCGATCAGCTGGTTCACCGCGGCGGCGTGCGCCGGCGCGGACGCGGACTGCGCGATGTCGGGGGCGGAATAGCTGGCGAGCTGCGTGACGCGCTCGCCGGTGATGCCCAGCACGAGCCAGTGGCGCTCGGCGCCGACGGCGATCTCGACGACGGTCACGCGCTGCGACGTGCCCAGGCTCAGCTGCGCCACGTGGCGCAGCACGCTGCCCGCCGGGGCGCCGCCGCCGATGCCGGCGCGCTTCATGAGCCAGAGCGCGACGGGGATCATCGCGATCACGAACAGAAATGCCATCAGTGGCATCAGGGAAGTAGTCATCAAGGGTTTCTCTTTGTCGACCAGTGCATCGAGGCACGGAAGCGTGGACCGGCGACACCGGCCCGGGTATCCTGCACCAGGGTCAGGTCCGGCTCAAGCGGCGCATGCGTTCGCTGGGCGTGACGATGTCGGTCAGGCGGATGCCGAACTTGTCGTTGACGACTACCACCTCGCCCTGGGCGATGAGGAAGCCGTTCACGAGCACGTCCATCGGCTCGCCGGCCAGCGCGTCGAGTTCGACCACCGAGCCCTGCGCCAGCTGCAGGATGTGCTTGATGGGGATGCGCGTGCGGCCCAGCTCCACGGTCAGCTGCACCGGGATGTCGAGGATCATGTTGAGGTCGTTGCCGGCCCCGCTGATCCCTTCCGTCGACGCGAAGTTGGTGAAGTTGGCAGGCGCCACCGTCTCGGTCTGCACCTGGCCACTCAGGCCGCCCACTTCGGGCTTGGACTCCGCCAGCGCGGCTGCCCACTCGGCGGCCATCGCGTCGTCGTCACTCATCTCTTCAGCTGCCATTGCCTTCTCCCAGCCAGCTCATGTTCGAGCTGGTCAACAAACGATCGATCTTGATCGCGTACTTGCCGGTGGACGTGCCGTAGTGGCAGTCGAACACCGGGACACCGTCGACCTTGGCCTGGATCATCTTCTCCAGGTCCAGCTCGACGAAATCGCCGGGCTTGAACGACAGCAATTGCTCCACCGTGGCCGGCGCGGTGCCCAGCTCGGCCACCAGGTCCACCTCGGCCGACTGGATCTGCGCCTTCAGGAGGTTGACCCAGCGGCGATCGGGCTCGACCGCGTCGCCCTGGATCGTCGAGTAGAGGACGTCGCGGATCGGCTCCAGCGTGGAGTACGGAATGCAGAAATGCACCGAGCCCGAGGTCTCGCCCACTTCCAGCGTGAAGCTGGAGGCGAAGACGATCTCGCTGGGCGTGGCGATGTTGGCGAACTGGGGCTGCATCTCCGAGCGCTGGTACTCGAGGTCCAGCGGGTAGATGCCCTGCCACGCGTTGCGGTATTCGGTGATGATGCAGTCGACCAGGCGCTGGATCACACGCTGCTCGGTGGGCGAGAAGTCGCGGCCCTCGATGCGCGTGTGGAACTTGCCGACGCCGCCGAACAGCGCGTCGATGACCGCGAACACCAGGCTCGGGTCGCACACGATCAGGCCGGAGCCGCGCAGCGGCCGCACCGACACGATGTTGAAGTTGGTGGGCACCACGATCTCGCGCAGGAACGCCGAGTACTTCTGCACCTTGATGCCGTTGATCGACACCTCGGGGCTCTTGCGGATGAAGTTGAACAGCCCGATGCGGATGTTGCGCGCGAAGCGTTCGCCGATGATTTCCATCGTCGGCATGCGCCCGCGGACGATCCGCTCCTGGTTCGCCAGGTCGTAGTTGCGGATGCTCCCTTCGGCCTGCTCTTCGGTCTCGAGCTTCTGGCTCTCGCCGGTGATGCCCTGCAGGAGGGCATCGACTTCGTCTTGCGAAAGGATCTGCTGGTTCATGGATGCGCTGCGATCGGTGGGTCGTGCGTGCGATTACTGGATGATGAAGCTGGAGAACTGCACCGAGCGGATCGGGGCGTCGGCCACGGGGGCCTTCTTCTTCTTTTTCTTCTTGGGCGGCGCGGCCGCCGCGGAGGCGCCTTCGGCAGCCGCGGGCGCCGCTTCGACTTCCTCGTCGTCGTCGACTTCCTCGTGCATGGCCTTCAGCGCCTCGCGGCGGATCTGGCGGGCCAGCAGCTCCTTGCCGTCGCCGCCGGCCAGGTCGGCGGACGACTTGTGGGCCAGCAGCAGCAGGATGTTGTTGCGGATGGCGGGCAGGTAGGTCTTGATCTCCTCGCTCACCTTCTCGTCGGGCACTTCCAGCACGATGCCGATCTGGGCGTAGCGGTCGGCCTCGTGGTCGGCCAGGTTCACCACGAAGGGATCCATGGGCACGAACACCGGCTTTTCGCCTTTTTCCTTCTTCTTCTCGGCCTTGGCCGGCGCGGCGCTCTCGGCGTCGCCGTCGTCGGCCGCCGCGGCGGCGGCCGCGGCCGCGGCCTTCTGCTTCTTCATGTAGACCAGCGCGCCCACGCCCCCACCGCCCAGCACGATCGCCGCGACGGCGACCATGATGACGAGCTTCTTCTTGCCGCCGGACTTGACGGGGACGGCATCTGCGGCAGCGGCGGCAGCGGACATGGATTGGACTCCTGGACGAATTTGTTGGGCGTGCGCCAGAGCGCACATCGTTGAAGACGATTATTGGGATCCGCGGGCCAATCGAATGGGCCGAAAAGCGGCAGAAAACCTGCCAGCCCCTACAGTCGCGCCGGCAACCGCCGAGGGGCTGCAGGGAAGTCTCGACGGCAGGCGGGCGGGGGGCCACGCCGCGGGCCGGCCTCCCGGCCGGCCACTTCCTGCCGCCTGGCGTCAGGCGTAGGTGTCGAGCAGGCCGCGCCGCTGGGCGACCTGGCGCGCGGCGGAGGCCGCGGCGATGTCCTCGAGGTCCCCGCCACCGTTGCCGCCGGGCGTGCCGCCGTGGCCCGGGCGGCCGCCCTGGCCAGAGCCGCCGCCGTTGGCCTGGGCCTGCGATTGCTGGAACGTCGGCTGGTCGGACACGCCGCCACCCGACAGGCTCAGGCCGACCTGGCCCAGTTGCTGGGACAGTTGCGGCATGGCCTGCTGCAGCGCATCGCGCGTGGACTGCACGTCGGCGCTCATCTGGACGCGCGCCTGGGCGCCGTCCATCTCGATCTTCACGCGGATCGGGCCCAGGTCCTGCGGGCTCAGCTGCACTTCCGCGTGCTGCACGCCGCCCTTCATCCAGACCTCGATCTGGTGGCCCAGCGCGGGTCCGAACGTGGGGCTTTGCGGCGGCATCGCCAGGATGGCCTGGGACGGTGCGGTGGGCGTCGCCTGGTGCGCGCCCTGGTTGGCGTCGAGCACCGCGTTGGCCGGGGCGCCGATCGCGCCGGCCTGTACCGTCGCGGGGTCGGGCTGCGGCAGCAGCGCGGCAAGCGAGTCGCGTGCATCGGTGGCCGCCTTGACGGCGCCATCGGCCTTGGCCAGCGCCGCGGCGATGTCGCCGGTGGAGGCGGCGCCCTTGCCCGGCAGGCCGGCGGCCGTGGCGGTGGCCGGGGCCTGCTTGCCGGCGCCGAGGCCGGCCAGCAGCGCGGCCTTGCCGTCGTCCCTGCCGGGGCGGGCCGCGGCCTTGCGCAGCGCGCCCAGCGGGTCGGTGGCGAAGTCATCGTGGTCGCCGGTCGCGGCGGTCTTGTCGGCCAGCGAGGTGGTGGCCGGGGCCACGGGCTGCTGGGCGGCCAGCAACGCGGCGGGGTCGACCACCGGAGGCTTCCCCTCTGGCGCCATGGCGTCCTTCTCGTCCTGGCTGCCGTCCTTGGCGTCGGCGCCGTCCTTGCCCGACTTGTCCTCGCTCGGCTTCTTCGCGGCGTCGTCCTTGGGCCTGGCGTCGACGGCCTTGGCGTCCTTGTCGGTCGCGGGCTGGGCCTTGAGCAGTTGGGCGGCGAAGCCGCCGCCCTCGCCGTCCTCGGCGCTCAGGCTGGGCTTGGCCTTGCTCGCGGCGTGCGCCGCGTGCGTGTGGGACGCATGCGACGTGTGCGAGGCGTGGGCGTGCGCGCTGGGGTGGGTGCTGGGTTGCAGGGCCATGGTGTCGCTCGGAAAAGAGGGGCGGGAATCGGAATGGTCGGGTCAGGACATGCCGGCGTGGGCGCGGGCGCTGCTCAGGCGCTGGGCCAGCTCGTCGAGGTCCTTCTGGTCGCGGCGATCGGCGATCTTCGCCAGCAGCACCTCGCGGCGCTTGATCAGCCGCTCGACGGTGGCCACGCGGATCTCGCGCTCGACCAGCCGCTGGCGCTGCACCTCCACCATGCGGCCGGCGTGGTCGAGCACCGACTGCTGCTGCGAGATGGCCTGGTCCAGGCGCGACAGGAAGCCGTGGTAGCTGCGCAGGATCTCCATCTGCGCGGCCTGCTGGAACTGCGCCGACCACTTCTGGCAATACTCGCTGCGGTAGGTGGACAGACCGTCCGCCTGCTGCTGCTGCGCCTCGGCGTTGGCGGCCGCGGCACGCACGCTGGCCATCTGCTCGTCGCGGCGCTTCTGTTCGCGTTCGAGCAGGGTCTTGAGCAGGGCGAGGCGTTTCATGGATGGCTTCGGTCAGCGTCGCCCGCGCGGTGGAGCAAACGGATCGTCCTCACAGCGTGATCGCCTTGTTGAGTTGGTGCTTGCTCTCGGCCATCGACGCGCGCTCGTGCATGTCCTGCTGCAGCAGCGCGGTCAGCTTCGGGCTCATCTTGACGGCGGCGTCGAGCTCGGGATCGGAGCCGGGCGTGTAGGCGCCCAGCTGGATCAGGTCGCGCGCCCGGGTCACCCGCGACAGCGCCTGGCGCGCGATGCGCGCGGCGGCCAGGTGTTCGCGCGGGGCGACGCTGGTCATCACGCGCGAGATCGACTTCTCCACGTCGATGGCCGGGAAGTGGCCGCTCTCGGCGAGTTCGCGCGACAGCACGATGTGGCCGTCGAGGATGCCTCGGGCGGCGTCGGCGATCGGATCCTGCGGGTCGTCGCCTTCGGTCAGCACGGTATAGAACGCGGTGATCGAGCCGCCGCCGGGGCCGGCATTGCCGGAGCGCTCCACCAGCTGCGGCAGCTTGGCGAAGCAGCTGGGCGGGTAGCCGCGCGTGGCCGGCGGCTCGCCGATGGCCAGGGCGATCTCGCGCTGCGCCATCGCGAAGCGGGTGAGCGAGTCCATCAACAGCAGCACGTGCTGGCCGCGGTCGCGGAAGTGCTCGGCCACGGCGGTGGCGTAGTTGGCGCCCTGCATGCGCACCAGCGGCGGCGCGTCGGCCGGGGCGGCCACGACGACGGAGCGCTTGAGGCCGTCCTCGCCGAGGATGTCCTCGATGAATTCCTTCACTTCGCGGCCGCGTTCGCCGATCAGCCCCACCACGATCATGTCGCACTGCGTGTAGCGGGCCATCATGCCCATCAGCACCGACTTGCCCACGCCGGTGCCGGCGAACAGGCCGATCCGCTGGCCGCGGCCCACGGTGAGCATCGAATTGATGGCGCGCACGCCGGTGTCCAGCGGCGTGCGAACCGGGTCGCGTTCCATCGCGTTGATGGAGCGTCGAACCATCGGCTCGTCGCGCACGTCGCCCAGCGGGCCGAGGCGGTCCAGCGGACGGCCATGCGCATCGATGACGCGGCCCAGCAGGCCCGAGCCCATCGGCAGGTGCAGGCCGCGGTCTTCGCTGCGGCGCCACGGATGGTTCTCGACGCCGAACTGCGGCGGCAGGTGCGGCACGGCGCGCGGCATCACGCGGGCGCCGCTGGCCAGGCCGTGGAGCTCGCCGGTGGGCATCAGGAAGGCGCGGTCGCCGTCGAAGCCCACCACCTCGGCGGTGACGGGCGGCTCGTTGGGCGAGCCCGACACGTCGCACACCGAGCCGACGGGCACGCGCACCCCGGCGGCCTCGAGCACGAGCCCGGTCACGCGCACGAGGGTGCCCTGCATCTCCAGCGGCTGCGGCACGCTGGCGTAGTTCTCGATGTCGGCGAGGTAGCGCGTCCAGCGCGCGGCGCGCTCGGGCGTGGAAGTTCCGGGGGTCGTCGTCATTCGTCGATCCCCCCGACGATGATCTCGGGCGCGTCCCAGGTGTCCTCGCGGCCGAACACGGCGGCGGCGGCGGCCCAGCGGGTGCCGATGCGCGCGTCCACCTGGCCCAGGTCGGAGTCGACGATGCAGCCGCCCGGCTCGATGGTGGCGTCGGCCACCAGGCGCGCTTCGCGTGCCTTGAGCGCCTCGCCGGCGCCGTCGGTCACGTGCTGGAGGTCGGCCGGATGCAGGCGCACGCGCAGGTGGCGGGCCGACAGCACGATGGCGCCGACGGCCTCCTGGGCCACCTTGGCGACGATGGCCGGGCGCGTGTCGAGCTCGTGGCGCACCACCTGGCGGGCCAACTGCACGGCCGTGCGCGTGACGGCCAGCGACATCTGCTCTTCCAGGCCGCTCCACTGGTCGTCGAGGTTGGCCAGCAGCGCGCCGAACTGGGCGGCCATCTGGCGGGCGAAGTTCTCCTTGAACGCCTCGAGGGCGACCTGGCCATCGCGATAGCCGTCGGCATAGCCGAGTTCACGCGCGTGCTGCACCTCGGCCAGCCATTCGGCCTCCGTGGGGGGCGCGGGAGGCGCCGGCGGCGCGGCGTGCACCTTGTTCTCGGGGCGGTCGGCTGGATGGGCCGGCGACGCGGCGGGGCCGCCGAACGACCCCGGGCGCCAGGCGGCGAAGGCGTCGAGCTCCTCGCGCGGGATGAAGCGCGACTGCGGCGCGCCACGCGGGGGCATCGGCGCCGGCTTGTCGAAGTCCTCGTTGGCGCGGGCGTGGAAGCTCGAGGCTTTAGAGGAAGTCATCGGCGCCTCCCGAAGCCATCACGATCTGGCCCTCGTCGACCAGGCGGCGGACGATCTTGAGCATTTCCTTCTGCTCGGATTCCACCTCGGAGACCCGCACCGGGCCGCGCGAATCGAGGTCTTCCCGCAGCGTCTCGGCGGCGCGGCTGGACATGTTGCGGAAGACCTTCTCGCGAAGCTCCGGCGCCGCGCCCTTGAGCGCGATGACCAGCGATTCGCTCTGCACTTCCTTGAGCAGCGACTGGAAGCCCTTGTCGTCGAGCTTGTTCAGGTCGTCGAACGTGAACATGTTGTCCATGATCTTCTGGGCCAGCTCGTTGTCCGCCTCGCGGATGTAGTCGAGCGCCGAGGTCTCCACCGACGAGCCCATCAGGTTGATGATCTCGGCCGCGGTCTTCACGCCGCCCAGCGACGCCTTCTTCAGCTTCTCGCCGCCGGCGAGCACCTTGCTCATCACTTCGTTCAGGTCCTTCAGGGCGGACGGCTGGATGCCGTCCAGCGTGGCGATGCGGATCAGCACCTCGTTGCGCTGGCGTTCGGTGAACGACTTCAGCACCGACGATGACTGGTCGAAATCCAGGTGCACCAGGATGGCCGCGACGATCTGCGGATGTTCGTTGCGCAGGAGCTCGGCCACCGAACTGGCGTCCATCCACTTCAGCGACTCGATGCCGGTGACGTCGCTGCCCTGCAGGATCCGGTCGATCAGCAGGTTGGCCTTGTCCTCGCCCAGCGCCTTGCGCAGCACGGCCTTGACGTACTCGTCGGTGTCCTGCACCAGCACGTGCTGCGACCGCGCCTCGACGCCGAAGCGGTCGAGCACGCCGTCCATGCGCTCGCGCGTGATCGACTTCATGCGGGCGATGGTCTCGCCGAGCTTCTGCACTTCCTTGGGCGCCAGGTGCTTGAAGACGGAAGCCGCCTCCTCCTCGCCGAGGGACATCAGCAGGATGGCGGCGTCTTCGACACCTTGGTCTTCGTTGTTCTTGGCGGCGGGCATGGCTCTTGGTCCTGACTTGGTGCGAGGGCAGGATGATCAGGCGGCAGATTGGCCGTTGACCCAGTCGCGCACGATATTGGCGACGGCGGTAGGGTTGTCCTTCGCGAGCTGGCGCGCGCTCTCGAGCTTCTTGGCCATCGCCGGGGCTTCGAGCAGCTCCGGCAACGCGGCCATCGACAGCTGCTGGGCGTCGTCGACGACGGCGTTCAGGCCTTCGTCCCTGGACTCGCCCACCGGCGGGGCCAGCGCGGCCATCACCGCCGGGCGCACCAGGCCGAACAGCACGGCCAGGGCCACCAGCGTCAGTCCGGCGGGCACGGCGCCGGCGCGCAGCAGGTCGAGCAGCCACTGCTGTTTCCACAGCGGCACTTCGTCGGCCTTCAGGGTGGTCTCGGCCCGGAACGGGGCGTTGATCACCTTCACCGAGTCGCCGCGGGTCTTGTCGAAGCCGATGGCCTCTTCCACCAGCGCGGTGTACTTGTCGAGCTCGTCCTGGCTGAGCGGGGTGCTGGTGGTCTTGCCTTTGGCGTCGGTGACGACCTTCTGGTTGACGACCACGGCCGCGTTGAGGTGACGCACCAGGCCGGTGGCATTGCGGGTGACGCGCACGGTGCGGTCGACCTCGTAGTTGGTGACGAGCTCGCGGTGGCCATTGGCGCCCGCGCCGGCGGTGCCGCCCTGCGCGGCCTGCAGCGGCGCCGACGCGCCGTTGATCGGGGCGGTGGCCGGCACCGGCGGCTGGTTGCTGCTGGCGCCCGGCACGCCCGAGGGCACGCTGCCGGCACCGCTGCCGGCGTCTCCGTTGCTCTGCTGGCTGCGAATGGTGGCGTCGCCCGGGTTCTGGTTCGGCTTGAACTGCTCCGACGTGGCCTCGCTCTGCGAGAAGTCGATGTCGGCGGTGACGGAGGCGCGCAGGTTCTCGCGGCCCACTACCGGCTCCAGCAGCTCCTGGATGCGCTTGGTGTAGCCGGCTTCCATCTGGTTGACGTACTGCAGCTGCGTGGCGTCGAGGCCGGCGGTGTTCTTGTCGCCGTTCTCGGTGAGCAGCGCGCCGGTCTGGTCGAGCACGCTCACGTCGCGGGTCTGCAATTCCGGCACGCTGGAGGCCACCAGGTGGACGATGCCGGCCAGTTGCGAGCGGTCGAGCGTGCGGCCGCCGCGCAGCATCAGCACCACGGAGGCGCTGGGCTTCTGCTGCTCGCGGAAGAAGCCGTTCTGGTTGGGCAGCGCCAGGTGCACGCGGGCCGATTCCACGGCGTCGATGGAGCCGATCGTGCGGGTGAGCTCGCCTTCGAGGGCGCGCTGCAGGTTCACGCGTTCCTGCGTCTGCGTCTGTCCGAACTTGGCGTTGTCCATCAGCTCGAAGCCGACCACGCTAGACTTGGGCAGGCCCGCGGACGCCAGCTTCAGGCGCACCTCGTTGACCTTGTCGGACGGGATCATGATGGCCGTGCCGCCCGCGGCGAACTTGTAGGGCACCTGCATCGTGGCCAACTGGGCGACGACGGCGCCGCCTTCCTTGTCGGGCAGGTTGGCGAACAGCACGCCGTAGTCGCCCTGAGAGCTCCACAGGCCGATGGCCACGATCACGGCCACGAGGCCGGCCAGGCCGGCGCCCAGCTTCATCTTGGCGCCGGCGGGCATCGCGATCAGGCGATCCATCGGGCCGGGGATGACGGCGAGGGGAACGGCGGTGGCGAGAGCTTGTTCCATGGAGGCGGGTGTGGATCCGGGTTGTGCGTCTTGGCGCTCCAGCTGGACAGGAAGAGACCCAGCCTCGGCGCAATGGATGCATTCTTTAGCCTCGGGTCGTCCGGCGAAGCCACGAGAAGGCCGCCGTTTGTCCAGCAGATCTCTTCTTCGAACGCAGGGCCGATCGCTAAAGTTCAGACCATGCCAGCCGAACCCATGCCCCGCCTCGATCGCGACCGCCGCAGCGCCCGCGCCGCGGGGGCATTCCGGAGCCAGCCATGGTGATGGACGTCAAGCTCAAGCCGTTCGACTTCGCCGCCGCCGTGGCCCGCGCGGGGCTGCGCACCGACGGCACGCCCCTGGCGGGCGGCGCGAGCGCGCCGGGAGCCGTCTCGGGCACCGCCGGCGCGGGCAAGGCCGGCTTCGGCGCGGCGCTCACCGACGCGCTCAAGGGCGTCAGCGACACCCAGAACTCGGCCACCTGGATGCAGAACGAGCTCCAGATGGACAACCCCACCGTCAGCCTCGAGCAGACGATGGTGACGATGCAGAAGGCCCAGATCGGCTTCCAGGCCGCCATCTCGGTGCGCAACCGGCTGGTGCAGTCGTATACCGACATCATGAACATGCAGGTCTGACGACTACTTGATCATGTAGCTGTCCCCGTAGGTCTTCCACTTCAGGGGCGTGTCCAGGTTCAGGTTGTCCGCCTTCAGGAACACGCGCTGCTCGGTGTCGACGCGGCTGGTGTCCGAGTGCGCCTCTTCCTTCTTCATGACGGCCTTGCGCGCGTCGAGGAAGGCGTTGAGGTACGTCGTCTCGTTGCCACCCTGGGCCGGCGTCTTCGCCTTCTTCATGGCAGCCTTGCGGATGCCGCCGAAGCTGTCCGAGTCGTCGCCCGGGCCGTGCATCACGATCGCGTCGTAGTAGATGAACTGGCCCAGCGCGTGCAAGCCGTCCGACTTGGCCTGCGACACCGACGGGTTGAAGTAGGTGTCGTCGCGCGCGGCGTCCTGCGCCTGCTGGAACACGGTATCGGACGCCGCCTTGTGCCAGGCCGCGACGTAGGCCGAGCCGAGGCCGCTGTGCGACTCGGTACCGTTGACCTTCTTGAGCGCAGCGATGTATCTGGCCAGGCCGTTGCCGGGCTCGCGGCCCGCGTAGTCCTCCACCACGCCCAGCATGTCGCCGGTACCCGAGCAGAAGCCGATGATGCCGCCCGTGTACCCGCGGCCGTCGCCGATGTCCTCGATGTAGGTGTACTGCGCCTTCCAGTCGAGCGACGAGTTCTCGGCGCTGGACACCAGCTCCATCGCGATCTCCTTCTTCTTCGCGTCGAACAGGTCGACCGGCGTGGACGCGCTCGACACCGCCATCGCCTGCATCAGCGCGCGCCCGTCCGCGTCGTCGGCCTGCATCGCGGCCGCGTTGTCGGCGTCGCTGCCGCCGCCGCACGCGGCGACCAGGCCGCTGGCGGCGATGGCCAGCGAAACGTGGCGCACGCGGGCGCCCGACCAGGTGAAAGTCATGGGAATCTCCTGTGAGGAAGGGGCGCGGTGCGACATGCCCCGCGCCGGGAACGCGCAGCAGCGGGCTACTGCTTGGTGAATCGCCAGGCCTGGTTGACGTTGCCGGAGCACGTCCACTGCTGGATCTTTCCGCTGTCGTTGGTGCTCCAGTCGGCCACGTCCAGGCACTTGCCGCTGCCTTCGTTGGCGATCACGAAGGTGGTGGCGTCGGCGCCCGGCTTGACGGAGAAGCGCTGCGCCGTGCTGGCGTTGTCGGTGTACTGCTGCACCTTGGCGCCATCGGCGGTCGATGCCGACGCGATGTCGATCGCCTTGCGGCTGTTCACGTTGACCAGCCGGTACCAGCCCTGCCCCAGGTTGGTGACGGCGAACTTCTGCGCGCCCGTGCCGTTGCACTGGTACTGCTGCACCTGTGCCGAGTTGGCGGTGGACGCCGCGGCGATGTCCACGCACTTGCCGCTGAACGCCGACGCGATCGTGTACGTGCCGTCGGCCAGCGCGCCCGGCTGCGTGGCCTTGGCCGCGGCCAGCAGCTTGTAGAACTCGTAGGCCTTGTTGTTGACCAGGCTGAAGTCGTTGTAGTCGCTGCCTCCCGGCATGTCGCGCTGCAGCGCCCAGTACGACAGCAGGCCCAGGCCCTTCTGCTGCGCGAACGCGGCCAGCCGGGTGGCGTCGGCCTGGCGGAAGACCTCGCTCTGGGTGTCGTTGACGCCGATCATCGGGGTCACGCCGATCATCGCCCACAGCTGCGCGTCGGTCTTGCCCGTGAAGATGGACTTGATCTGCGCGAACGTGGCGTTGGCCGCCGAGATGGCCAGGTCGCCCATCGCGCGGCCCTGGTCGGCATCGGTGCCGTAGGCCAGCGCCATGACGTTGACCAGGGCCACCTTCACGCCGGCCGTGTTGGCGCTGCGGATCACGTTGAGCGCCTCCGACGGCAGGCCCGTGGGATCGACCGGCAGCGTGTACGACACGTACAGCGACGGGTAGGCGGCCTGCAGCCGCTTGGCCACGTTGTTGCGGCGGGTGTTGAGCGCGGTGTTGCCGATCTGGTCGCCCTCGACGTCGAAGTCGATCGCGCGCGCGCCGGTGGTGTCGAGCGCGTTCTTCAGCAGGTTGAACAGCCCGTCGTCCGAGCACGCGCTCTCGAGATAGGTGCCCGAAGCGCCGCCGAACGACAGGGTCACGCGGCCGCCGGCGGCCTGGAAGTTGACGATGTCGGTCTTGCCGGCGCCGCTGAGGTTGGCCTCGAGGCCGCCGCCCATCGAGCAGCCGCCACCCGACACGCCGAATGCCATCGTGGCGCCCAGCACGCCGCCCTTGGACTTGGCCTCCATCAACGTGGTCGGCGTGTAGCCACCATCGTAGGCCCAGGTCTCGAAGTACGGCGCCACGTCGAGGGCGAGGGCTTGCGGCGAGAGGGCCGACAGGATGAGGGCGACGCCGGCCGTCACGGCGCGAGAAGCGTGTCTGTGCATGGCAATCCTTCTATTAAGTCAATTTGTTTTAATATCAAGAATGCAGCGTAAGCCCACACGCGATCCGACATGACCGGGTTAATACCAGTGCATACCACGTTCAGGGGATGCCGTACCCGGCAGGGTATCCGGCCGGGCGCCCGGACGTCCGCTCCCGCAGCGTCGGCGGACGCTCACTCCACGGCCAGCTGCGCCGATCCGGCCGAGCGCCGCCAGGTGCGCACGGTGCCCCGCCCTGCCCGCTTCGCCTCATAGCACGCCTCATCGGCGGCGTGCAGCACCTCCTTCACGCTGGCGAAGCTGGCGTCGATGGCCACGATGCCGATGCTGGCGCCCACCGACAGCACCTGTGCGCGCTCGCCCTGCCCCCAGTCGCGCCGGTGCTCGGCCACGCGGGCGCAGATGCTGGCGGCGATGCGCTCGGCCGCGCTCGGTTCGCAGCCGCGCAGCAGCACGGCGAACTCGTCGCCGCCGATGCGCGCCACGGAGTCGTGCGCACGCGCGCGCCCCATCAGGATGGCCGCGATGTCCTTCAGCAGCATGTCGCCGGCGGCGTGGCCGCTGGAGTCGTTCACCGCCTTGAAGCGGTCGAGGTCGATGAACAGCGCGGCCGCGGGCTCGGAGTTGGCGCGCTGGCCCATCTCCTCGCCCAGGCGGATCTCGAACTCGCGCCGGTTGACCAGGCCCGTGAGTTCGTCGTGCGAGGCCGACCACGACAGCTGCTCGCGATGGCGCCGGCTCTCGGTGATGTCGGTGAAGATCCAGATCGTGCCCGCGTCGCTGTCGCCCGCGCACACCGGGGCGCCCTGCAGCCGAGCCCAGAAGCGGCTCGAATCCGCGCGCACGAGCTCGAGTTCGACGTCGCAGTTGCGGCCCGACGCGAAAGTCTCCGTGGCCATGCGCAGGAAGGCGAGATGCGCTTCGGGCGACCGCGACACCCGGTGCATCTCCATGCCCTGCACCTGCGCGCTGGCGTAGCCGAACAGCCGCGCGAACTGGTCGCTCACCAGCTCGAAGCGGCCGTTGCGCGTGAAGGCGATGCCCACCGGCGCGTGGGCCATCACGGCGCGCATCTTCACCAGCAGCTCGTCGCCGGACTGGCGCATCACCGATTGCTGGTGCAGCACGTGCTGGAACACGCGCGCCAGTTCGCCCAGTTCGCCGCCGGCCCGCGGCCACGGAGCCTGCGCCGAGAAGTCCTCGGTGAGCAGGCGCAGCGCGCGGCGCTCCAGGTGGCGCAACGGACGCAGCAGCGTCAGCATCACCAGCAGGATGATCAGGCCGCCGACGAACGCCACGGCCGAGCCGATCCACACGGCCTGAACGCGTCCCGCGGTGGGGCCGCCCAGCAGGAGCTCGGCCGGCGCGCTGCGGAACACCACCCAGTCGGCGTCGGCCACGCCCGCCACCGCCACGATGTCGTCGCCGAGGCGGCGCGCCGAGCCCTGCGGCTCCACCGGCGCGCCCTCGGCACGCCATTGCGCCACCACCGCCGCGAACTGCGCGTCGTTGTCGGCCTTGCCCAGCACGCGCGTCGGGTCCTTGTGCGAGACGATCGTGCCCTCGGCGTCGGTGACGATCGTCGTGACCGGGTCGTGGTCGTCCATCGCCGGACGCGTGAGGTCGTTGAGCAGCGCGTTGGTGGACAGCTTCATGCCGCCCACCAGGATCGCCAGCACGCGTCCGTCGCGGTCGAACACCGGCATGGACATCGCGAACATCGGCGTGCCGTTGGTGCGGCTCACGCCAGGCTTCGAGATCACGGCGCGGTGCTCCTGCACCGTGCGGCGGATATAGGCGCGGTCGGAGAAATCGATGTCGGTGGCGCGCACGCCGCCGTTCTCGGCCGCGGCCACCAGGTGCAGGTCGGGGCCGACCACCAAGACGCTGTCGAACAGGCTGCGCAGCACCTTGTGGCGCTCGAGGTACGCGGCCACCGCGGCGGCCCTGTCGATGTCGCCGGTCGGCAGGTCGGCGGTCGCCGCGCGCATGGCCTTCTGCAGCGAGACGATCTTGGCCGACACCACCAGGCCGATGCGCTCGGCATTGGCCACCTCGGCGTCGAGCACCGCGCGCTGGCTGCGCTGCTCCATCGCGCGCAGCACCAGCACCACGGTGAGCGCCACGCTGGCGGCGATCAGCACGAAGCTGGCCAGGGCCAGGCGCAACTTGAGCGAGCCGGCGAGGTAGCGCAGTCGTCGGATCACGGGGAGGACCGGGCCAGGCGTGAACGCTATTCGCCGGCCATCATCCGCCGACGCTTCTGCGTCTGGTCGATGTAGAGCTGAAGCGCGCGTTGGGCCGTCGGGTTGAGGCCCACGATCTCGCAGCCGAGGCGGACGGATCCGTTCT
>JBBQYL010000100.1:0-17687 GCA_038208735.1 Burkholderiales bacterium
CTCCGCGGCGGCCTTGGTGTTGTATTCGTCGATGTCGACCTGGCGCACGCCGTCGTTGGGGAAGGACTGCATCAGGCGGATGATGCCGCGCTGGATCAGGTGAATGCTGGTGGATTCGAGCGGCTCCAGGAAGCCGCTGGACAGGCCGATGGCCACGCAGTTCTTCTCCCACACGGTCTCGCGCTGGCCGGCCAGGAAGGGGATGACGCGCGGCTGGGTGAGCAACTCGCCCTGCACGTTCTTCATCAGCGTGGCCAAAGCCTCGTCGTCGCTCACGTGTCGGTTGCTGTAGACCATGCCGTTGCCCACGCGGTGCTGCAGCGGGATGCGCCATTGCCAGCCGAACGGGTGCGCGATCGACCGCGTGTAGGGCACGGCGGGGCCCACCGACTTCGTCTGCACGGCCACGGCGCGGTTGCAGGGCAGCCAGTGGCTCCAGTCCTGGTACTTCACGCCCAGCGTCTCGCCGAGCAGCAGCGAGCGCATGCCGGTGCAGTCGATGAACAGGTCGCCCTCCAGCAGCGCGCCGTTGCCCAGCTTGAGCGCGGCGATGTCGCCGTCCGGGTGCTGCATCACCTCGGCGATCTTGCCCTCCACGCGCTGCACGCCGCACTGGGTGCTGATCTTGCGCAGGTACTTGGCGTACAGCGACGCGTCGAGGTGGAACGCGTAGTTGAGGCCGGCGCGCGGCAGGTGTGCGAAACGGTTCTCCTCGGCGGCGCGCAGCTCCATGCAGTACGCGCCATAGTCTCGCGCCAGCTTGCGGTCGCGGCCCTTGAGCCAGAAGTGCTGGAAGCCGGCCGTCCAGTGGTCGGTGCCGGTCAGGCCGAAGCTGTGGATGTAGTCCTCGCCGACGTTGCGCCAGCCCTCGAACTTGATGCCCAGCTTGAACGTGGCCTGGGTCTCGGCCATGAACTCCTGCTCGGGGATCCCCACCAGCTCCTGGTAGGTGAGCAGCGTGGGGATGGTGGCCTCGCCCACGCCCACGGTGCCGATCTCGTCCGACTCGACCAACTTGATGTCCAGGCACTTGCCCATGGTCTTGGAGAGGCAAGCGGCCACCATCCAGCCGGCGGTGCCGCCGCCGGCGATGACGACGCGGCGCACGGGGCGGCGGGTTGGGGGGGGCATCAAGTCTCGGGGGGTCATGGGAGCCTCATCGTTTGAAGCGGTTGAGGAGGGCCTGGCGCAGGTTGCGCGCGCCGCTTTCGGACAGCGGCGCCATCGCGCTGCGCGCGTGCGGGGGAATGTGGGCGGCAGTGTGGTCGGTGGGGCGGAACACGTAGTGGTCGAACATGTCGCGCCAGGTCTCGCGCTGGTGCGCGGGCAGGTCGCGCAGCGTGAGCAGCGCGGCCATCAGCGCCACGATGGGTGAATCGAGGTACGCGGCCGACTGGCGCCACCAGTAGTTGACCAGCACGTTGAACGGCTCCAGCGACTCCACCTGGTGCCACCACATGCTGGGGATGAACAGCGCGTCGCCGGGCTCGAGCTCGGCCACCTGCGCGTGCTCGAGCGCCTGCGCGAAGCGCGGGTGGCGCGCGAGGTCGGGGTTGGCCATGTCGACCAGGCTGATGGGCTGGCCGGCGGGCGTGAGGTCGAGCGGGCCCACGTACAGGTTGGGCAACTGCTCGGGCGGGAACAGCGTGAAGCGGCGGCGGCCGGCCACCACGCAGGCCAGGTTGTCGGGCAGGTCGTAGTGCGCGGCGATGGTCGTGCGGTTGCCCAGCCAGATGCTGGCGAGCGGCTCGCGGTCGTCGAAGGGCAGGTCGTTGGCGGCGCGGAACGGCGGCAGGAAGCCGTCGATCTCGGTGGAGCCCACGTAGAGGGCGGGCGCCACCGCTTCGTTGGCCAGCTTCAGCAGCACGTCCAACAGCTCGTCGAACGGCGCCTTCTCGCGGCTGAAGTTCATGCCGGTGAAGGTGTCGTTGTAGAAGAACCGGCCGTTGATCTCCGGCGGCGCCAGGAACAGGCCCGCCAGTTGGCCGCGCCAGGTGCTCTTGAGATAGGCCACCGCCTCGGCGGCCGACCGGCTCCCGGCCTGCGCCATCGGCCAGTGCGACACCAGGCCGCGATGCACCCAAGGCTGCGTTTGGCGCAGTCGCGCGTCGGACATCGCGTCCTCGACGCTGCCGGTGACTTCTCGGATCGGGGTCATGGCCGGATCAGGACGCGCGCGCCAGGCGCCGGTTGTAGCGTTCGATGAGGTCGCGCATGTGCGACAGCGAGGCCACCATCATGAAGATGGCCGACAGATGGCCGGCGGCGTTCAGCTCGGCCAGCGCGGCCGCGTCGAGCGCGGCCAGGCGCGCCTCGTCGATGGCGAAGAAGCCCGCCAGGCGGTTCTGCGAGCCGTCGGCGGCCTCCACGTCCATCACGAAGGATTCGATCAGGGCGTGGCGCGTGAGCGCGTCGATGAAGGCGGGCAACGCCTGCACGCCCTGGTGGATGGTGAGCAGCACCGAGTTGATGCGATCCAGGTATTCGGTGGCGCCGCCGTGTGGCAGGAACACCGGCGCGCCTTCGCCCTGGCCGATGCGCGGGCTGTCGGCATCGAGATGCACCATCAGCTCGTTGTCGCCGCGCCCGATCATGAACGGGCCGCGTTCGATGGCCAGCGGGATGTAGTGGGCGTCCCAGCCGCGCGCGTCGAGAAACAGGTTCTCGCCGGCGCGCAGGCCCATCAGCGCCACGGTTTGGAAGCCGCCGGCGTCGCCCGACTGCTGCAGCACGATGGGGTAGCAGGCCTGGGCGCTGCGGAACTCGCTGAGGAACACCGGCGTGGACATCTGGTCGTCGCCCCAGGCGGCGCCGCGGGTGGTGATGATGCGCAGGTCGCGGTGGGTGACATTGTCGAGAAGGGCGGGCTTCATGAAGACTCTCGGGTTCAGTGGCGCGGCAGTCCGTGCGCCTGGATGTGGGTGATCAGCGATCGCTGCAGCGGCAGCGCCGCGAGCATGCGTCGGGCCAGGTGGGCCGTCTCGCGGAAGAAGGGTTCGGCGGCGTCGCCGATGCCGGCGTGGCGCAGCCGCGTGGACGGCTCGGGAAGGTGGCCCATGCCGTGCAGCACGTACTGGTAGCTGGCGGCGGGAAACACCTCCTCCACGCGGAAGAAGTCGGCCCGGTAGGGCGCGCGGTGGCGCCACAGTGTGAGCAGGTCGGCCAGGCGATCGGGCATCGAGGCGGCCTCGCGGTGCTCGCGCCAGTAGTCGCTGTCGTCGCGCCGGCTGAGCGCGTAGTGCAGCTTCAGGAAGTCGACCACGCGCTCCCAGCGGTAGGTGAACGCGTCGTTGAAGCGGCGTTCGACCAGCGCCATCTGGGCGCGCGTGGCGGGCATCTCGGCGCTGATCATCGAGGCGGACATCTCCACCAGCGCCAGCGCCGACGCCTCCAGCGGCTCGACGAAGCCGGCCGACAGGCCCACGGCCACGCAGTTGCGATGCCAGAAGCGTTCGCGGTAGCCCGGGTCGAACGAGATGCGCCGCGGGGCGGGCAGCGCGGACGGGCCGCCGGTGCGCCGCACGTAGGCGAACAGTTGTTCCGCGGCCTCGTCATGCGACAGGTGCGCGCTGGAGTACACGTGGCCGATGCCGCGCCGCATGGGCAGGCCGATGTCCCAGGTCCAGCCGCACGGCTGCGCCGTGGAGATCGTCTCGCAGGCAATGGCTGCATCGGGCGTGGCGTGGGGCACCTGCAGCGCGAGCGCGGTGTCGTTGAACAGCAGGTGCTTCTGCGAGCGCACGCCGATGCCGTAGTGCTGGCCCAGCAGCACCGACGCAAGGCCGGAGCAGTCGATGAACAGGTCGCCTTCGACGTCGCCGTTGGCGCGCGTGCGCAGGGCCGCGATGTCGCCGTTCTCGTGCGACAGCACCTCGTCCACGTCGTCGAGCACGTGGCGCACATGCAGGTTGGCCACGGCGTGCTTGCGCAGCTCGACGCCGAACTTGCCGGCGTCGAAGTGGTAGCCGTAGTTGGCCACGGCGGCGTACTCGGGCGTGGCGGCCTGCTTGGGCGCGAGGCCGGCGTCGCACACGGCGGGCTGGGCGCTCACCACGTCGGCGAACGGCCGGTCGGCGTGGCGCTGCAGCCAGCCGGCCACGAGGTCGACCTCGCCGAAGCCCAGCGGCAGCGTGAACGGGTGGCGGTAGCGGTCGCCGGCCGCCGCGCTGGCGCCGTGCATCCAGCCGTGGAAATGCGAGCCCTGCTTGAACGAGGCGTCGCAGTCGCGGAACAGCGTGGCCTCGGGCAGGCCGATGCGGCGCAGGGTATCGCGCATCGACGGCCACGTGCCTTCGCCCACGCCGATGGGCGGGGTGTTGGGGGATTCGATCAGGGTGACGGCCAGGCCGCCGGGCTCGCCCGCGTGGTGTTCGCGCGCAAGGAGGGCGGCGGTCAGCCATCCGGCCGAACCGCCCCCGAGGATCACGACGTGTCTCACGTCATCGTTCTGGCGCATGTTCATCTCCGGCCATGATGCCGGTGGGCGTGGCGTCGCGCCACCCGGCGATTCCCTGGAACCGCCGGGCGTGCCAGCCACCGACTATGCGACGCTCAGAACTTGTAGCGCGCGCCCAGCAGGAAGCGCCGGCCCGTCTGGGTGATGCCTTCGAGGGCCTGGGTGGTGCGCGAGTGCGAACGGATGACGCCGTCGTCCAGGTTCAGGGCGTCCAGCGTAAACGACAGGTGCTCGTTCATGTTGTAGCCGAGCGTCATGTCGACCTGGCCGTAGGGCTCCACGTAGACCGGGTTGGCGCCCTGGCCGTCCTGGGTGGACGACAGGTACTGGCCGCGCCAGTTGTAGGCCACCCGCGCGCTCACGTGCTGGTTCTCGTAGTACGCCACCACGTTGGCCGTGTTGCTCAGCCCCTGCAGCGCGAACTGCGCGGCCGTCGAGTCGTTGTTGTAGCGCAGTCCCGAGATCACCAGCGTGTAGTTGGCCGACACGCCGAAGCCGCTGTTGCCGAACGCGTTCTGCACGTTGAACTCGAAGCCGTGCAGGCTGGCGTTGTGGGCATTGACCGGCGTGGTGATCGCGAAGTTAGTGATCGGGTCGCCCGGCAGGCCCTGGATCGATCCGATGGCGTTGCCCTGCTGGTCGTAGCCCGTGCGCGTGACGCCCGGCTGGCCGTTGTAGTTCGCGAAGATGTAGTTGCGGATGCAGGCCGTGTTGCCGGTGTCGCAGCCGTTGGCGATGGCGGCGTTGTAGTACGCGCCGCCCACCGGGGTGGGGATGTTGAACGGCGTGCCGTTGACGATTGCCGAACCGATGTAGTTGCTGACGTTCTTGTGGAAGAAGCCCACCGAGGCGTAGCTCGACTTGCCGTAGTACCACTCGAGCGACGCGTCCAGGTTGTGCGAGCGCAGCGGCTTCAGGGCGGGGTTGCCCTGCTGGCCGGTGCCGCCATCGGAGCGCACCGGCGCGTTGAGGGTCTGTCCGCCCTGGATCTGGTCGTAGGTCGGGCGAGCGATCGTGTCGCCGTAGCTCAGGCGCAGCTTCAGGTCATGCCGCAGGTCGGTGTCGAAATCGATCGACGGCAGCAGGTAGTGGTAGCCGCCCTTCAGGGTGGTGAAGCCCTGGTCGGGGCCGTACTGCACGTACAGCTCGTTGTTCGACGTCCAGTTCAGGCCCGAGCCCGTGATGGGCGTGGGCACCAGCGCCGACGACGTGACGTCCGTCTTCTCGTAGCGCAGGCCCGCCGACAGGTTCATCGGCATGCGCCACAGCTCCCAGTCGCGGTTGTACTGGCCGTACACGCTGGTGGTGTTCTCCTTGGTGCGGATGTCGGTGGTGAACGTGGTCGGCGCGACGTAGTGCGACGCGTCGCCCACCGAGGCGGCGATGGCGTCGACCTGCGGGAAGTTGAACGTGTACCAGTTCTCCAGCATGCCCGGTGTGTTGTGGCCGCTCATCTGGCTGAAGTACTTCGACAGCGTGGTGGGATGCCACACGCTGTCGGGGTAGTCGGAGGCGAGGGTGGCGCCGCCCCAGGTGCCCTGGTCGACGTTGCCGTAGGCGGTGCGGTTCTTCACGTGCGTGACGTTCAGGCCGAAGTCGACGGACGACTGTTCGCTGGCGTCCCAGCTGCCCTTCAGCTGCAGCTGGTTGATGTTCGACTTCATGTAGCTGTTGCGGAACGACGAGCCCGTGACCAGCTGGCCCGCCGCGCTCGGATCGCCCACGACGCTCATCACCGGGAAGTCGTGCGAGAAGTCGACCGTGGTGGTGCCGCGGTTGAACGTGGCGGTACCCAGGTCGGCATTGGTGCCGTAAGGGCTGTCCGAGCCCGACGTGGAGTTGGACGAATGGCCGTCGGCCTCGAACTTCAGCGTGGGGCTGGCCTTCCATGCCAGGTTCAGGCCGAGAGAGCGCAGCGTGGTCTTGACGCCCGACCAGTTGCCGCCCATCGCGATGTCCTGAAGGCCAGGGCCGCCGCAATTCGTCGTGTTGGGGGCAACGCACGCGGGGAGACCGAGGGTCTCGCCATAGAACACCGGGCCCGACACCGGACCGTTGGTCCAGCTGCTCACCGACGGGCCGAAGTTGAACCACGACGACAGGTCGCTGCCCTTGGTGTGGACGGTGTTCTGTGCGAACGTGTAGTCGAGCGTGCCTGTGAGCGACTGCACCGGCTGCCATTGCAGCGTCAGCTGACCGTTGGTGCGCTTGCGCTCGATGCCGTTGACCGAGTAGTCGATGCTTTGCGGCACCTGGTACAGGTCGGTGGGGCCCGGACGGTTGGTGATGTTCTGCGAACCCGGCGCACCCGGCTGCGGGATCACGCCCCAGCTGGCGGCGTCGGCGCCCGTGAAGGTGTGCCAGCCGCCGGTGCTGGCGGTGTTGTGGCCGCCGTCGTGCTCCTGGAAGCTGCCGGTGAGCGACACGCCCACGGTGTGGTTGAAGAAGGTATCGCTGTAGATGCCCGAGACCTCCGGCGTCCACGCCTTGCCCTTGTCGTCGCCGGGCAGGCGTTCGTTCGACTGGTCGTGGCCGGCCTTGACGCCGATGCTCGCCACGCGCTCGTTGTGGTCCAGCGGACGCGCCGTCTTGATGTTGACGGTGGCGCCGATGCCGCCGGCCGGCTTCGAGGCCTGCGACGTCTTCCACACCTCCAGCGACGAGATCGATTCCGACGCCAGGTTGGCGAAGTCGAACGCGCGCGAGGTGGACGCGCCGGTGGCCATGATCGTGCTGGTCGGCAGCTGGCGGCCGTTCAGCAGGATCATGTTGTAGTCCTTGCCGAAGCCGCGCACCGTCACCGTGGTGCCTTCGCCGGCCTCGCGCGCGATGGACACGCCGCTGATGCGCTGCATGGCCTCGGCGAGGTTGGTGTCGGGGAACTTGCCCACGTCCTCGGCGGTGATGCCGTCGACGACACCGTGGGCGTCGCGCTTGAGCGCCATGGAAGAATCCAGGCTGGCGCGGATGCCGGTGACGGTGACGCTCTGGGTATCGGAGCGGTCAGCGGCACTGGCGGCCGACGCCGGGCCGGGGGCCGCGCCCTGCGCGTGGGCCACCGTGACGCCGGCCAGCAGCAGTCCGCAGGCCGATGCGAGGCGGGTTCGCCGGAACGACGGCGCGTGGGGGATCTTCATTGACTTGTCTCCGATTGTTTTGGTGAGCCGAGTCGCCGGTGGGAAACCTGCGCCCAATTCATGCCCGTCGTTGATCGCGGGTTTTGAAAGCGCTTTCAGAGGCGCATGTGCCATCCCCTGAAAGCGGTTTCAAATGTAGGGCAGTTGTTCGGCGTGTGCTCCAGGGAAACCCCGCATATGGTCGTGTTTTGACTTGTCGCGGCAACGTTTCTCTACGCTTTTCGGGTTTGTCCCAGGGGAAATCGAAAGCGCTTTCAACGTGATTCACCTGCGCTGCGGCGGCGGACCCGCGGCACCCGCGCTTCGTCTAGGATGGGCCCGCCTTCCCCGCAACAGGAGTCCCCGTCGTGAGCCTGAGTACCGCCCCGCGCGCCGCGCGATCCGATCCCGCCTGGCTCGATGCCGAATACAACATGCGGGCGCGCCACCCCGAGCACGTGCAGGTGGGCGCCCGCTGGCAGACCGCGTCGACGCTGGTGCAGCGGCTCGAGTCGTGGCGCGCCGACGTGCGCTACGGCCCCGGCGAGGGCGAGACGCTGGACGTCTACCCGACGCCCGCGGCCAATGCGCCGGTGCTGGTCTTCATCCACGGGGGCTACTGGCGTTCTTCCGACAAGTCGCTCCACGCCTTTCTCGCGCCGTCGTTCACGGCCGCGGGCGCGCTGGTGGTGGTGCCCAACTACGCGCTGAGTCCCGCGGTGAGCGTGGAGCATATCGCGCTGCAGCTCACGCGCTGCCTGGCCTGGGTGCATCGCAATGCCGCGCTGTACGGCGGCGATCCGTCGCGCATCGTCGTGGCGGGGCACTCGGCCGGCGGGCACCTGGCCACCATGATGCTGTCGTGCCGCTGGAAGGACGTCGACCCGGCGTTGCCGGCGCAGCTGGTGTCGGGTGCGCTGTCCATCTCGGGCCTCTACGACCTCGAGCCGCTGCGCCACGCGCCCTTCATCCAGGCCGACGTGCCGCTGACGCCGGCGTCGGTGCGGCGCCTCAGCCCGGCGTTCTTCCCGCGTCCGCGCAGGCCGCTCTTCACGGCCGTCGGCGGCGACGAGACCGCGGAGTTCAAGCGGCAGTCAGCGCTGATCCGCGACCAGTGGGGCCCGTCGGGCGTGCCGGTGAGCGAGACGATTCCCAACGCCGATCACTTCACGATCCTGCATAACCTGGCGGATCCGAACGGACGGGTGCATCGGTCCGCGCTGGCGTTGCTTGGACTCAAGCGCTGACCCCGAACGTGAGTGACGACCTGGGATCGGGGTCAGGCACTGCCCGCGGGTACGCGGGAGATGCCAGGCCCCTCCGGTCTCAGCCTTCCGAGGCCTCGTCCTTGGTGCCGCAACCCTTGCATGGCCCGCAGCTGCCGCAGCCGCCCGCGTTGGCGGCGGCGTCGAGCGCCTTGATCTCGATGCGGCGCGCCGTCTGTTCCGACGCACCCGTGGCGCGCACCAGCGTGCCCGACTGCGCGGCCAGCTTGTGGCGCAGCGCGGCGGGCGCGAGCTTCCACGCGCTGTAG
This sequence comes from Burkholderiales bacterium, assembly GCA_038208735.1. GTDB lineage: Bacteria > Pseudomonadota > Gammaproteobacteria > Burkholderiales > Burkholderiaceae_C > Scleromatobacter. Next base: position 9,107 of record JBBQYL010000100.1, read on the forward strand.
CCGGCGGCGCCCAGGACGATGAGGAGGGTGATCAGCGTCTGCATTCTTACGCTCCGAAAAAGTACCGGACGCCATAGAACGTGGCGCCGGCCGCGACGTAGGCGAGGGCGAACAGGTAGCTCGCCATGATGATGGGCTGGCGCCAGCCGCCCGTCTCGCGCCTGGTGACCGACAGCGTGGCCACGCATTGCGGCGCGAACACGTACCAGGCCAACAGCGCGCAGGCGGTGGGCAGCGACCAGGTGTGCTGGATGAGCGGCGTGAGCTGCTCGGCCACCGCGTCGCCGGAGGCGGAGAGCGCGTAGACGGTGCCCAGCGCGCCGACCGCCACTTCGCGCGCGGCCAGGCCCGGCACCAGCGCGATGGCGATCTGCCAGTTGAAGCCGATGGGCGCGAAGAGGTACTCGAGCAGGTGGCCCAGGCGGCCGGCCAGGCTGTACTCGATGGGCGCGCCGGTGGCGCCGGCCGGCGGCCCGGGGAACGTGGACAGGAACCACAGCACGATCATCAGCGACAGGATGATGGTGCCCACCCGCGTGGTGAAGATGCGCGCGCGCTCCCACAGCCCGATGGCCAGGTTGCGCGGGTTGGGCCAGCGGTAGGCGGGCAGCTCCATCATCAGCGTGTGGTGCGAGGGCGCCTTGCGGCGGCCCAGCCGCTGCAGCACCCAGGCCACGCCCATGGCGCTCACGATGCCTGCCATGTACAGCACGAACAGCACCAGGCCCTGCAGGTTGACGCCGAGGGCACGCCCCAGCACGCTGGCGCCCGGCGCCAGCGTGCGCGCCGGGATGAACGCGCCGATCAGCAACGCGTACACCGGCAGACGCGCCGAGCACGTCATCAGCGGCGCGATGAGGATGGTGGACAGCCGGTCGCGTGGATCGGCGATGGTGCGCGTGGCCATGATGCCGGGGATGGCGCAGGCGAAGCTGGAGAGCAGCGGGATGAAGCTACGGCCCGTGAGCCCCACGCCCGCCATCACGCGATCGAGCAGGAACGCGGCGCGCGGAAGATAACCGGAGTCTTCGAGCGCGAGGATGAACAGGAACAGGATCAGGATCTGCGGCAGGAACACCAGCACGCTGCCGGCGCCGGCGATCACGCCATCCACCAGCAGGCTGCGCAGCATGCCGTCGGGCATCACGTGGGCCAGTTGCTCGCCCAGCCACTGCATGCCCGACTGGATATGGTCCATGGGCCACTGCGCCCAGCTGAACACCGCCTGGAACATCAGGAACAGCACGGCGGTGAGGATGGCCATGCCGGCCACCGGATGCAGCAGCACGCGGTCGAGGCGGTCGTCCACGTGCGAGGTGGTGACGGGCTCGGTGAGCGTGGCGTCCAGCAGGCGGTGCACCTCGTTGTGGTCGCGCATGACCGCGTCGATGGCGGCCTGGCCCACGTGGCCGTGCGGCGGCTCGGCGTCGCGGTGCACGCCCGGGCCCGACGCGGTGGCGTGCGCGGGATCGTGCGAGCGCGCGAGCCACTGGTCGATGACGGCCGTGAGCGACTCGGCGCCGCCGCTCTTCACCGCCACGGTCTCCACCACGGGCACGCCCAGCTCGGCCTCGAGCTTCTTCACGTCGACGACGATGCCGCGCTTGCGCGCGACGTCGGTGAGGTTCAGCGCCACCAGCATCGGCAGGCGCAGGCGGCGCGCCTCGATCACCAGGCGCAGCGTCAGGCGCAGGTTGGTGGCGTCGGTGACGCACACCAGCAGGTCGGGCGGCGCCTCGCCGGCGCGCTTGCCGGTGACCACGTCGCGCGTGACCGTCTCGTCGGCGCTGGTGGCGTTGAGGCTGTAGGCGCCGGGCAGGTCGAGCACGCGCACCTGCTTGCCGGAGGGCAGCGTGAGCAGGCCTTCCTTGCGTTCGACGGTGACGCCGGCGTAGTTGGCCACCTTCTGGCGGCTGCCGGTGAGCAGGTTGAACAGGGCGGTCTTGCCGCAGTTCGGGTTGCCCAGCAGGGCGATCTGGCGAGAGTCGAGTGCGTGGGCGCTCATGGCTTGACGTCCGGCCACACCCACACGCAGGACGCCTCCAGGCGGCGCAGCGCGAACGTACTCACGCCGCCGCGGCCGCCCACGCGCACGCCGATCGGATCGTCGCCGGGCTGGCCGAAGGCGATCACGCGCAGCGATGCGCCCTGCACGAAGCCGATCTCCATCAGCCGCAGCGCCATGCGCTCGTCATCGGCGCTGGAGCCCGCGGCGGTGTCGGCCCAGGCGAGGCGCACGCCGGCCACGGTGCCGGTGGCGTTGCGCGCCAGCGTGGTCAGCGGCACGCTGAGGCGCGCGTCCGGCTCGGGCGCGGCGGCGCGGCGATCGAGCGGCGCGGCGGCGGCATCGGCGACGTGCGGCGACGCGGGGTCGCCGAAGCGGGCAAGCACTTGACCGGACATGAAGAGGCGTTTCCAGGAATGCGATAAGGTTCTAAAGAAGAACCATTCGCATTCATTGTAGACCTCTGTCCGCCCGGTGTCATTGCACGGACATCAACGCAAGCTGACTTCCCTGCGACCATTGGCGCAATAGCGTCTACCTAAGACTTGGGCATCCTGGATTTGCCATAGTGTCCGCCCGGATCGACCCTCCTCACCGAGCGTCGCCTGTGCCTATAGGGTCAATAGCTATTGACGATTATAGATTGATAGAATTTGCCTTACAGTTGATCCCAACGCAGTACTTACCCAACCCCTGAAGGAAACACGATGTCCCTGATCAATACCCCCGTCCAGCCGTTCAAGACCGAAGCCTTCCACAACGGCAGGTTCATCACCGTCACCGAGCAGACGCTGAAGGGTCACTGGTCCGTGTTGATCTTCATGCCGGCCGCCTTCACCTTCAATTGCCCGACCGAAGTGGAAGACGCCGCCGACAACTACGCCGAGTTCCAGAAGCTGGGCGCCGAGGTCTACATCGTCACCACCGACACGCATTTCTCGCACAAGGTCTGGCATGAAACCTCCCCGGCCGTCGGCAAGGCCAGGTTCCCGCTGATCGGCGATCCGACGCACACGCTCACCAACGCGTTCGGCGTGCACATCCCGGAAGAAGGCCTGGCGCTGCGCGGCACGTTCGTGATCAACCCCGAAGGCATCATCAAGACCGCCGAAGTGCACAGCAACGAGATCGCGCGTGACGTGAAGGAAACGCTGCGCAAGGTGAAGGCCGCCAAGTACACCGCCGAGCACCCGGGCGAAGTCTGCCCCGCCAAGTGGAACGACGGCGCCTCGACGATCACGCCGTCGCTCGACCTCGTCGGCAAGATCTGATTCCCCGTAGATAGATAGACAGAAAGAAGGAGCTTCACATGCTCGATACCAACCTGAAGGCGCAGCTCAAGGCCTACCTCGAGCGCGTGAAGCTGCCCTTCGTGATCACCGCCTCGCTGGACGAAGGCAAGTCCTCGCAGGAGATGCACGACTTCCTGCAGGACATCGTCGGCCTGACCGACAAGATCACCCTCAGGACCGACGGCACGGATGCGCGACGGCCGTCGTTCGCCCTGGCGCGGCCTGGCGAGGAGGAGCGCATCCGCTTCGCCGCCATCCCCATGGGCCACGAATTCACCTCGCTGGTGCTCGCGCTGCTGCAGACCGGCGGCCATCCGCCGAAGATCGAGCAGGAGCTGATCGACCAGATCAGGAACCTCGAAGGCGACCTGCACTTCGAGACGTACATGAGCCTCACGTGCCACAACTGCCCGGACGTGGTCCAGGCGTTGAACCTGCTGGCCGTGCTCAACCCGCGCGTGAAGAGCGTCGTCATCGACGGCGGCCTCTACCAGGAAGAAGTGGAACGCCGCCAGGTGCTGGCCGTGCCCATGGTGTTCCTCAACGGCGAGCATTTCGGCCAGGGCCGGATGGAAGTCGACGAGATCGTCAAGAAGCTCGACACCGGCTCGGCCGCGCGTGACGCCGCCAAGCTGGGCAGCAAGCAGGTCTTCGACGTGCTGATCGTCGGCGGCGGCCCCGCGGGCGCGGCCGCCGCCGTGTACGCGGCGCGCAAGGGCATCCGTACCGGCCTGCTGGCCGAGCGCATGGGCGGCCAGACCATGGACACCATGAGCATCGAGAACTTCATTTCGGTGCTCGAGACCGACGGCCCGAAATTCGCGGCGGCGCTGGAGAACCACGCCAAGCGCTACGACGTCGACATCATGAACCTGCAGCGCGCCACGCAGTTGCAGCCCGCCGGCGCCGACGGCCTGGTGGGCGTCACGCTGGACAACGGCGCCGTCCTCAAGAGCAAGACCGTGATCGTGTCCACCGGCGCGCGCTGGCGCGAGGTGAACGTGCCGGGCGAGCAGGAATACAAGAACAAGGGCGTGGCCTACTGCCCGCACTGCGACGGCCCGCTGTTCAAGGGCAAGCGCGTGGCGGTCATCGGCGGCGGCAACTCCGGCGTCGAGGCGGCCATCGACCTGGCCGGCATCGTGGGCCACGTCACGCTGCTCGAGTTCGGCGCGGAGCTGCGTGCCGACGCGGTGCTGGTCAACAAGCTCAAGAGCCTGAAGAACGTGGTGATCCACACGCAGGCGCAGACCACCGAGATCACCGGCGCCGACGGCAAGGTCAACGGCCTCACCTTCACCGACCGCACCAGCGGCGAGAGCCGCAAGGTGGAGCTCGAAGGCGTGTTCGTGCAGATCGGCCTGGTGCCCAACTCCGAATGGCTCAAGGGCACGATGGAGCTCACCAGGCACGGCGAGATCGTGGTCGACGCGCGCGGCCAGACCTCGGTGCCGGGCGTGTTCGCCGCCGGCGACGTCACCACGGTGCCGTTCAAGCAGATCATCATCGCCACCGGTGACGGCGCCAAGGCCGCGCTCGGCGCGTTCGATCACATCATCCGTCAGACCGTGCCGGCCTGAAGAGCGCGCCTGCCCGATGACGTCCCGGCGGACATCGCTGGTGGCCTCGTGCGAATAACTGGGCCGATTCGATGAACAGCAAGCCGTTGGGCACGCCGTAGCCGGTCGCGTTGTCCCAACCCGGCGCCGCTGCAAGCGACGAGTCGAGGCCGAAGCCGACGTCATCCCAGCCCAGGAACGGGCTCTGGCCGACGTAGTACAGCAAGCCGACGAAGCCGGTCTTCTGCGACGCGGGCAGGCCCAGCAGTTGCGCCGGCGTGTAGGGCGCCGGCGCGCCACCGCGGAAACTGATGGAGGCGCTCGTGCTGTGCTTCGTGGCCTTGATCGGCACCACGTCGCGCAACGCGAACGGCTGCATGGCGGCGACCACCGGGGCGGCCTGGCCCAGCGAATCACCCGCGGCCTCGTCGGCCAACGCCGAGATGGCCGAGAAGATCGGCGTCGCCAGGCTCGTGCCGCCGATGGTGCCCCACGTCTGCGCGCCGGTGTTCGGATCCGTCATCTCGATGATCGCGCCGGTCAGTGGGTCTGCAATCGCCGAGATGTCGGGGACCTGGCGTCCCTTGCCTGGCAGCTTGCGTTGCCACTCCGGCTTCCTGAGGTAGACGCTCTCGCCTCCGCCGCTGCCCTGTATCGTGCCTTTGACGATCGGCAGCGGTGCGACGTTGTGTTCGACGCCGAACTCGGTGAGCGACGTCCCCCAGGCGGTCTCGACCGGACCGTTGTCGCCCGAGTCGCCGGTGGCGACGTTGACGGCGACACCGCGCGCCGCGGCACGCTTGAAGACCTTGTCGAACATCTGCGCGGTCGACACATCGGCATCGGCTTCAGGCAGGCCCCAGCTGTTCGAGACGACGTTGCCGAGGTGGTGATCCGCCGCGTACTCGATACCGTAGGCGAGCTCGGCGTTGTCGCTGCTGGGCACGACGACCAGCACGATCTTCGCCTCGGGCGCGAACGCGTGCGCCCACTCGATGTCGAGGGTGGTCTCCAGCGCCCAGTCGGCATCGGAATCGGACGGCACGCCGTCCGAATACGCCACCTTGAACGTGTCGGACGTCATCTTCGGCAGGCCCATGGCCGCCGAGAAGATGTTCAGGTCGGCCAGTGCGGTCGGCGAGCCGCAGGCATCGACGATCACGATCGTCTGGCCCTTGCCCTTCAGGCCCAGGCCCAGGGCGTGGGCCTCGTCGATGCCGTAGTGCGCGACGAGTTGGCGCGCCGTGTAGCCGCACACGAGGCGCCCGGTGGTGGTCGTGGGATCGGAGTAGGTCGGACCGACGGCCGTGGACAGCACGCCGCCCGCCTCCACTCCGCCGATTCCACCGAAGCCGGCCATCGTCTCCGTGTAGTCCGGCCCGAAGCACTTCGTGGTGAACCTCGCGAGCGGATCGGTGCCCGCCTGCGGGACCAGCTGCGGCACGGGGACGCCGGTGACGAGGTTCGTCTGGCGGGCAACGAAAGGCCGGGTGACCGCGCCGTCGAGGCCCGACACCCCGCCGACCAGCTCCGCGTGCGTGCCCCGGTACGATGGCGGCACGGCGGCCTTGAGCAGCGTGCGGCCGGCAGCGGTCTGCACGGTGTGGAGCGTCGTGCCGAATGCCGCCTGCATCTGCGCCGCGGTGCCCGAGACGCGCACCATGCTGCCGCCGTCGAACACCTTGTCGACGGTGAGCCCGAGCGCGGCGAACGAGGCGCGTGCCGTCGCGATGTCCTGCTTCGAGGGGGCGTAGGCGGCGATGTCGTCATCCTGCATCCACCGGTGGTACGTGGACGAGGCCGAGTCGCCCAGCGCGGCCGCCGGCGTGTCGAAGTCGGTCTCGTTGCTGCCCTTGAGCCAGACCACCGCCGAGACCGACGTCGACGGTGCGACGACTCCGAGGTCTCGCGACGCCACCGGCGCGGCGTGCGCGGCCAGCGTCGCCAACGCCGTCGCGACGGCGGTCAGCGGGATCATCAGAAGCGACCGCACGGGCGTGAACGACCGCCGCGATGAATTGATTTCTTTCATGGCTCTCTCCGGTTTGCATGAGTGGCAACGACGTCCGAGGAACAGGTTTCGGATCGACGCCAGTCTAGGCACCGCACGCCCGCGCACAAACTGCTGTTCGGGGTACACGCCCGGTCCCTCTTTCGGGTAACCGGGGCTCGCGGGAGGCGCCGGTACCGCGGCGCGCGAGCACAATCGCGCCACAGCTTCCGAACATGCCGCGCCGCGGACGTTTCGCGCGACTGACTGCCTTCCTCGATGCCTCGCTCTCTCGCGCATTGCCGTCCTCTTCCGCTGGCCGCGTGGGTGCTTTGCGCCTCGGCACTCGCAAGCTCGCCGGCGTTGGCACTGGATCGCTCCTTGTCGTTGGAGCAGTTGCACCACACGGCCTGGTCGACGCGCGACGGAGCGCCGGCGGAAGTCGAATCGCTCGCGCAGACCGACGACGGCACCTTGTGGCTCGGCAGCCCGACCGGCCTGTTCCAGTTCGACGGCCTGCAGTTCGAGCGCTTCCAGCCACCCAGCGGACAAGGTGGATCGACCGGCAGCGTCTCGATGTTGCTCGCGCAACCCGGAAACGGACTCTGGATCGGCTACCGCTTCGGCGGCATCGGCTGGTGGAACCACGGGCAGTTGCGCCATTTCGGACGTGCCGACGGGCTGCCCTCCGGCACCGTCACCGCGGTCACCATCGACACGCAAGGCCGGCCGTGGGTCGGCACCACGACCGGAATCGCCCGCTTCGACGGCCTGCGCTGGAGCACACTGGCCGAGGCCATGGGCTATCCCGCCGGCGCCACCTATGCGTTGCACATCGACCGCGCCGGCACCCTCTGGGCCGTGGCCGAGGACGGCACGTGGCCGTTGACGCGAGGCGCCGCTCGCTTCGAGCGATCGACGCCCGCGGCGGCCTGGACCGCTTCCGCGCCAACAAGCTCACCCGTGCGGCGCTGCCCACCGACCTGGTCACGCCGTCGCTGGCAGCCGCGCCTGGCGAAGGGGTCTGGGTCGGCAGCACCGACGCAGCGCCCGCGCGGCTGGGTCGCGACGAGCGTCGCCTGCCCGGCGTGGGGCCGCGCATCACCAGCGTGCTGCGCGATACGCGCGGGGCGGTCTGGATGGCGGGCGCACGCGGGGTCTGGCGCATCGCCGATGACATCGCCGAACAGGTTTCGCTGCCGCCGGACCTCTCGGGCACACCGGTACAGGCTATCGTCGACGTTGGCGGCGGTCGCGTGCGGATGGCGATCCTGCGCCACGGGCAGTGGGAGCAGGACGCGGCGCCGGCCACAGGCTGGCACCGGATCGCCGAGCCGGCGGGCGGGCCAGACGCCAACCCGCTCGCAATGGCGCGCGATCCCCGCGGGCGGCTCTGGCTTGGCTACGCGTTCAACCGCCTGGTGATGCTGGACGAAAGCGGTGCGCAGGGCTCATGGGGTCCGGCGCAAGGCCTGCAGGTGGGCAGTCTGCTCAGCCTGTGCCCGCAGGGATCGAAGATGTGGCTCGGCGGCGAACTGGGCCTCGCGCTGGTGCAGGAGGGGCGCGTTCATCCCATCCGCATCGCGGGCAGCGAAGCGCTGGCCGGCGTGTCGGGCATCGTCGTCGATGCATTCGGCGACGTCTGGCTGAATACAGCGCTGGGTATCTTCAGGCTGCCCTCCGAGGAGATCGCGAAGGCGCTGCAGGAGCCGTCGTACGTCGTGGCGGCGGAGCG
>JBBQYL010000101.1:0-17627 GCA_038208735.1 Burkholderiales bacterium
GTGTGTCTTTATCTTTGTGGGGGTGTGTGGGTGGGTTTTTGGCTTTTTTTTTTTGGTTTGGTTTGTTCATTTTTTGGGCGTGGGGTGCCTGTGGCCACCCCCTCCGCTGGTGTGTGTGTTTTTCTTGTGCGGGCCACCTGGTCGTGGCATTCCCACAGGAAGTGCGTGGCCTGGTAGCCGGCCAGCGGGCGGCGGTTGCCGGCGGCGAGCGCGGCGTTGAGCGTATTGGTCACGGGGGGTCTCAGCGGTTCTCGACGTCCTGGCGCTGGCGCGTGAGCGACAGCCGAAGATGGCCCAGCAACGCGTGCAGCTGCGCGCCCTCGCCGATGTCCAGCCCGGACAGCAGCTCGATCACCCAGCGTTCGTGCTCCGCGGCCACGCGCTCGAACGCGCGCCGGCCGCGCGGCGTGAGCGCGATGCGGAACGAGCGCCGGTCCTCGGGGTCGACCTGGCGCGTGACGTAGCCGGTCTTCTCCAGCTCGTCGGTGAGGCTGGTGACGTTGCCGCCGGTCACCATCAGGTAGCGCGAGAGCGCGTTCATGCGCAGGCCCTCGGGCTGCTCCGCGTGGAAGCGGTGCAGCTGCGCGAGGTAGTCGAAGCGCGGCAGCGTCATGTCGAAGTGCGTGCGCAGCCGGCGCCGGATCTCGGTCTCGATCTGGGTGGTGCACGACAGCAACCGCAGCCAGGTCTTGACGGCGGCGTGATCGGTGGTGACGGCGCGGCCCTCGTGGCCGATGTCCGAGTCGCCCAGCAGCTCGTCGAGCCGGTCGGTGCTGCGCGGGTCGCGTGCGTCGGCGTGCATCAGCCTGGCTTTCATGCGTGCATCCTCGGGCCAGACACCTCCCGGAGTCAATTCATCACCTCGCCACCGCTCACCGACATCGCCTGGCCCGTGAACGCGTCGGGCGCGTCGGCGCACAGCCACAACACGGTGGCGGCCACCTCGGCGGGTTCGACGAGGCGCTTGAGCGGGCTGGCCTGCGAGAACGTGGCCAGCGCGTCGGCGTCGCTGCGGCCGGTGGCGGCCACGATGCGCGCGGCGCCGTCGCGCACGATGGCGGTGTCGGTGTAGCCGGGACACACGGCGTTGACGCTGAGCCCCTGCGCGGCCACCTCCAGCGCCAGCGAGCGCGTGAGGCCCAGCACGCCGTGCTTGGCCGCCGCATACGCCGTGCAGTACGCGTAGCCTTTCTGGCCGGCGGTGCTGGCGATGTTGACGATGCGGCCCGCGCGCGCCGCGAGCATCGGCGCCAGCGCGGCCTGCGTGCACAGGAACACGCCGGTGAGGTTGACGGCCAGCATGCGATCCCAGTCGTCGTGCGCCAGGCGCGCCAGCGGACCCGTCTCCACCGCGCCGGCGTTGTTGACGAGCGCCTGCAGCGCGCCGCCGCGGGCGTGCACGTCGGCGAACGCGCGCGTCACGCTGGCGGCGTCGGTGACGTCGAGCTCCACGCAGTCGTGCACCAGGCCCTCGGTGATGGGCAGCGTCACGCGCACCTCCTCCAGCGCGGCGCGCGTGCGGCCCGCGAGCGTCACGTGCCAGCCCGCGGCCGCGAGCGCCTGCGCGATGGCCGCGCCGATGCCGCGCGTGGCGCCGGTCACCAGCACGCGGCGCGGCGTGGGACGCAGACTGAGCGGCACGCCCGGTGCGGACGTCTCCGGGTCGAGCCCGGCCGTCTGCGTGGGCAGCTCGATGGCGCCGATCGCGTCCACGGCCTCGGCCATGTCGCCGTTGCGGATGTCGGGGGTCATGAGCGTCCTTGCGTCGCGCGTTCGCGCTGGAAGTGGGCCTCGAGCTGCGGCTTGGCCGAGCGATAGGGCGCCGGCCAGGCGACGGGCTTCCAGCCGATGCGCGCCGCCTCGGTGAGCGTCCACGCCGGGTTGGCCAGGTGCGGGCGCGCGACGGCGCACAGGTCGGCGCGGCCGGCGGCGATGATGCTGTTGACGTGGTCGGCCTCGCTGATGGCGCCCACGGCGATGGTGGCGATGCCCGCCTCGTTGCGGATGCGGTCGGCGAACGGCGCCTGGTACATGCGGCCGTACACCGGTTGCTCGTCCTTGCTGACCTGGCCCGACGAGCAGTCGATCATGTCGGCGCCCGCGGCCTTGAAGGCCCGCGCGATCTCCACAGCGTCGGCCGGCGTGATGCCGCCCTCCACCCAGTCGTGGGTGGACAGCCGCACCGACATCGGCAGGTGCGCGGGCCAGGCCGCGCGCACCGCGGCGAACACCTCCAGCGGATAGCGCAGCCGGTTCTCCGGCGTGCCGCCGTACGCGTCGTCGCGGTGGTTGGTCAGCGGCGAGATGAACGACGACAGCAGGTAGCCGTGCGCGCAGTGCAGCTCCAGCCAGTCGAAGCCCGCCTCGGCCGCGCGGCGCGTGCAGATGACGAAGTCGTGCAGCACGCGGTCCATGTCGGCCCGCGTCATCGCGCGCGACCAGTCGCTCACCCCCGGCAGGTATTGCTGGGCCGAGGCAGAGATCAGGGGCCAGCCACCCGAGTCGAGCGGCTGGTCGATGCCTTCCCAGCCCAGGTGCGTGGCGCCCTTGGCGCCGGCGTGGCCCAGCTGCATGCCGATGTGGGCGTCGGCGTGCGTGTGCGTCCAGTCGACGATGCGCGCCCACGCGTCGCCCTGCGCCTGGGTATACAGCCCGGGGCAGCCCTTGGTGATGCGGGCGTCGGCGCTGACGCAGGTCATCTCGGCCATCACCAGCGCGGCGCCGCCCATCGCGCGGGCGCCCAGGTGCACCAGGTGGTAGTCGCCGACCACGCCGTCGATGGCCGAGTACTGCGCCATCGGCGAGACGATGACCCGGTTCTTCAGCGTGACCGAGCGCACCGTGAACGGCGTGAACATCGGCGGGGTGGGCGTGTCGCGCCCTGCGAACCAGCGCTCGTAGCCCTCCAGCCAGCCGGCATCGCGCAGGCGCAGGTTCTCGTGGCTGATGCGCTGGCTGCGCGTGAGCAGCGAGTACATGAACTGCTCGGGCTCGAGCGGGTCGCAGTAGCGCGTGCCGCATACCTCGAACCACTCCATCGCGTTCCAGGCCGCGTTCTGGAGGCGCAGCACCTCCACCTCGCGCAGCGCCTGGTAGCGATCCAGCAGCGCGGGCAGCGCGTGCGGCTCGACCTCGTGGCCAACCAGCCTGAACTGGTTGGCCAGCTCGATGGCATCCTCCAGCGCGAGTTTGGTGCCCGAGCCGATGGCGAAGTGCGCGGTGTGCACGGCGTCGCCCATCAACACCACCGGCGCGTGGCCGGACTCGCCCCTGTCCGCGTCCACCCACCAGCGCGCGCACTTGATGCGCTGGAAGTTGAGCCAGGCCGAGCCGCTCAGGTGGCGCGCGTTGGTCATCAGCGAGGCGCTCTGCAGGTGACGGGCGAAGACCTTTTCGCAGAACGCGACCGACTGCTCGGCGTCGAGCTGGTCGAGGCCGTGTGCCAGCCACACGTGCTCGGGGCACTCGACGATGAACGTCGACGTCTCGGCGTCGAACTTGTAGACGTGGGCCTGGAACCAGCCGTGCTCTGTGCGCTCGAACACGAAGGTGAAGGCGTCGTAGAGCTTCTTCGTGCCCAGCCAGATGAAGCGGTTGGGGCGCGCCACGATGTCGGGCCGGAACACGTCCGCATGCTTCTGGCGCACCACCGAGTTGATGCCGTCGCTCGCCACGATGAGGTCGGCATCGGGAAACTCGGCGTCGTCGCGCACCTCGCGGTCGAACTCGAGCTTGACGCCGAGCGACTCGCAGCGCGCCTGCAGGATGTTGAGCAGCCGCTTGCGGCCGATGCCCACGAAGCCGTGGCCGCCGGAGCGGATGCTGCGGCCCTTGAACTCCAGCACGATGTCGTCCCAGTGCGCGAACGCGGCCTCGATGGCGCCTGCGGTCTCCTCGTCCCAGCGGCGCAGGTGGGCCATGGTGGCGTCGGAGAAGACCACGCCCCAGCCGAAGGTGTCGTAGGGGCGGTTGCGTTCCACCACCGTGATGTCGTGGCCCGGATCGAGCTTCTTCATCAGGAGGGCGAACGTGAGGCCGGCGGGGCCGCCGCCGATGCAGACGATGCGCATGCTGTCCTCGGCTATCCTGGAACGGTCTTTCGCACGGAACCCGGCGAAAGATACTTGAGGTGTGAATAGTTCAATACTAAACTAATCACTTCGGGTCCCGCAAGCGGGTCTCCACGGTGGACGTGGGATCGGTGGCCGGGGCTCCAGGCCGAGGAGTGACCGGATGATCTCGAGAGACGAGTGCGCGCGCCGCGACGCGGCCGATGCGCTGGCGCCGCTGCGCGAGCTTTTCATGCTGCCAGAAGGCGTGATCTATGTCGACGGCAATTCGCTGGGCGCGTTGCCGCGCGCGACGCCGGCCCGCGTGGCGGCGGCGGTGCAGCAGGAATGGGGCGACGGCCTGATCCGCAGCTGGAACGACGCCGGGTGGATGTCATTGCCGCAGCGCGTGGGCGACCGCATCGGCGCACTCGTCGGCGCGAAGCCGGGCGAATGCGTGGCGGCCGACTCGACCTCGGTGAACCTGTTCAAGGTGCTCAGCGCGGCCTCGCGCAGCGTGCGCGCCGACGCGCCTTCCCGGCGAGTGATCGTGAGCGAGCGCCAGAACTTTCCCACCGACCTCTACATCGCCGAGGGCCTGTGCCGCGAGCTGGGCTGGTCGCTCGAACTGCTGGAACCGGCGGCCATCGTCCAACGCCTGTCCGACGGCCGCGGCGCCGACGTCGCCATCGTGATGCTCACGCAGGTGAACTACCGCACCGGCGCGCTGCACGACATGGCGGCGATGACCGCGCTGGCGCACGCCGCGGGCGCGCTGTCGGTGTGGGACCTGGCGCACAGCGCCGGCGCGCTGCCCGTGGACCTGCACGGCGCCGACGCCGACTTCGCCATCGGCTGCGGCTACAAGTTCCTCAACGGCGGCCCCGGCTCGCCGGCGTTCGTGTGGGCGCATCCGCGCCACGCCGGCCGCTTCTGGCAGCCGCTGTCCGGCTGGATGGGCCATGCCGCGCCGTTCACGTTCCAGCCCGGCTACGAGCCCGCGCCGGGCATTGGCCGCTTCCTGTGCGGCACGCCGGCGGTGCTCTCGCTGACCGCGCTGGAATGCGGCGTCGACACGCTGCATGCCGCCGATCCGCTGGGCGGCATGGGCGCGTTGCGCGCCAAATCCGTGGCGCTCACGGAGCTGTTCATCGCGCTGGTGGACGAGCGCTGCGCCGCGCTCGGCTTCGCGCTGGCCAGTCCGCGTGACGCCGGCGCGCGCGGAAGCCAGGTGAGCCTCACGCACGCGAGCGAGGACGGCCGGTCGCACGGCTACGCGATCATGCAGGCGCTGATCGCGCGCGGCGTGATCGGCGACTTCCGCGCCGGCACGGCGGCCGACGCCCACGGCCCCGCGCTGCCCGACATCCTGCGCTTCGGCTTCACCCCGCTGTACCTGCGCTTCGTCGACGTGCACGACGCCGTGGAGCACCTGGTGCGGGCCACGCAGGCGGGCGAGCATCGCGAGGCCCGTTTCAACCAGCGTTCGGCCGTCACGTGAAGGACACCGCCATGACCGGCAACGACGACACCGCCGGCCGCTGCCCGATGGGCCACGGCGCCGCGCCCGCGCAAACCGACGCGGCGGGCGAACGCATCGTGGCGGAGGAGGGCGCGCAGCTCGATTTCAAGGAGGACATGAGCTACGGTGACTACCTCCACCTCGACCAGGTGCTCACCGCTCAGTACCCGCTGTCGCCCGACCACAACGAGATGCTGTTCATCGTGCAGCACCAGACGTCCGAGCTGTGGATGAAGCTGATGCTGCACGAGCTGCGCGCGGCCGTGGCCGCCATCGCCGCCGACCAGCTGGGCACGGCGTTCAAGATGCTCGCCCGCGTGAGCCGCATCATGGAGCAGCTGGTGCACGCCTGGGACGTGCTGGCCACCATGACGCCGCCCGAATACTCGGCGATCCGACCCTACCTGTCGGCCAGCAGCGGATTCCAGAGCTACCAGTACCGCTGCATCGAGTTCACGCTGGGCAACAAGAACGCGGCCATGCTCAAGCCGCATGCCCACCGCCCCGACCTGCTGGCGCAGGTGGACGCGGCGTTCCGCGCGCCGTCGCTGTACGACGAGAGCCTGCGCCTGCTGGCGCGCCGCGGCGTGCCCGTGCCTGCCGATCGTCTCGAGCGCGACTGGACGCTGCCTTACGTTGAAAGCGACGCGGTGACCGACGCCTGGCTGCAGGTGTACCGCGAGCCCGACAAGCATTGGGACCTGTACCAACTGGGCGAGGAACTCACCGACCTCGAGGACACGTTCCGGCTCTGGCGGTTTCGCCACGTGACCACGGTGCAACGCATCATCGGCTTCAAGCGCGGCACCGGCGGAACCGGGGGCGTGAGCTACCTGCGCAAGATGCTCGACACGGAGCTGTTCCCCGAGGTCTGGGCCTTGCGCACGCAGCTTTGACTGCTCGACAGTAGCATGGCGATACTGTCGAGTTGATGTGTAAAGACTGCCGATACCGTCTCGTTGAAGGGTGTAACTGACGTCCTTTATTGCCGCAAACCCTTCATATTGGCCTTGGCATTCGGCCTTAGCATGTAGGACAAGGGCGCGAAATCGTGCCCGTCTCCAGCATTTACGGCTGGGGCAACGAGCGGTAATACAGGAACGTCACGATGAATTTCTGGGGCAAGCTGGCAGTCGCCGCATCGGTCGCGTGGATCTCCTCCACGGCAAGCGCACTCACCGACCCGATGTCTCGCCCCGGCGAGTCCTCCGGCACGGCCTCCGCGCTGACGTCGGTCGACGCCTCGGCTGACGCCCGCTACGTCGAGCACTGGATCCACGAGAAGGGAGACGACCACGGACGCCCTTTCGTGATCGTCGACAAGAAGTCGGCGCGCATCTACGTGTTCGGCGCCGGCGGCAGCCTCGTGGGCATGTCTTCCACCATCCTGGGCCAGTCGCGCGGTGACATTCCCGTGCCCGGCGCCGGCCAGAAGAACCCGGCCAACCTGCTGCCCGACGAGCGCAAGACGCCCGCCGGCCGCTTCGAGTCGCAGCCCGGCCGCAACCTGCATGGTGAGCCGGTGGTATGGGTCGACTACGACACGGGTATCGCCATCCACCGCGTGCGCCCGGGCATCTCGCAGACGCAGCGCACGGCCAGCCTGGCCTCGGAAGATCCCGACAACAAGCGCCTGTCGCTGGGTTGCGTGGTCGTGCCCGAGAGCTTTTTCCTGAACGTGGTGCTGCCCACGCTGGGCCGCGTGCATGGCACGGTCTACGTGCTGCCGGAAGACGAGCCGGTGCAGGCGATGTTCAACGAGCCGCGCGACGATGCCGTGGCCTCCGTGGCGCACCGCGTGGCCGTCAGCGCGCGCTAGGCCTTGCCGAGCGCGAGTAGCGGGTCTGGCTTCGCAGGGGCCAGGCCCCCAGCGTGCAGCAGCGCCAGAGAACAGTCGAACTCGTGGCGCACCCAGTCGCGTAGCGCCACCAGCGGCGGCCAGTCCTTCAACGCCGGCGGATACACCAGGCTGTAGGGCTGCACGCCGTCCAGAACCACCGACACGTCGAACAGCCGCGCCAGGCGTCCATCGCGCAACGCGTCGGCCGCCAGCAACTCGCGCACCACGGCCAGCCCCAGGCCCTGCTCGGTGGCCTGCAGCATCAACCCCACGTCGTTGAACGAGGCCACCGGCGTCGTGCGCGTGCGCACGCCCGCGGCCGCGAACCATTGCTCCCACACCTCGCCGTCGCCCAGCAGCGACTCGCGCGCCACGTCGGCCGGCTTGCCGTCGCGCAGGCGTCGCGCCACCGCGGGCGAGGCCACCGCGATGAATGGCGTGGGCGACTCGTAGAGCCGATTGCCCACCAGGCCCGGCCACGGCCCGCGGCCGGTGCGGATGGCGGCGTGGAAGCCTTCGCGCTGCAGGTCGACGAGGTGGGCCGACGCGTCGATCTCGATGGCGATGTCGGGATGGCGCTCGCGCCACAGGCCCAGCCGCGGCAGGAACCAGCGTTGCGCAAACGACGGCAGCATCGTCACGCGCAGGCCCTGCTCCGCGCCCTGCGCCGCCGCGGCGGCGGCCTGCACGCCGTCGTCCACCTGGGCGAGCGCGGGCGCCACGTGGCGCAGCAGGGCCTGGCCGGCCGCGTTCAGGTGCACCCGGCGGCCACGGCGGTCGAACAGCGGGAAGCCCAGCCGGCTCTCCAGTTCGCCGATCTGCTGGCTGACGGCGCTGTGCGTGAGGTGCAGCGACTCGGCCGCGGCGCGCAGCGTCTGCTGCTGGGCCACGGCCACGAAGGTGGGCAGGAAGTTGAGAGCGATGCGGGCCATTGGTCAGTTGAGCTTACCAACATTGGCAGAACTCGTCGCTATTCGCGCGCGGGACTTGATCTTATTCTAACCAATATCGAAGTCCACTGGAGATTGCCATGACCACCATCACCGTCACCCCGACCGTTTCGACGTCGCGCTGCATTCGCTTGCTGGAGGCGTGGGTGCGCTGGTTCGGCCGCTCCGTGGTCACCCGCGAGGCCGTCGACCAGGCCTGGATCGACTCGGGCCTCGGGCGCCTCAACAGCGCCACGCTGGAGGATATCGGCGCGCCGCCGAGGCTCGTCGACGAGGCGCACCGGCGCGAGGCCTGGAAGCTGCTGGGCGCGCTCGACGCGACGCACCATTTCTGAAGGGCCAGGCCCCTTTCTGAACTTCTGGGGCCTCTGAGGGGCCTGGCCCCTCCGTGGTTTCTACAGGGTGGCGCGGAAGCGCAGGTAGTCCTCGGCGGCCTGTTGCGGCCGCTCGATCATCGGCGCGTGGCCCACGTGCGGCATCACGATGGCCTGCGCGTTGGGCAGCAGCGACTTCAGCACGGGCACCGTGCCCACGGACAGCGCCCGGTCCTCGTCGCCCCACACGATGAGCGTGGGCGTGGGCAGGCCCTTGATGGCGCCGCTCACCGAGTCGGTGACGATCTGCTGGAACACCGTGCGCTCGAGATCCTGGTTCGCCATGCGCTCGCGCGCCAGCTCGTCCATCACCGACCCGGGGATCCACGGCGGGTCGCTCATCACGAAGCGGACGAACGCCGGGTAGTCGCTCTCCTTGGTGATCATCAGCGGGTTGGTGCCCGTGGTGGTGATGATCCTCGCGAGCTCGCCGGGCGGCGCCTCGCCGATGCCCGCGCAGTCGATCAGCCACAGGCTGGCCACCGCCTGCGGATATTGGGCCGCGAGGCTCATCGAGATGCCGCCGCCCATCGAGTTGCCGCCGAGGTCGTAGTGCGACAGTCCCAGCGCCTGCGTGAACGCGTGCAGGCGTCGGGCCTGCGCGGCGTAGTGGTAGTCGACATCGGCCCGGTGCGCCGACTCGCCGAAGCCCACGAGGTCGGGCGCGATCACGCGGTAGTGCGGGGTGAGGTAGCGCGCCACGCGGGTGAAGTTGTCCTTGTCGGCGCCGAAGCCGTGCACCAGCACCAGCGGCGCGCCCGTGCCGCCGTCCAGGTAGACCATGTGCGTGCCGTCGGGCAACGTCAGCTCCTTGCGGACGAGGTTCGCGCGCGAGCGCTCCATCGCGTAGGCCGACTGCTTCAGCGACGGGCCCACGCCGCATCCGATGAGGGCGGCGGAAGCGATCGCGCAGGCGATCAGCAGGATTTGCAGGGACGGTCGCATGCAAGGACCCGAAGTTGACACGAGGGTGTCACTGTAATCTGCCAAAGCCCTGGCCCTTGATTTACAGCGCTTCGAAAGCGCTCAGCTGCCCCAGCGATTCCAGTGATCGCTCCAGCGCGTCCAGGCAGCCTCCGTCGACGCTGGTGCCCACGCCCTCGCGCATGATGCGCAGCGCCTCGCGGATGGGCAGCGCCGGGCGGTAGGGACGGTCGGCGGTGAGCGCGTCGAAGATGTCGGCGACGGTGATGATGCGCGTCTCGAGGCGGATGTGGCGGGCGTCGAGGCCACGCGGGTAGCCGGTGCCGTCCAGCTTCTCGTGGTGCGCGCCGGCGATGCGCGCGAGCGCGCCGAACGCGCCGATGCGGCCCAGGATCTGTTCGGTGTTGGACGCGTGCTGGCGCACCGTGGCCCATTCGGCGGCGTCGAGCGGACCGGCCTTGTCCACGATGCGGTTGCTGACGCCCAGCTTGCCCACGTCGTGCAGCAGCGCGCCGCGGCGCAGCCAGCGACGCTCGGGCGCGTCCAGGCCCAGCCGCTCGGCCACATGCTCGGTGACCAGGGCCACGCGGGCGCTGTGGCCGGCCGTCCAGGCGCTCTTGGCGTCGACGATCTGGCCGAAGGCCGCGGCGATGTCGTCCAGGGTGTCGTCGTCCACCGGCTGCGGCTGGCGGGCCGGCTCCATGTCCAGAACCTGCTGCTCCAGGTCGTCGGCGGCGAGCTGGCGCCAGAATGCCGGGTCGCGGGCGAGCACGCCGAAGGCATCGGCCAGGCGCGGCTCGAACCAGCGGCCGCTGCGGCGTGCCACCTCCTCGCGCGTTGCCTGGGGCCCGGCGCTGGCGTGGAACACGTCCACCACCTGGGCCAGCAGCGCGATGCGCGAATACAGCGGAATCTCCTTGCCGGCCAGGCCCGGCGGCTGGCCGCTGCCGTCCCAGTGCTCGTCGAGCGCATGGATGGCGTCGGCCACGTCGTCGCCGAAACGCAGCTGGCGCGATCTGCGCGCCGCGCGAGCAGCGGGCGTCGGTGAGCTCGCGATGGATCTCGCCGCCGTTCTGCACGGCGTTGGCGATCGCGCGGACGCGCGCGGCCAGGCCCGCCTGCGTGCCGGTGTGGCGCAACACGAAGCGCATCAGGCTCGGCAGGCTCATGCCCACGGTCTTGCGGTCGCGCTTGAAGCTCAGGTCGTCGGTGAGGAACAGCTGGCACAGGCGCGCGGCGTTGCTGCTGCAGCCCGAGTCCTTCAGCAGCGTCGCGTAGTACAGGTCGCGCATCTCGGCGGCATTCAGGCCGATCGCGCGGCCCAGCTGCTGGCCGATCCAGCAGCTGCGCAGGCAGTGGCCGGCCGGCTGGCCTTCGGTCATGTCCAGCGCGTGGCTCAGCGCGCCCAACAACTCGCCCAGGCGCGGGCAGTCGTGCCCGGGCGCGGATGGCGCGGGCCCGCGCGGAGCCGGCGCCTGCGGTCGCCGCGTCCAGCCGGACCCCGAGGGCGTGTCGGCGGCAGGCAGGAGATCGAGCTGGGCGTCCATCCCGGGTTTATCGGCTCGACGGTGGCCCGGCTGAAGTGCGGAGATCGTGAGAAGTGTCGCGACCATGGCCGCCCGCGACGGCTCAATTTCCGCCGCCACACGGTCGATAACGTCCCGATATCCCACTGACCTCCGCTCCCCGCACCAACATGGTTACCGACGACACGTCGACCACTTCGAATCGAATCGCCCGCAGCGCGCCCATCGCGGTGCGGCTGGCGCTCGCGTTCGGGCTCCTGCTGGCGCTGCTGGCCGGAGTGGTGGCGCTGGTGCTCAGGCAGGCCGAGCTGGTGGGCGAGGCCAGCCGCGTGGTAGCCGAGACCAGCCTTCGCCAGGTGCTGCTGGCGCGCCAGGCCGAGAAGGCCGCGCAGGCCGGCGCCCAGCACCTGCACACGCTGTTCCTGCTGGAGGCACGCGCCGACCGCGTGCCGGTGTATGCGTTGATCGACACCGAATTCGCCGAGCAGAAGGCCGCGCTGTCGCAGCTTCTCGCCGATGCGCACGCCGTCGAGGATGCCGTCGTCGTCGAACGCCTGATCGGCACCCGCGGGCGCTTCGAGGCCGCGTTCCAGCACACCGTCGAAGAGGTGGAGCTGGACCTGAAATCCGCGCGCCCGATCATGATCAAGGAGACGCTGCCCGCGCTCAACGACATGCTCGACGCGCTCGACGCGTTGGTGGCCGTGAAGTCGGCGCAGGCCAACGCCACGATCTCCAACATCCGGGTGCAGCAGGCCAAGAGCCGCGTGTACGTGCTGGAACTGTCGGGGCTGGCCGTGGTGGTGGCCCTGCTGTGCGCGGTGCTGATCACCCGCTCGATCACGCGCCCGCTCGCGCTGACGGTGGCGCTCGCGCGCGAGATCGCCGACGGCAAGCTCGACGGCCCGATGCCCGTGCCCGGCCGCGACGAGGTGGGCGGCCTGATCATCGCGCTGGGCGAGATGCGCAACAGCCTGGCGCAGCGCGAGGCGCGCATCGTCGACCTCGCGTTCCGCGACCCGCTCACGGGCCTGGCCAACCGCACGCTGTTCAACGACCGCCTCGACCAGGCGGTGGGCACGGCCACGCGCACGGGCCACGCGATGTCGGTGCTGCTGATCGACCTGGACCGTTTCAAGAACGTCAACGACGTGCTGGGCCATCCGGTGGGCGACGAGCTGCTGACCCAGGTGGCCGGCCGCCTCACGCGCGAGCTGCGTCGCACCACCGACACCGTGGCGCGCATCGGCGGCGACGAGTTCGCGGTGCTGCTGCCCGCGCAGGGCCGCGAGGGCGCCGCGCTGCTGGCGCGCCAGCTGCTGGCGGCGCTCGACACGCCCGTCACCATCGAGGGCCAGACGGTGGACGTGAGCGGCTCCATCGGCATCGCCACGTTCCCCGAGGACGGCGCCAACCCGACCGAGCTGATGGCCCATGCCGACTCGGCGATGTACGTGGCCAAGCAGACCAGCAGCGGCTACGCGGCCTTCACGCAGAAGATGGCCCGCACCACCGAGCACGGCCTGAGCCTGCTGTCCGACCTGCGGCGCGCCGTCGACGAGAGCCAGTTCTACCTGCAGTACCAGCCCAAGATCTCGCTGGTCGACCGCAGCTGCCTGTCGGCCGAGGTGCTGCTGCGCTGGCGCCATCCCACGCGCGGCTTCGTGCCGCCCGACCAGTTCATCCCGTTCGCCGAGCAGACCGGCTGCATCAAGCAGATCACCCGCTGGGTGCTGGCGCGCGGCATCGCGCAGCTGGCGGCCTGGCGCGCGAGCGGGCTGGAGATGTCGCTCAACATCAACGTGTCCACGCGCGACCTGATCCAGCAGGACCTGCCCGCCATCGTGCGCGCCCAGCTGCTGGCCGAAGGCGTCGCCGCGCGCCACCTGTGCCTGGAGGTGACCGAGAGCGCGATCATGGAAGACCCGGCGCACGCGCTGGAATCGCTGCAGGCGCTGCACGAGATGGGCGTGCAGCTGTCCATCGACGACTTCGGCACCGGCTATTCGTCGCTGGCCTACCTGAAGAAGCTGCCGGTGCAGGAACTCAAGATCGACCGTTCGTTCGTGCTCAACCTCGACGCGGACGACAACGACCTGAACATCGTGCGCTCGACGATCGGCATGGCCCACAACATGGGCCTGAGCGTGGTGGCCGAGGGCGTGGAGACCGAGTCGGTGGCCGCCAAGCTGAAGATGCTGGGCTGCGACGGCGCGCAGGGCTACCTGTTCAGTCGTCCGCTGATGGCCGACGACTTCCTCGTGTGGGCCTTGGCGTCGCATGCATCGAATCCTCCGCTGCGCCTGGGCGCGCCGGACGGGCCGCAGACGGCCGATCTCTTCGAAACCATCCCCAGCGCGGCCTGAACCGCGCCGCGAGGGTGTTGCGCAACGGAGTGCGCGCCGCTTCATCCCCTTGTTACCTCGCCGAGCGGCCTAAATAGGCCGTTCCGGGCGCAGCGGCATTGACACGCCCCCGCTTCAGCTGCAATCCTGTGCGCTCGACCGGAGGGGAAGAGAAAAACATGAATGCCCAGGCACCGTCACCCGCGCCTGTGGAGTCCCCCGCGCGGGCCTACGAAGAAGCGCTCGACGTCACACGTCCGCGCGAGGACGCCTACGCCGTCCTGGCCGTGCGCGCGCTGAGCGTGCTGGTGCTGTCCGTCGGTGCGTTGCTGCTGATGCTGGCGATGGTGCAACGCAGCTACGGACCGCTCACGCAACTGGGCCAGTCGCGCGCGTTGATGGGCGCGTGCCTGTTCGGCGGCGGCGTGGTCGCATGGGCGTTCGCGATGCGCGGCTGGAACCGCGTGTCCGCCACTCTGTCGCTCACGCTGGCCCTGCTGGCACTCATGCTGCACGCATGGCATTCCGGCCTGGGCACGCACTCCATCGTGCTGGGCGGCACGGTGCTGCTGGTGGCGGTGGCGGGCATGCTGGTCAACATGCCCACGGCCGTCGTGCTGGCCCTGGCCGACGTCGCGCTCATCGCGGGCCTGGAGGCGGCCGAGAACCGCGGCGTCATCTCGCCCGTCAACGCGATGGCACAGCTGCACGCCGAGTCGCGCGCGCTGTCGTTCGCCATGCTCACGCTCGCCGGCGTGCTCACCGCGTGGATCGTGCGGCGCCAGCTGCTGGGCACCGTCATGCGGGCTCACGAGCAGGAGCAGCGCATGAGCCGGCTGCTGCGCCTGGGCAGCGACTTCACGTGGGAGATGGACCAACATGGCCACCTCACCTACCTGTCGCCGTCGTTCGAGATGCACACGCTGCACACGGTGGCCGAGTTCATGCAGCTGGCCAGGCCGGGCGGTCCCACGTTCATCAAGGACGCGCAGTGGGAGCTGCTGATGGCCGACATGAAGGCACGCCGGCCGTACCGCGACCGCGTGATCCAGTTCGTCACCGCCGGCGGCAAGAGCCTCTTCATCACCGGCAGCGGCGAGCCCTTGTTCGACGCCACCGGGCGTCACCAGGGCTGGTGGGGCGTCAGCCGCAACGCCACCGCCGAGGTGATGGCGCAGCGCGAGCTGCAGCGTTCGCAGGCCATGCTCGATCGCCTGTTCCGGCTCAGCCCCGACGCGGTGTGCGTGGCGAGCATGCGCGACGGCCGCCTGCTGCTGGCCAACCCGGCGTTCATGCAGTTCGTGGGCCTCGACGAATCCCAGGTGATGGGCCGCAACGGCGTCGAGCTGGGCTTCTGGCGCGACGACGCACCGATGCTGGCACTGGGCGCCGCCATCGCCAGGCAAGGTTCGGTGCGCGACTTTCCATCGGTGGCCTGGTCGAGCGACGGCGCCGAGCATTTCGTGTTGATGACGGCCGCCGCCTTCGACTGGGACGGCGAGGAAGTGGCGGTGATGACCACGCGCGACGTCACCGAGACCGAGCGCGCCAAGCAGGAGGGCGACGCCATCCTCGACAACGCCGTCGTGGGCGTCTGCCTGGTGCGCAACCACCGGCTCGAGCGCGTCAACCCGCAGCTCGAGCGCATGCTGGGGTTGCCTCTCGGCTCGCTGGTGGGCAAGTCCACGGACGTGCTGTTTCCCAGCGTCGACAAGTTCAAGGACTTCGTGGCCAGGTACGAGTCGCCGCAGGCCGCCGGCGAGACCATCGACATCGACATCGAGCGCCGCGCGCTGCGGGCCGATGGCACGCAGTTGCTGTTTCGCATGCGCGGCCGCGCAGTCGATCCGAAACGGCGCCAGGAGACCGGCACCATCTGGGTGGTGGAGGACATCACCGACCGTCGCCGCGCCGAACTCGAGCTGGCCGACGCGCAGCGCGACGCCGAGGCCGCGCTGCGCGCCAAGAGCAGCTTCCTGGCCACCATGAGCCACGAGGTCCGCACGCCCCTCAGCGGCGTGCTGGGCCTGGCGCGCCTGCTGCAGGATCAATCGCTGCCGGCCGAACGGCGCGCGTCGTATCTCGGCCACCTGGTCGACGCCGCGGAGCTTCTCAACGGCATCGTCTCCGACGTGCTCGACCTGTCCAAGATCGAGGCCGGCCACCTGCAGGTGGAGCAGATCCCGTTCGACCTGCACGGCGTGGTGTGGAGCACCTTCCGCACGTTCTCCCCCATCGGCCACGAGCGCGGCCTCGAGATGAGCTGCCAGGTGGCGCCCGACACGCCGCGCGAGGTGCTGGGCGATCCGGTGCGCATGCGCCAGATCCTGTCGAACTACCTGTCCAACGCGCTGAAGTTCACCGACCGCGGACGCATCCACGTGCACCTGTTCAAGCGCGCGGAGGGCATCGCACGCATCGAGATCAGCGACACCGGCATCGGCGTCAGTCCCGAGCTGCGCGCCACGCTGTTCCAGCCTTTCACGCAGGCCGACAGCTCCACCACGCGGCGCTTCGGCGGCAGCGGCCTGGGCCTGTCCATCTGCCGCGAGCTGGCCACGCTGATGGGCGGCGACGTGGGCCTGGACAGCGATGGCCGCATCGGCAGCGTGGCCTGGGTGGAGCTGCCGCTGGTGGCCGCCAGCGAGGACGACTTCACCACCATCGCCAGCCCGCTCGACGTGGTGCCCGAGCAGCCGCTGGCCGGCATGCGCGTGCTGCTGGCGGAAGACAACGCGGTCAATCGCCTCATCGTCGGCGCGATGCTCGCGCGCATGGGCGCCGAGGTGATCGAGGCGGCCAACGGCGCCGAGGCCATCGCGCACGCGTCACGCGCGCCGACGCACGTGCATGCGATCCTGATGGACCTGCACATGCCCGAGATCGACGGCCTGGAGGCGACGCGGCGCCTGCGCTCCCAGCCGTCCACGGCCCACCTGCCCATCATCGCGCTCACGGCCGCGGTGCTCGACGCCGAACGCGCGCAGGCGCACGCGGCGGGCATGAACGGGTTCGTGTCGAAGCCGGCGGGCGAGGGCGACCTGCTGCGCGCGTTGTGGGCCTACCTGCCGGGTGGGGATGCGCCGGCGGGTGGGGCGATCCGGTTCAATCTCGACTGAGTTGGCTGGCTTCACTTCGTACTGGAGTGAGGGTGGGACGCGGCGCCTGTGATGAAGTGAGGGTGGTGCGCTTCGCGCGGGTCGGCTGCCCGCGCTGCGGCGCGACTGGCATGCACTTGGCTCGACTCCGCACGTGCGCCTTGAATCCGGCCTGGACGGCCGGATTCCGAGGGCGTTCGTTGAAATTCTTCCGCGTAACGCTGGCGGGTCGCGCTCGGCGACTTCGTATGTGTGCCGGCAATGCCCTCGACGTCCCGGTGCTGCGTCTCGCCAAGTACACGCCCGCCGCACCGCCGGTTCACCCAGGCGGTTGGGACAAATACTTGCTCCCCCTTTTTTGATTGGTTTGGGCAGCGTCGGGCCTTCGAGGCCGCGACGCTGCCCGCGGCCGGCGCCGACACCTGCCGACGGGCCTGACGCGAATCACGCGTCGGCGCGCGGGCGCTCCTTGTCGTGATGGACGACCGGCACCGTTCCGCTGTCTTGTCGATCCACGCGTAGTCGCGGAATCCACGCCGGAGGAGACGTCGTCTGCCGGCGTGGATCCTGCGACTGCGCGCAGGATGACGCGGTGGGCAGGATGACGCGGTGGGCAGGATGACGCGGTGGGCGAGATGACGCGGTGGGCCGAGAACGATGCTGGGAATGACGCGGTGGCGGGATCGATGCGGGGGATGACCTCGTTGACGAGGTGATGCCCCCTTCGTCATTCACGAGAAGGAGCGCCGGCATCGCGACTTGACGTTCGCGTCAGACCAACTAAAAATTTGGAGAAAGTCTTTTGTCCCAACCGCCTGGGTGAACCGGCGGTGCGGCGGGCGTGTACTTGGGGAGACGCAGCACCGGGACGTCGAGGGCGTGTTGGCGCGACTACGAAGCCGCCGAACGCGGCCCGCCAACGCCGCGAGGGCGAACTTTGACCGAACGCCCTCGGAATCCGGCCGTCCAGGCCGGATTCAAGGCGCACGTGCGGAGTCG
>JBBQYL010000102.1:0-17466 GCA_038208735.1 Burkholderiales bacterium
CACCGCCCACGTCGTCGCCCATGGCCAGGGGAGGCGCGCGCGCCACCTGCTGATCTGGGGCTGCCTCGTGCTGCTGGCCACCGGCGCGGCCTGGCTGGTGGGCCACGACGTGTGGCTGCAGCAGACGCCGTTCGGCGCGCAGCCGCATCCGCTCGTGGCGTGGCTGCTGCGCGCGCACGGCGCCATCGCATGGGCCACCACGCTGGTGGGCGGCGTGGTGTGGCAGGTGCACGTGCGGCCGGCGTGGCGCGCGGTGCGCCGGCGGCGCGCGCAACGGCTGCACGGCGGCACGACCCGGCCCGTGCGCCACGGGCGTGCGCGCACCGTCAGCGGCGCGTTGATGGTGGCCGCGCTGGCCGTGCTGCTGGGCTCGGCCATCGGCCTGCAGTACGCGCCGGAGGAGGCGCACGCCTGGTTGTCGGTGACGCACTGGGTGCTGGGCGTGGCCATGGCCGTGGCGCTTCTCTGGCACTGGATCGCCCGCCTGCGCCACTGAGCGCGGCGGCGCAGAATCGGGGGGTCGCCCATTCGCCCGCCGCCATGAACGCCTCCGTCCTGCCGACTCCCGACTTCAGCCGCTTCCCGCGCCACGCGGAACTGACGGCGCTCCTCCAGGCCTGTGCGGCCGCGCGACCCGACGTCGTCGAACTGCGATCGATCGGCAAGAGCCACGAGGGCCGCGACATCTGGCTGCTGGTGCTCACGCGCAAGACCACTGGCGCCGACACCACGAAGCCCGCGTTCTGGATCGACGGCAACATCCACGCCGCCGAACTCACCGCCTGCACCGCGGCGCTGTACTACCTGCACCACCTGCTGTCGAACGACGCCGCCGACGCGCGCCTGGCCCACCTGCTGGACACCCGCGTGATCTACATGGTGCCGCGCCTGAACCCGGACGGCGCCGAGCTGGCGCTGGCCGACGTGCCGCGCTTCATCCGCTCGTCCACCCGCGGGTACCCGTTCGACGAGGAGCCGCCGGACGGCATGACGATGGAGGATGTGGACGGCGACGGCCGCGTGCTCTACATGCGCCTGCCCGACCCGCACGGCACCTACAGGAAGCACCCGCAGGAGCCGCGCCTGATGATCGCGCGCGAACCCGGCGAGATCGGCGGCGAGTACTTCCGCGTCATTCCCGAAGGCACGATCAAGGCGTGGGACGGCGTGCGCGTGAAGGTCAACCGGGACCGCGAGGGCCTCGACCTCAACCGCAACTTCCCGTCGCTGTGGCGCCAGGAGTTCGAGCAGGCGGGCGCCGGGCCGTATCCCACGAGCGAGCCCGAGGTGCGCGCGATGGTCGACTTCTGCGTGGCGCACCCGAACATCGGCGCGGCCATCAGCTTCCACACGCACAGCGGCGTCATCCTGCGCCCCATGGGCACCACGTCGGACGACGACATGACACCGGAAGACCTGTGGATGATCAAGCGCCTGTCCGACATCGGCGCCACGCTCACCGGCTACCCCGCCGTCAGCGCCTTCCACGACTTCAAGTACCACCCGAAGGAGGTGATCACCGGCACCCAGGACTGGCTCTACGAGCACCAGGGCGCGCTGTGCTGGACGGTCGAGATCTGGGCGCCGAACAAGGAAGCCGGCATCGACAAGTACGACTGGATCCACTGGTACCGCGACCACCCGCCCGAGGACGACATCAAGCTGCTGAAGTGGAGCGACGAGCAGTGCGGCGGCCAGGCCCACGTCGACTGGCGGCCGTTCGTGCATCCGCAGCTGGGCCCGGTGGAGATCGGCGGCTGGGATCGCATGAACTTCTGGCGCAATCCGCCGCCGCAGCTGCGCGAACGCGAGGCCGCGCGCTTCCCGGCGTGGCTCACGCAGCTCGCCCTCGCGCTGCCGAAGCTGGAGATCCTGCAGGCCACCTGCGAGCCCGTGAGTCATGACGGTTGGGGCGACACCTGGCGCGTGCGCCTGGCCGTGGGCAACGCCGGATACCTGCCGTCGTACGTGACGCACCGCGCCAAGGAGCGCAAGGTGGTGCGCGGCACCGTGTTCGAGATCACGCTGCCCGAAGGGGCGACGCTGGTCACCGGCAAGCAGCGCGAGGTGGGCGCGCACCTGGAGGGCCACGCCCCGCGCAGCTCGCTGCAGGCCTTCCTGCCGGATCGCGACGTCACGGCGGATCGCACGCTGCAGGAGTGGATCGTGAAGGCGCCGCGGGGCAGCACAGTGGTGCTCGACGCGCGTGCCGACCGTGCGGGCGCCGTGAGCGCGCGCATCACGCTGGCTTGACACCCCTCGGCCAGCGCCACAATGGCGACAAGCGCCGCGCCCTCCCCTTCAATCGACTCGAAAGCCGTCCGCCATGTTCCTGATCGCCCTCGTCATCGCACTGATCTTCGCAGTGGTGCCGGTCATGATCGCCGCCCGCATCGTCGGCGCGCGCCGCACCGGCTTCGGGAGCAGCCTGCTGGCCATCATCGTGTCGCTGCTGATCGTCGGCATCGCGGTCCGACTTCTGCACGGCCTGGGGCTGCTTTCGTTCTTCATCGCTCCAGTGGGCTACATGCTGATCCTGGACACCACCTACCTGCGCGCGCTGGGCATCGTGCTGCTTCAGTATTTGATCTCGGTGCTGGTCGCCATCGTGCTGGCGGCGCTGCTGTTTGGCGGGGTGATGCACGGCATCGAGCGGCTGAAGCACGAGACGCCGCTGCAGCTGGACGGGCCGTCGCAGTCGGTCTGAGGCCGTGCCAGGGCGCTACTCGCCGGGGTAGCGCAATCCGAACTGCGCGCGCATCGCGTCCATCCAGCCCACCAGCGCCACGGTCTCGTCCAGCGGCATCACCGGGCTCTCGGCGAGGCCGGCGCGCAGGCAGCGGTGCACCTCTTCCACCTGGTGGACATAGCGGTTGCCACGCCAGGGCCTGTCGATGATTTCCACCGGCGTCTCCTCGGGCGGCCGCGTGCCCCGGGCCAGCTGCAGCTGCTGCGCCGCGTAGAACGGCGGCGTGATGTCGATGCGGCCGTCGGTGCCCAGGATCGTGGCGCGGCAGGCGGTGGTGGACCGCAGCGAGCACATGCCCTGGCTGCGCTGGCCGCCCGCATGGCGCAGGTTGAAGACGGTGTGCACGTCGACGCCGGTGGGGCCCAGCTCGGCGTCGGCCTGCGCGCCCACGCTGTCGCCCAGCACGAAGGCGGCGAGGTTGAGCGGGTAGATGCCGATGTCCAGCAGGCCGCCGCCGCCCAGCTCGGGCGCCAGCGCGCGGTGCGTGGCCGGCAGCCCCGCGGCGGAGAAGCCGAAGTCGGCCGACACCGACACCAGCTCGCCGATGGCGCCTGCAGCCAGCAGGCGCTTGAGCTCCACCATCGCGGGCACGTAGCGCATCCACATCGCCTCCATCAGGAAGACGTCGCGCCTGCGCGCGAGCGCGACGGCCGCCTCGGCCTCGCGCCGGTTGAGCGTGAACGGCTTCTCGCACAGCACCGCCTTGCCCGCGGCGATGGCCAGCCGCATCGTGTCGACGTGGTCGGGATGCGGCGTGCCGATGTAGACGACGTCCACGCCGGGGTCGTCCACCAGCGCCTGGTAGCTGCCATGAGCCCGTACGGGCTCAACGATGGCCTCGTGCTCGCGCGGCTTGTCGATAAACGCCTGCGCCTTGGCCACGTCGCGCGAGCCGACGGCCACGAGGCGCGCCTCGGGCACGTGCGACAACGCGCGTGCGAGATGGTCGGAGATGCCGCCGGCGCCGACGAGGCCCCAGCCGATGCGGGGACGGGCGGAAGGGGTCAGTGCTTGCATGCGCGAAGTGTAATGACGAATCTGAAGGGTCTGGCCCTTAGCGTTCCGCGTTCGCCTCGGCCTCCATCAACACCTGCCGCAGCGTCTGCCGCAGGCGGTCGGCGTCGATCGGCTTGGTGAGGAAGTCGTTCATGCCCGCGGCCATGGCGTCCTCGCGTTCGGACACCAGTGCCGCGGCGGTGAGGGCCACGACGGGGAGCGTGTTGCGGTCGTAGCGCTGGCGCAGGCGGCGGGTGACCTCGTGGCCGCTCATGCCGGGCATCTGCACGTCCATCAGCACGATGTCGAACGGGTTGCCCGAGTGGTGCGCGACGTCGATGGCGTGCAGCGCGCTCGCGCCGTCGTCGGCCTGGTCGACGATGGCGCCCCAGCGTTCCAGGAGTGCCACCGCGATCATCATGTTGACCGGGTTGTCCTCCACCATCAGAACGCGCGTGCCCTGCAACGCGTCGAGGCCCGAGGTGCTTTCGTGCTCCTCCAGCTGCTGCGCGGTGACCGGCGGCAGCGGCAGGTCGACCCAGAACTCGCTGCCCTTGCCGGGCTCGCTGTTGACGCCAACGGTGCCGTCCATCAACCGCGCCAGCTCGCTGCAGATCGACAGGCCCAGGCCGGTGCCGCCCACCTTGCGCGTGATGGAGTTGTCGATCTGGCTGAACGGCAGGAACAGCATCGCCAGGCCCGCGCCGTCCATGCCCGCGCCGGTGTCGACGACCTCGAATCGGAGTCGGTAGCCGGCGCCGCGATGCACGTTGAGGAGGATGCTGCCCTCGGTGGTGAACTTCAGCGCGTTGGTGAGGTAGTTGGTGAGCACCTGGCGCAGCCGCATCGGGTCGCCCAGCACGTGCGGCGGCACGTCGTCGTCGATGTTGACGTAGAGCGTCAGGCCCTTGGTGTCGGCGAGCGCGCCGTAGGCCTGCCTGAGCGTGCCGATCAGGCCGCGCAGGTCGAACGCCACGCGATCGACGATGAGCTTGCCGGCCTCGATCTTGGACAGGTCGAGGATGTCGGAGAGGATGGCCGAAAGCATGTCGGCCGACTCGCAGATCTGCTCGATGTACTGCAGCCGCCGGCGGTCGTCCACCTCGGGCGTGCGGGCCAGCTGCGCCAGGCCCACCAGCGCGTTGAGCGGCGTGCGGATCTCGTGGCTGGTGTTGGCCAGGAACGCGCTCTTGGCGCGGTTGGCGGCCTCGGCCTCGTCGCGGGCGCGCGCCAGCGCCTGCTCGACGAGGCGTCGCTCGGTGACGTCCTCGGCCAGCCAGATGGTGCCGCTGGCCGGCTGCGTGGGGTCGAGCGCCTTGGCCAGCAGGCGGCCGGTGAACGTGCTGCCGTCGCGGCGCATCAGCGGCGCCTCGATGTCCACCTGCTCGCCGCGCTGCAGCGCCGGCGCCACCTGCTCGGCCATCGTCTCGAATGCCGCGTCGGACGGCCACACCACGCGCTGCTGCTGGTTCTGCAGCGCGCCGCGCGGCCAGCCGAACATCTCGTCGAAACGCGCGTTGGTCATCACGATGCGGCGGTCGCGCGTGAACGAGATGCCCACCAGCGCGTTCTCGAGGATCGCCTCGCGCTCGCGCCGCGCCTGCTCGCTGGCGGTGACGTCGCGCGCGCTGGTCATCTGGTAGTCGACGTCGTCGATGGTGAAGCGCGCCGCCGATACCAGCATCGACACGCGGCGCCGGTCGCGCGTGGTCATCGTGGCCGGGAAGTTCTGCACGGCCTGGTGCTGGTCGAGCATGCGGTAGATGCGGTCGCGCTGCGTGGCATCGGCCCACAGCCCCAGCTCGCTGGGCGTGCGGCCGATCACCTCCTCGGCGCGGTAGCCGGTGGTGGCCAGGAAGGTGGGGTTGACCATCGCGTAGCGGCCGCTGGCGAACTCGGTGAGCGTGATCCAGTCGGGGCTGGTGGAGACGAGGTGCGACAGCAGCGTCTCGCTGCGCCGCACCAGGTCCTCGGCGGCGCGGCGTTCGGTATCGTCGGTGATGATGGACAGCGTGGCCGCCTCGCCGTCGACGTCCACGCGCACGCTGCTGACGCGCACGGTCAGCACGCGGTCGGCGCCGGGCGTGAGCCTGAACTCGGCCTCGGGCAGGCCTTCGCCGGCGCTCATCGCGTCGAGCATCTGCATGTGGGCGGAGGCGCGTTCGCGCGACTCCCCTTCCTCGAACAGCCCCACGAGGCCCTGCCCCAGCATCGCGCGCAGGTCGCTGAAGCCGAACAGCGCGACGGCTGCGGGGTTGGTGTCCAGCACCCGGCCTTCGCGATGCAGCACCAGCGGCGTGGGGATGCGGCGGAACAGGTCTTGATAGCGCGTCTCGGTGGACCACAGCGCCTGGCGCGCCTTCACGTCCTGCGTGATGTCGCGCAGCACGCCCCAGTAGCCCGCGAACTTGCCGGCCTCGCTGGTGCGCGGCTCGGCGCTGAGCGTGAAGTGGCGCACGCGGCCGGCGACGTCGCTCCAGCGCAGCGGCACGTCGCGCATGGGCAGGCGCGCCGCGAGTTCCGAGCGGAAGGCCTCCAGCACCTGCTGGTCGAACAGGACGCCGCGCGTCTCCCACAGCGGCTTGCCCATGCCGGCGTCGACGCCGTGGCGGCGCAGCCCCACGAAGTTGCGCAGATCCTCCTTCGCGGAGAAGCGGATGAGGCGGCCGCCGCCGTCCATCTCCCAGTAAGCGTCTGCCGCCACGGCCAGCAGGCCGAGGAAGCGGCGCTCGCGCTCGTCGGCGCTGCGCAGGGTGCGGTCGAGGGTGCGGCCCAGCAGCTCGCCGCCGCCCAGCGCGACGCCCAGCACCAGCGCGTGCGTGAGCAGGGGACGCACCAGGTACAACAGGGGGCCGCGCAGCACGATGCCGGCCGACGACAGCCAGTCGAGCGCCATCGCCGCGGCCAGCAACAGCAGCGCGCCGGCGCCGATGGCCGCCGCGAGCAGGCCGGCACGCAGGCCCCCCACCACGGTGAACAGGCACAGCAGCACGCCCACGATGGCCAGCGCCGGCGACATCAGGCCCTCGCCGGCCACCGCCGCCGCCACGCCGGAAAGGCCGATGGCCGCGCCGATGACGTAGGGCAGCGCCCGGGCCTGCAGGCCGCTGCCGGCGTCGCGCCGCAACGCGACCGCCACGCCGCCCAGGCCGAGGAAAGCGGTGGTGAGCGACAGCCGCGCCACCCAGTCGAGCGGATGGCCGAATACCAGGAACATGACCGCCGAGACGAACGCGACCCCCGCCGCCGCGTCCAGCAGGTGGCGCGTCAGCGACTGGCGCAGGCGGTGCCTGGCCTCCTTGTTCGGCGGTGGTTCAGCCATCGATGTTCTTATGGCGACCCGTCAACGGCTCGCCCCCTATCCCCCTAGTTTCACCCGAATTCGAGGCTTCGATCCGTAACGGGTTGAACTTCGCGGGAAATCGCCGATTCGGCGCGGCTCAGCGGACGGCGCCGATGGACGTGTTCAGGGCGGCGCGCGTGGCCAGCGCCGCCTGGCGGGCGGCGGCGGCGAAGTCGTCGCCCGCGCCGGCATACAGGATCGCGCGCGACGAGCTGACGATGATCGGACCGTCGGCGCGCCAGCCGGCGCGCACGGTGGCGTCGATGTCGCCGCCCTGGGCGCCGATGCCGGGGATCAGCAGCGGCAGGGTGGGCGCCAGCTCGCGCACCCGGGCCAGTTCGGCGGGGAAGGTGGCGCCCACCACCAGGGCCAGCTGCCCGTTGCTGTTCCACGCGCCGGCGGCCAGCCGGGCGATGTGCTCGAACAGCTTGTCGCCGTTGGCCAGCACCTGCGCCTGCAGGTCGGAGCCGCCCGGGTTGGAGGTGCGACACAGCAGGATGAGGCCCTTGCCGTCGTGCTTCATGTAGGGCTCGAGCGAGTCGAAGCCCATGAACGGCGACAGCGTGACGGCGTCGGCCTGGTAGCGGACGAAGGCCTCGCGGGCGTACTGCTCGGCGGTGGCGCCGATGTCGCCGCGCTTGGCGTCCAGGATCACCGGCACGCCCGGCGCCGTGCGGCGGATGTAGGCCATCAGCTCCTCGAGCTGGTCTTCGGCGCGCTGGGCGGCGAAGTAGGCGATCTGCGGCTTGTAGGCCGACACCACGTCCTTGGTGGCGTCGTCGATGCGGGCGCAGAAGTCGAACACCTTGCTCGCGTCGCCCTTCCACGCGCCCGGAAACTTCGCGGGCTCGGGATCGAGCCCCACGCACAGCGTGGAGTCGTTGCGCAGGGAGGCGGCTTGCAGGGTGTCGGTGAATCGCATCGTCGGTGTCCTTGTTGTCGTGGGATGTAGAAACGCGGCCCGGAGGCCGCGTCGTTTGTCAGAGTCTGATCTTCGCGGCCAGCTCGGCCCCGATGCCGGTGTAGCTGCCCGGCGTCATCGCCAGCAGCCTGGCCTTGTCCGCCTCGGGCAGGTCGAGCGCGGCGACGAAGCCCTGGATCAGCTCACGCGTCATCGGCTGGCCGCGCGTGAACTTCTTCAGCTGGTCGTACGGGTCGGGCAGGCCATGGCGGCGCATCACCGTCTGGATGGGTTCGGCCAGCACTTCCCAGGAGCCGTCCAGGTCCTCGGCCAGGCGGGCCTCGTTGAGCTCGAGCTTGTCGAGACCGCGGGTGAGGCTGTCGTAGGCCAGCACCGAATAGCCGATGGACACGCCCATGTTGCGCAGCACCGTGGAGTCGGTCAGGTCCCGCTGCCAGCGGCTCACCGGCAGCTTCTGCGACATGTGCGTGAGCATCGCGTTGGCCATGCCGAGGTTGCCTTCGGCGTTCTCGAAGTCGATCGGGTTGACCTTGTGCGGCATGGTGGACGAGCCCACCTCGCCCGGCCTGGTCTTCTGCTTGAAGTAGCCCAGGCTCACGTAGCCCCAGACGTCGCGCGACCAGTCGATGAGGATGGTGTTCAGGCGCACGGTGGCGTCGAACAGCTCGGCCATGTAGTCGTGCGGCTCGATCTGGACGGTGTACGGATTGAGCTTGAGGCCCAGGCGCTCCTCGACGACCTTGCGCGAGAACTCCTCCCAGTCGGCCTCGGGGTAGGCCGAGACGTGCGCGTTGTAGTTGCCCACCGCGCCGTTCATCTTGGCCAGCAGCACCACGTCGGCGATGCGCCCGCGGGCGTGCTTCAGGCGCGCCAGCACGTTGGCCACTTCCTTGCCCACCGTGGTGGGGCTGGCCGTCTGGCCGTGCGTGCGGGCCAGCATGGGCACCGCGGCGAAGCGATGCGCCATGGCCTGCATGCGCGTGAGAATGCCGTCGATGGCCGGCAGCAGCACCTGCTCGCGGGCGGACTTGAGCATCAGCGCGTGGCGGGTGTTGTTGATGTCCTCGCTGGTGCAGGCGACGTGGATGAACTCCAGCTTGTCCTTGAGCTCGGGCACGTGGCCGATGCGCGCGCGCAGCCAGTACTCGACGGCCTTGACGTCGTGGTTGGTCTCTTTCTCGATGTCCTTGATCGCCTGGGCGTCGGCCTCGGAGAAGCGCACCACCAGCGAGCGCAGCAGGCCCTTGGCGGACTCCGGCAGCGCGGGGAACTCGGCGAAACCGGCCTCGGACAGCGCGATGAGCCACTCCACCTCGACCTGCACGCGGCGGTGCATCAGGCCGAACTCGGACAGCAGCGGGCGCAGCGCGGCGAGCTTGGGGGCGTATCGGCCGTCGAGCGGCGACAGGGCGGTGAGGGCGGAATGAGGCATGGGAACTCGGGCTGGGCTCGCCGGCTGGCGCGCGGAGACTGGAAGGCGCAAAACCCGACGATTTTACGGGTCGCGGCGCCCGTGGGCTAGGGGCAACCCGAATACAGGGGGTGATTTCCGGCGTCTCGCCGTCGATTTGGCGCGCCGCACCCCACCATTGACGAGAGGGTCCGACCCTCGCACAATCACGCCCCTTTCGCCCCCAATTCCCATGCAGGCCTCCGCGCGCGACTATTGCGCCATCGATTTCGGCACCTCCAACTCGGCCGTGGCCGTGCCCACCGACGCCGGCATGGCCCTGGTGCCACTGGAGCCCCAGCACGGCGAACGCGGCCGAACCATGCCCACCGCCGTGTTCTACGTGGCCGAGGGCAAGGACCTGCACACCCTGCCCAAGCAGTACGGCCGCGCCGCGGTCGCCGCCTACGTGGACGGCACCGACGGCCGCCTGATGCGCTCGATGAAGAGCGTGCTGGGCTCGGCGCTGATGGATCAACACACCGACATCGGCGCCGGCCGGTCGGTGGCCTTCGGCGACGTCATCGCCAGCTACCTGCTGCACCTGAAGCGCGCCGCCGAGGCGCATGCCGGCCGCGACCTGGAGCGCATCGTGCTGGGCCGCCCCGTGTTCTTCGTCGACGACGACCCGCAGCGCGACGCCGCCGCCCAGGCCTCGCTGGAGGCGGCCGCCCGCACGGTCGGCTTCAAGGACGTGCGCTTCCAGTACGAGCCCATCGCCGCCGCCTTCCACTACGAGGAGCAGGTCACGCGGGAGCAGACGGTGATCGTGGCCGACATCGGCGGCGGCACGTCCGACTTCTCGGTGGTGCGCGTCGGCCCCGAGCGCCGCGCCCACGCCGACCGCCGTGG
This sequence comes from Burkholderiales bacterium, assembly GCA_038208735.1. GTDB lineage: Bacteria > Pseudomonadota > Gammaproteobacteria > Burkholderiales > Burkholderiaceae_C > Scleromatobacter. The sequence goes on from JBBQYL010000102.1 coordinate 10,313, forward strand.
CGACATCCTGGCCAGCCACGGCGTGCACTCCGCCGGCACCGACTTCGACCGCCAGGTGGAGCTCGCCCGCATCCTGCCGGCGCTGGGCTTCGGCGCCTACGGGCCGGCGCGCGGCACTCGCGCCCCGCTGCAGGTGCCCAGCCGCGTCTACTTCGACCTGGCCACCTGGCACCTGATCAACACCGTCTACCGCCCGCAGCGCCTGATGGAGATCGCCTCCATGCGCGACGACTACGCCGACCCGCGCCACCACGCCCGCCTGATGACCACGCTGCGCGACCGCCTGGGCCACTCGCTGGCCGGCCTCGCCGAGGACGCGAAGATCGCCGTGGCGCAGGGCGGCACGCACGAGGTCGACCTGTTCGAGATCGAGCGCGACCTGGTGGTGAGCGTCAGCGAGGAGCAGGCCGTGGCCGCGATCTCGCACGACCTCGAACGCATCGTCCAGGCGGCGCTCGACACCGCGCGCCTGGCCGGCCTGCAGCCCGACGCCATCGACGCGCTCTATTTCACCGGCGGCTCCACCGGCCTGCGCCTGCTGGCCGACCGCCTCACGGCGGCGTTTCCCAACGCACAGGCCGTGCACGGCGACCGTTTCGCCAGCGTCGCCACCGGGCTGGGCCTGGAGGCGCGACGCCACTTCGCGGCGGCCTGAACCGGCGCCGCTGTCGTGTTGCGCCTCGGAGACAGGCGCCCCCCAGTTCAAGGGCCCCCCGCAAGGGGGCCTCCGTCGCCCCGCTTTTCGCGGGTCGCTTCTATAGAATGAAGCTCAGTCCAAGCTCCCTGCCCACATGAAACTCATCGGATCTCTCACCAGCCCCTACGTTCGCAAGGTGCGTGTCGTGCTGGCGGAGAAGAAGCTCGACTACAACTTCGTGCTCGAAGACGTCTGGGGCAGCGACGCCATCCTCGCCTCCAACCCGCTGGGCAAGGTGCCGTGCCTCGTCATGGAAGGCGCCGAGGCGGTGTTCGATTCGCGCGTCATCGTCGAATACGTCGACACGCTGTCGCCGGTGGGCAAGCTCATCCCGTCGTCGGGCCGCGAGCGCGTCGAGGTGCGCACGTGGGAGGCGCTGGCCGACGGCATGATCGACGCCGCCATCGCCGCCCGCCTGGAGGCCACGTGGGCCGGCCGCTCCGAGGCGCAGCGCTCGCAGGCCTGGATCGACCGCCAGCAGGTGCGCATCGCCGCCACGCTCAAGTCCATCAGCCAGGGCCTGGGCGACAAGGCGTACTGCGTGGGCACGCACTTCTCGTTGGCCGACATCGCCGTCGGCTGCGCGCTGGGCTACCTCGATTTCCGCTTCCCGCAGAACGACTGGCGCGCCGAGTACCCCAACATCGTGCGCCTGGCCGACAAGCTGGCCGCGCGCCAGAGCTTCATCGACACGCTGCCGCCCGCGGCGTAGGACCCGAGGGGTCATCGCCGCCGGGTACGGCGGAGATGCCAGGCCTCTGGTCAGATCGCCAGGTCGAGATCCGCCGGCTCCTCGATGGTCGGCAGCGGCACCTTCAGGGGTTCCGTGCCGGTCGCCGGCGCAAAGCTGTCGGCTCGCGCGAGCGGCCAGTACACCTTGTAGACGTTGTGCGGCCACTCCGCCTCGCCGCGCATCGCGGCCAGCAGCTCGCCCGGCGCCACGAACTCGAGATGGTTGGCCAGCAGCTTCACCTTGTCGCCCGCCACGCGGCGCACCACGTGGTTGGCGGTGATCTGGTTGGGATGCTTCAGGCCGGCGGCCTGCACCAGCTCCTTGAGCGCCTCCAGCGTGTTGCGATGGAAGTTGTGCACGCGCTCGATCTTGGAGGGCACCACCAGCGCCTTCTGGCGCAGCGGATCCTGCGTGGCCACGCCCGTGGGGCAGTGGTCGGTGTGGCAGGTCTGCGCCTGGATGCAGCCGAGCGCGAACATGAAGCCGCGCGCCGAATTGCACCAGTTGGCGCCGAGCGCCATCATGCGCGCGATGTCGAACGCGCTGACCACCTTGCCGGCGCAGCCGATCTTGATCTTGTCGCGCAGGTTCAGGCCGACCAGCGTGTTGTGCACCAGCAGCAGGCCTTCCTGCAGCGGCGCGCCCACGTGGTCGATGAACTCCAGCGGCGCGGCGCCGGTGCCGCCCTCGCCGCCGTCGACCACGATGAAGTCGGGCAGCAGGCCCGTCTCCAGCATCGCCTTGGCCAGCGCGAACCACTCCCAGGGATGGCCCACGCAGAACTTGAACCCGGTGGGCTTGCCGCCCGACAGGTCGCGCAGCCGCGCGATGAACTGCAGCATCTCCACCGGCGTGGAGAACGCGCTGTGGCTGGCCGGCGAGATGCAGTCGACGCCGATCTCCACGCCGCGGGCCTCGGCGATCTCGCGCGTGACCTTCGGCCCCGGCAGCACGCCGCCGTGCCCCGGCTTGGCGCCCTGGCTCAGCTTGATCTCGATCATCTTCACCTGCGGCTCGCTGGCGTTCTTCGTGAAGAGCTCGGCGTTGAACGTGCCGTCGGCGTTGCGACAGCCGAAGTAGCCCGAGGCCACCTCCCAGATGAGGTCGCCGCCCTGCGCGCGGTGGTGCACGCTGATGGAACCCTCGCCCGTGTCGTGCGCGAAGTTGCCGCGCAGCGCGCCGCCATTCAACGCGCGGATGGCCGCGCCGCTGAGGGCGCCGAAGCTCATCGCGCTGATGTTGAAGATGCTGGCCTCGTAGGGCTGGGCGCAGTTCGGGCCGATGGTCACGCGGAAGTCGTGCGACGCCAGCCTGGTGGGCTGCAGCGAATGGTTGATCCACTCGTAGCCCTCGGCATGCACGTCGAGCTGCGTGCCCAGCGGCCGCTTGTCGGAGTCGCCCTTGGCGCGCTGGTAGACGAGCGAGCGCTGCTGGCGCGAGAACGGCGCGGCCTCGTTGTCGCCCTCGATGAAGTACTGGCGCATCTCGGGGCGGATGAACTCGAACAGGAAGCGCAGGTGCCCGATCACCGGATAGTTGCGCAGGATCGAGTGGCGGCGCTGGCGCACGTCGCGCACGCCGGTGATCACGCCCACCAGCCCCAGCACGGCCCAGGGCCAGCCGCCATGTCCGAGGACTTCGGTGAACGCCCCGAGCAGCATCACGACGGCGCAGGTGATCCACGCCAGGTAGCGGATGGGGAAGAAGCGGTCGAGCGACAGCAGCCAGACGGGCATGGGGTTGTCTCTTGGGTTTTTTTGAAGACTCGCCCGCACAGGGGGAGCCCGATCTCGGCATCTTCGGCGCTTTGCCTTCAAAACTTGATGACCAAGCGGACGATCGCATGCGAATCGTGCGTTCCGGCAATGTAGCGCTGCCCCGCTCGGCCCGCGCGGGTGACTTCCCTCGCCCTCAGGCGGACATGGGCGGGGCCAGGGGCGCCAGTGCGCCCGCGCGCACGCGAAACGCGCGCTTGAATGCCCAGGGGCGGCGCACGCCCGGCGCCTCGCGCCAGATCGGCCACGCCCAGCGCGGTTCGGCGTGGATGTCCACGCTCCACGTGACGTCGCCCAGGAACTGGAAGCGCACCTCGCGCGGCGGTTCCAGCTTCAGGCGCGCGAAGATGCCCAACGCATACATCAAGCCCATGCCGGCGGTGTCCAGCAGCCGTCCGTCGCCCGACACGAGGTGGATGGACAACAGCTCCTCCATCGTCACGCCCTCGGTGATGAAGACGAGGTAGCGACCGTCGATCTCCACGGCGGCCTCGAACAACTTGCCGGGAACGCGCAGGCCGGTGGCGCGGCCCGCGATGCAGATCTCGCACTGCGGCACCCCGCCCCGGTCGGGCGCGGGCCGGATGCTGATCTCGTCGGCGAGTCTCAAGCGCGACTCATTCCGCGCCGGACTCGGCGGAGTGCCACGCGCCCCAGATCAGGCTCACGCCCAGCCCCGCGTCCTGCCTGCTGCGCACCAGCGGGCTGTCTTCGTTGGCCGCGCCGCGCACCGTCTCCACCTGCGCGAAGTACTGCAGGCGCAGCGTCGAATTGATGCGATGGCGCAGGCTGGCGTTCAGGCGCGTGGCGATCAGGCCGGCCTTGGCGTCGTAGGCCGGGCGGTCTGCCGTGGCGTAGGGCGCGTCGACGCCGTAGTAGAGGTGGTTGAGCGTGCGGTCGCCGAACAGCGCGCTGGCCGAGAACACCAGCGCGAACGACGGGCCCGTCCACGCGGTGTGCGACAGGCGCGGCTCGAAGGTCCAGCCGCGGTGCGAGAAGCCGTCGTTGACGTCGAACACGGCGCGCACCGGAATCTCGAGCTGCGTGAGGCGCGGCTCGCGCTTGTCGTCCACCAGGTCGCCGAGGTTGACCTTGAGCGCCGGCCCGATCTCCACCAGCGTGCCGATGGCGGGCATGCCCTGGCGCACGTGCACCTTGTTGGCCGCCGAGCCGAACGAGCCCGAGCCACTCACGTCCCACTCGATGCGCTTGGAGCGGAAGCCGCGCAGCCCGATGCCGTTGCCGTCGGCGCGCAGCAGCGAGCCGCGGTAGATGCCGAAGGGCAGGACGCGCACGCGCGCCAGGTCCTGGTCGGAGCCGGGATACGCCGGCTGGTAGGCCGCGATGCCCACAAGGCCGATCTCCCACAGCGGCAGCGGTTCGCGCGGCCGGGTGGGCTCGGTGGCGCCGGACGTGTCGGCGGCGGTCTCCTGCGCGTGGACGCCGGCGGCGAGCACGAGAGCGAGCGCGCCGATAGTAGCGCGGGCAACGGACAGCAAGGCTCGGTTCATAGCGGCCCACTATAATCAGCCTACAGCGCCGATTTGATTTCCGGCTTGCGGGCGCTCTACAAATATCGCTAAAAGGGCGCCCTGTCGGTGTCCGTTGTTGCCCCGGATGACTGACTGAAGAAGGGTGCCGAGATGGGTTCCATCGGCCGAATCGAGCCGCAGGCGATGCACTTCGCCGAGCCGCTGCCGCTCACCAGCGGCAAGCAGCTGACCGACTACACGCTGGTCTACGAGACCTACGGCACGCTCAACGCCGCACGCGACAACGCCGTGCTCGTGTGCCACGCGCTCAACGCCAGCCACCACGTGGCCGGCGTCTCTCCCCAGGGCGACACCGGATGGTGGGACAACCTCGTCGGCCCGGGCAAGCCGCTCGACACCGACCACTTCTTCGTCATCGGCGTCAACAACCCTGGCTCGTGCTTCGGCTCCACCGGCCCCACCGACCGCAATCCCGACCCGGCCGCCCAGGGCCGCGTCTACGGCGCCGACTTCCCGGTGGTCACCGTGGAGGACTGGGTCGACGCGCAGGCCCGACTCATCGAGCGCCTGGGCATTGCCAGGCTCGCCGCCGTGCTCGGTGGCAGCCTGGGCGGCATGCAGGCGCTGGCATGGACGCTGCGCTATCCCGAGCGCGTGGCGCACTGCGTGGCCGTGGCCACCGCGCCCAAGCTGTCGGCGCAGAACATCGCCTTCAACGAGGTGGCCCGGCGCGCCATCATCACCGACCCCGACTTCCACGGCGGCCACTACACCCAGGCCGGCACCGTGCCCAAGCGCGGGCTGCGCGTGGCGCGGATGATCGGCCACATCACCTACCTGTCGGACGACTCGATGGAGGCCAAGTTCGGCCGCGCCACGCGCATGGCCAACCAGGATCCGGTCGGTCCGCGCCACAACTATTCCACCCAGGACATCGAGTTCCAGGTGGAGAGCTACCTGCGCTACCAGGGCGACAAGTTCAGCGAGTACTTCGACGCCAACACCTACCTGCTGATCACCCGCGCGCTCGACTACTTCGACCCGGCGCACGCGCACGACGGCGACCTGTCGGCCGCGTTCGCCACGGCGCGCGCCTGCCGCTTCCTGGTGGTGAGCTTCACCACCGACTGGCGCTTCGCGCCGCAGCGCTCGCGCGAGATCGTCAAGGCGCTGGTGGACAACCGCGTCGAGGTGTCCTACGCCGAGATCGACGCGCCCCACGGCCACGACGCGTTCCTGCTGGAGGACCCGAGGTACCACGGCGTGATGCAGGCGTACTTCGAGCGCATCGCGCAAGAGGTGAAGCAATGAGCGAGCGACGCGATCTGGAGATCATCACGAGCCTGGTGCCGCGCGGCTCGCGCGTGCTCGACCTCGGCTGCGGCATCGGCGAGGTGCTGGCCCACCTGAAGAAGCACCACGGATGCACCGGCTACGGCATCGAGATAGACGACGCCAACGTGCTCGCCAGCATGCAGCGCGGCGTCAACGTGATCCAGCTGAACCTCGAGGAGGGCCTGGCCCTGTTCGACGACCACAGCTTCGACGTGGTGCTGCAGCTCGACACCCTGCAGCACCTGCGCAACACCGAGAAGATGCTGCGCGAGACGGCGCGCGTGGGCCGCATCGGCATCGTGAGCTTTCCCAACTTCGCGCACTGGCCCAACCGCCTGCACATCGCGATGGGCCGCATGCCCGTCACGCGCGTGCTGCCCTACGAGTGGTACGACACGCCCAACATCCGCGTGACGACACACGCCGACTTCGAGGTGCTGGCGCGCAGGAACGGCCTCGACATCCTCGAGTCGTTCGGCCTGCAGGGCGGCCGCGTGGTGCGGCGCCGGCCCAACCTGATGGCCAGCGTGGCGGTGTTCAAGTTCCAGCGCGCCTGACCTGACCGGCCAGGATCAGGTCGGCGTGGGCGTGGTCTTGCCCAGCTGCGCGAAGAACACCACCAGCGCGACCCAGCCGACCACCGGCACGACGAGCAGCGCCCACCACCACGGGCTGCGGTCGGTGTCGCGCAGCCGGCGCGTGCCGACCGCGAAGTAGGGCACCAGCATCACCAGCCCGAACACGCCCGCGGCCCATTCGGCCGCGAAGCCGAGCATCACGTTGATGATGCACAGGAACAGCACGAACCACCAGTACTCCGAGCGCGTGGCGCACGAGGTGAAATCGGCGTACTTCCTGGTGACGCAGCTCTCGACGGCTTCCTGGATCTGCATGGCTCGCGCTCTCCGAAATCTCATGTCGCTGATAGGGCGGATGGTATCCGGGATGGCCACCGCTGTGAACGCGGGCTAGCCTTCCTGGGGCTCGCCGGCGGCCTGCTCGCCCGTCACCGGCTCCCCGCGCCGGCGGCGTCGGCGCACTTGGCGCGACTCTTTGGGGGTGTCGGACGACCAGCCGCAATCACCCCAGTCGCAGGCGTCGAAGCCGTCGCAGGAAGCCCA